>CAZLYT010000540.1:0-3359 GCA_964563515.1 uncultured Candidatus Competibacteraceae bacterium | reverse complement strand
GGCCTGTCCCGGTGCCGAGCACGCCGGATCGACGGGTCATGATCCGGCGAGGCAGGCGGGAGTGTCCGTGGGTGATCCTGTGCTCGGCGTCGACTCGTGGGCTCAGGACCTGAGCAGCCCCAGTCGCAGAAGGGTGGGTGCAAACACCTGGGGAGGCTCCGGCGGATCGCCGCTATCGAGGATGCCGTCCAACAGGCTGCTGAGCCGGCTCAACCGGTCCAAGGCCAGGGCACGGATCTCGCCGACGATGTTTACCGGCGGCGGCTCGTCCGCGCGGCCGCTGACGAACGCGTAAAGGTCGCGCAGATCGTCCAGCAGCGTGTCCTCGCCCTCGCTGTCGCTACCGGCGAGGAGCGCGTTGCCGCCGAAAAGGAGCCCACGCAGCACCTCGTTGGCCTGGGTCGACATGGGCAGCCCGGACATGATCAGGTTCTGCCACAGCACCTTCGAGCCGGTCAGGCGTTGCCCCCGCACTCCGATCGGGTCTCCGGCCTGCGCGAGCCGCTCGGCGACTCCGGTGTAGAAGGCCCGATGGGCGAGGCGCAGCTTCGCTCCGACCGTGGCCGCCGTGGTCGCTCTCAGTGCCGGATTGACGATGCTCTGCCGCCGTTGAAAGGTCGACATCTTCGACCACAGCTTCTTGTCGCCGACCAGGAGCGGGTACGGATTCCTCCCCCTCGGTTCCTTGTTCGGGTCGAAGCTGCCCGCCTCTGCCTTCCGTACCACGGCCGCGAAGTGCTCGGGCGTGTTGGCCGAATACCGATACACCACCTCGTTTCCGTAGCGGATGCTTACCGCGATCGTCAGCTCGCTGGTGATTCGCACCAGGCCACCGATTCCAAGCTCCTCGGCGCTGATCTTCCTCCACGATGCCGAGATACACGCGCTCAGCTGCGAGAGGCCGCTAGCCACACCGGGCAGCTGGCTGCGGCTGAGGTTGTCAGCGATCAAATATGGTTTGAGGGCCGCCTGGTCGAGGTCGTTCAGCACGGCAGTCGGCAGCTTGGAGGTGCTGGGGTCGAAGCGACCGCCTTCGCACGGGCCGAGCTCGACCCACGCGTCGGAGGTGAAGAAATGGGACGTCGGTGCCTGCTCGGGCCCGCCCCAGAGGTCGATACCATGTAGCTGGTGGCGGGGGGCGATCCTGAACGCCTGCTCGAAGTTGCCGATGGCCGCCAGCACCTCGTCGAGCCTCGCTCGGTAGTGATCGGCGAGCGCTGCGAACAGCTGCGGATCGACGATCCGAGACAGGCTGCCAGCCAGCGACTCGCCGACCTCGATGAGATCCTGCACCCGGCTGTCCGCTATCTGCCCGGCGAGCGCCGGTGACTCCTCGCTCAGCTGTGCGTAGGCCTCCGCGGCGACGATCCAATCGAGCGGATTGGCCAGCCGGTTCTGGGACAGTGGGGTCAGACCGAAACGCTCCGCCGGGACCGCCCGCAGGTAATTGACGTTGGTTGCCGCCCCGAAGCTGATCAGCTCGCGAATCAGGTCGTCGTCGGTGAAGTCCCGCTGCTCGGGGCCGGCCTGCAGGGCATCCTTGGCGTGGTCGTGGCCCCAGCTGTAGAAGAGATTCTCGGCCTCGAAGAAGCTCTGGGCATCGATCGGCTGTCCGGTACGCTCCTGAAAGTTCAGGAACCCGTTGATCGCCTCTACCAGATCGCGGCGGTACGCCGCGTCGAGCTGCGCCTGCAGGTCGGCCGTCAATCGGGTGAGCTCGGTGTGGAGCTGGTAGAGCGACGCCTGGAGCTCCTCCACGTTACCTTCGACCTGGCCAAGGTTGAAATCGATCTCGGCCAGCCGGGACAGGATGCCGCTGTACATTCGGTCGAGGCGCTGGTCCAGGCGATCGAACCGGGCCCGCATCTCGTCGCGGAGATCCGTCACCAGCTGGCTGAGCTTGCGCACCTCCTCGAGGATCACCTCGTTGAGCGGCTTGGTGCGGCTTTTCCCGAACAGCCCCGACACCTGGATCATCAGGGCCACCATCACGAAGGCGAAGCCCACGCCACCGCCGAGCAGCAGCTTGCTGGCGCTCGCCGATGCGAGCCCGCTGATGACCTTTCCCACCTGGATCGAGGCGCTGGAAACGGAGCGGATCGCGTTGAGCATTCCGACCGAGATCGCGGCGAACTCCCGGATGTCGCCGTCGAGCTCGGTATCATGCCGATCGGCAATCGCGGCCAGCAGCCCGAGGCCGGACTCGGCGCCCCCGGCGATCCCTTTCAGCAGCTCGTCGAGGCGCTTCTGCTCGGCCTCGGCCTTCTTGATGGCCGCCTCCAGGGCGGTCAAATCCTCGTCCTTCTTCTCTTCTGCCTTCCCGATGGCAATGTTGATCTCGACCAGGTTGACCGCGTAAGACTCCCGCAGCCCGGCGATGGTGGTGCCGAGCTGGGAAAGCCTCGCCTGGACCTGACCCGAGGGCATGACGAAGCTGCCGTCCGGCTGGATGTGCTCGTCAACCAGGCCCCGCAGCGTGAGGAGCTCCACCTTGGCCACCGCTGTGGCTGCGCCGTCCGTGGTGGCGATTTGAAGGGCCGCGCCTAGCGGGCCGGTGTCGATGGCGGTTGCCACCGCCTCGTCGGCGACCGCGGCAACGTGCAGCTCGCGCCACACCTCGGCTCGGAGCTGCTGCACCCCCGCCACCTGGTCGAACTGCAGCTCGAGCGGCTGGACCTGGCGCCGCTGGGTTGCGCTCCGCCGGAAGCTGCGCAAGAAGGCCCGCGTAAAGCCCTTGGCGGCGTCGTGCAGCAACGGATCGGTCAGCGTTGGGACTACTGCGGCGAGGATGCGGCTCATGCGGAATGCATCGTTGGGCGACAGGTCCCGGGACGGATCCGGGCGCTGCTGAGCGATGACGGCGGCGGCGGTTTCCGTCGACTGCTCGAGCTCGGCCGTACCCAAGTCGGGCCGGCGCAGAATGAGGTGGCGGAGGATGCCCGCCAGGACGTCGGTTTCCGGGCTACTGTTGGCGGCGATCGCCAGGTAGATCTCGCGGTCGATGTCCGCCTTGGCCAGCGCCACCTCCGGCATTGGTTCGACTGTGGCGTTCTCCTGGTGGCAGCCACTGAGCTGGGGGCGAGTCTCGACCAGCGCCCCGCGTCTGTGGGCCTCTGCAGCACCTCTTACCACTCGCCCGGGATTGCCCTCTAGAGCGGTCATGGGGACTACATCTTCGGAGAAGTTGGCATCCATCTTTTCTCTTCCAGGGGAATAGCGGACAGACCACGGTTTCACCGCAAACCATCGCCGGTAATACTGCGCCGATCCGCGTAGCGGCTTTAGAGCGGCCGGCAAGGAACCGTCGACTCGCGACCACACGATGGCGGGTCCATGGTGGCGTTTTGGTGTATCGGACG
>CAZLYT010000539.1:0-1797 GCA_964563515.1 uncultured Candidatus Competibacteraceae bacterium | reverse complement strand
AGCCGGTCCAGCCGAGATGGCGTCGGATCGATGTCGACGCTCCCGGTGAAAAAGCCGATCGCTTGCGCCAGGCTATCCACCGCGATCACGTCGATCGATTCGACCACGGCAGCTTCCTCCGCGCTGTCCGTGGGCACGACCAGCCCTATTAGTCCTCGCTGTTTGGCTGCGGCCATCGCCATCGACAGCGCCCCTTTGACGGGCCGCGTTCGGCCCGCCAGGGATAGTTCCCCCACCACGGCGTAGCGGTCCAACAGTTCCGACGCGAACTGACCGCTGCCGGCCATTACTCCCAGCGTGATCGGCAGGTCGAAAGATGCGGCCTGTTTCGGCAGCTCCGCGGGGGCGAGATTGATCACGATGCGGTCCTGGGGGCGTTGAAAACCGGAATTGACAATCGCTCGCTCCACTCGATGAAGACTTTCCTTGACTGCCGCCTCCGGCAACCCGACCAGGACGGTTTTGGGCAATGCCCCCGGCGAGACGTCCACCTCCACTTCGACCGGCAAGGCATCAATGCCCAACAGCGAAAAGGTCTTCAGTTTCGCCAACATGCTACTTAGCCCCCCTTAGAGATCACACCATTGTGAGGGGATATATCAAGGAAGGCAAGCCGGCACGTCGCTAGGAGCCTGTCCATAAATCTCCGTCGCTCCTCGTCGAACTCGTACTCGTCGTCCCTCGTCCTCGCCGGAGAATCGAGTACGAGTACGAGCGCAATAGGTGACGCGTGCGAAACCGGCCTCGCCGAGGAGACGGGAATGCGGGATATTCATTTGCCGGACTAAACGGGCAGGGACGCTAGCAGCACAAGGATCAGATCATGGACGATCACGCCAAGCGGTTTCGCGAGTGGGGTGCGCTGGACGGTCGACAGGAGATCGTATCACCGGAGACCGTGCTGCCCGAGGACGATTTGGTCTATTTCCTGTTGGAACGATTCGCGGATTGGATTTGTCGGCGTTCTACCAGTACTACTCCACGTGGCGTTTGACACGTTCGCGGCAATACCTAAACTGATTCCCGTCACCGGATGTCCATCTTTCCATTTGCCGCGGGAGATTCGCCGTGCGCTGCTTGCTCATGTGGCTTGTCGCTGTTAGCTGCCTCGTGCTCGCCGGCCCGATCGAGGCAGCAGACCCGCCGGGCTTCAAGACGCTGGCCATCGGGGACGCCGCACCCGACTTCAAATTGCCCGGCGTCGACGGCAAAGATTACACGATCGCCAGCTTTCGCGACTCGCGCCTGTTACTCGTCGTCTTTACCTGCAATCACTGTCCTACCGCGCAAGCCTACGAGCAGCGCATCAAGCAGCTGCATGCGGATTACCGGGACAAGGGAGTAGCGCTAGTGGCCGTTTCACCGAATGATCCGCAAGCCGTGCGGCTCGATGAACTGGGGTATACGGACGTCAGCGACTCGTTCGAGGATATGAAGCTGCGAGCGAAAGATCAGAATTTCGCTTTTCCTTACCTCTATGACGGCGACACGCAACAGATGTCGCTGGCCTACGGCGTACTTGCCACGCCGCAGGTGTTCCTATTCGATCAGAACCGCAAGCTCCGTTACGTTGGGCGCATCGACGACTCGGACGTTCGCACTGTCACGCGCCATGATGCTCGCAATGCCATCGAGGCCCTGTTGGCTGGACGACCGGTCCCCGTTGCCCAGACCCGCGTCTTCGGATGTTCGACCAAGTGGTCCGACAAGCGCCCCGAAGCCATACGGTCGCTCGATAAATGGAATCAGGAACCCGTCGAACTGAAGGACCTGGCGGAAGCCGAACTCGGGAAACTT
>CAZLYT010000538.1:0-7316 GCA_964563515.1 uncultured Candidatus Competibacteraceae bacterium | reverse complement strand
TCTGTTCGGATGTCAATGATCACCGGACCCCAGATGAAGGCCGCGCGTGCCCTGCTGGCCATCGATCAGCGCGAGCTAGCACGGTTGAGCGGCCTTTCCCTCCCCACCATCCAACGCATGGAAGCCTGCGCGGGCACCGTGCGCGGCACCGTCGAGTCGCTGATGAAGGTGGTGGACGCCCTGCAGCAGGCGGGCATAGAGCTCATCGGCGAAGGCGCGGAAAGCCTGGCACGCGGGCGCGGCGTGCGCCTGATCCTCACCGACACCTGACCATGATTCTCTCCATCGAATGGCTGACGGCGGCGGCGATCCTCTCGGCCGTCGCCTCAGGGATAATATCTCTGGGTGCGGACCGCCACCCCCGCCTGCTGCGTCAAGGCGCCTTTCCCCTGCTCGGCGCATCCGGCGTGCTGTCGGTGGCGGTGGCCGGCTTCACCCTGCTGGGGGGCGCGTCCTTCGCGGCGGAGTTACCCTTCGGTCTGCCCTGGCTGCACTGGCATCTGCGGCTCGATCCGCTCGCCGGGTTCTTCCTCGGCATCATCGGCATCGTCACTGTGGCGGTCAGCCTCTACGGCCCCAGCTACACCCATGCCTATCAGCAGAGCCCCTATTCCCTCGGCGCGCTCGGCCTGTTCACCGGGCTCTTCATTGCCGGCATGCAACTCGTGGTGGTCGCCGACGACGCCTTCGCCTTCATGGTGGCGTGGGAAGTCATGTCGGTGGCGAGCTACTTTCTCGTCGCCTACGAGCATCACCAGGCGGCAAATCGGCGCGCGGCGTTTCTCTACCTGCTGATGGCACAGATCGGCGCCGTGCTGATCCTGCTGTGCTTCGGCATCTTCAGCGGATTCGCCGGCGGCTTCACCTTCGAGGCCTATCGCGCCGCCGAGCTCAGCCCGCTGTGGGCGAGCCTGGCGTTCGCGCTCGGCCTGGCCGGCTTCGGGATGAAGGCGGGGCTGTTTCCGCTGCATGTTTGGCTGCCGGAAGCTCACCCCGTGGCGCCGTCGCACATCTCGGCACTGATGTCCGGCGTCATGCTGAAGGTAGCCATCTATGGCTTCCTGCGGTTGCTGTTCGATCTGCTGGGGGGACTCAGGTGGGAGTGGGGGCTGGTGCTGCTGACGGTGGGCAGCCTCACCGCGGTGTACGGCGTTCTCTATGCGCTCATACACACCGATCTGAAGCGTGTGCTCGCCTACTCGTCGGTGGAGAACATCGGCATCATCTTCATCTGCCTCGGATTGTCGGTGACTTATCTCAGCAACGGCGCTCCGGGCCTCGGGGTGCTGGGGCTCGTCGCCGCCCTCTATCACTGCGTCAATCACGCCCTGTTCAAGAGTCTTCTGTTCCTCAATGCGGGCGCCGTCATCGAGCGCAGCCACGAGCACAACCTGGAAGCGATGGGCGGCCTGCTGCGGCGCATGCCGGGGACGGGCCTTTTCTTCCTGGTGGGCTGCATCAGTATCTCGGCGCTGCCGCCTTTCAACGGCTTCGTCTCGGAATGGCTGACGTTCCAGACCGCGCTGCAGGCCACCACCCTGGAGAGCGGCGTGCTGCGCGCCATCGTGCCCGTGGTGGCGGCCATCCTGGCACTGACCGGGGCGCTGGCCGCCGCCTGCTTCGTCAGGGTCTATGGCATCTCCTTTCTCGGCCGGCCCCGCAGCCGGCACGTGCGGCGCGCTCGCGAGGTCACGACGGGAATGCTGCTCGCCCAGGGCGGCCTGGCCGCGCTATGCCTGGTGTTCGGCGTGCTGCCCACCACCTTCGTGACGATCATCGGCACGGTGACCGAGTCCATGCTGCATCGGTCAATCGCGGCGGCCACCCGGCACGGATGGCTCTGGCTCACGCCGATCTCACCGGAAACGGCCAGCTACAGCGCGCCCCTCGTCATGCTCGGCGTGCTGGTGGCCCTGGCGGGATGGATCGGTGTCTGGGCGTTCCTGCGCCGGCGCCGCGACATCAGACCTATCGAGCGCCGGGATCCTTGGGACTGCGGCTTCGGCGGGGTGACGGCGCGCATGCAATACACGGCCACCGCCTTTGCCATGCCGTTACAGCAGGTATTCCGCCCGGTGTGGCGCTTGAACGAGCAACGCAGCCGTGAGATGAACGACACTCTCCCCACCCTGCCCCGGCATCTCGAGTACCACCTGGAGGTGGAAGACCGGGCCTGGCGCTGGCTCTACGCGCCGGTTGGGCAGCTGGTGATCAACGCCGCCCGCCGGGTCGCACGGATCCAGACCGGCCACATCCGCCACTACCTGGCGTACTCGTTCGTGACCCTCATCCTGCTGCTGTGGCTGATCACGTGAACGTGACCGAGTGGATATTCGCGCTCCTGCAGGCGATGCTGTTCGTCGCGGCGGCACCCCTGTTCGCGGCCTGGGTGAAGCGCGTGAAATGCTGGTTGCAGAATCGACGGCCGCCGCCGCTGATTCAGTCGTATCGCGACCTCCGCCGGCTGTTCGCCAAGGAAGTGCGGCTGGCACACACCGCCTCGCCGGTTTTCCGCGGGGCACCCTATCTGGTCTTCGGCACCACCGTTATCGCGGCCTCGGTGATCCCCATGATCGCACTCGCGCTGCCGACGGCTGGCATTGCCGACGCCATCGTGCTGGTGGGGCTGTTCGCCCTCGGGCGCTTCTTTCTGGCGCTGGCCGGGCTCGACGTGGGCACCAGCTTCGGCGGCATGGGCGCTTCCCGGGAGATGACGGTGGCCGCCCTGGCCGAACCCGCCATGCTGATGGTGATCTTCACCCTGGCCATGGTCGCGGCCAGCACCAACCTGTCCACCGTCATCGAGGCCGTGCTCTCACAGGGGTTGGCGCTGCGCCCGTCGATGCTGTTCGCTTTGCTGGCGCTCCTGCTCGTGGGCATCGCGGAGACCGGGCGGGTGCCCGTCGACAACCCGGCCACCCACCTCGAGCTGACCATGATCCACGAGGCCATGATCCTGGAATACACCGGCCGGCAGCTCGCGCTCATGGAGTGGGCGGCGCAACTCAAGCTCATGATCTACGCCGTGTTGGTCAGCAACCTGTTCTTTCCCTGGGGTATCGCCCAGACGCTGGAACCGCTGGCGCTCATCAAGGCCTCCGCGCTGCTGCTGGTGAAGCTGTCGATCCTGGGTGCGGCGCTGGCCCTGGGCGAAAGCCTGATGGCCAAGATGCGGCTGTTCAAGGTGCCGGTGTTCTTAGCCGGCGCGTTCACGCTGGCTCTGGTGGGCATGCTGAGCTTCGTGATGCTGGAGAGCGTGTAGTGAACCGTTACCTCGATCTGCTGCTCGCAGAGCAGGCGATCATCACCCTGGCGGCGATGATCCTGATCACCTCGTTCGCCCTGCTCACGCAGTCCCGCGTCATCGCCACCATCCGGACGTTTGCCTGGCAGGGCTGGCTCTTGGCGTTGACCACGGCGCTGGTGGCGTGGGATGCGAGCCACCCACACCTCTATCTCTCGGCACTGCTGACGGCAGCCCTGAAAGGCATTCTGATTCCGCTGCTGCTCACCCGACAGGCGCGCCAGCTAGGCATCCTGCGCGGTTCCGACGCCATCTTACGGCCCGGCATCATCCTGCTGATCGCCGGCGCGCTGGTGGTCTTCTGCTACAGCGTGGCCTTGCCGATCCAGCAGCTGGTGGAAGGCGTCACCCGCGACGTGGTGGCGATCAGCATGGCCAACGTGCTGCTGGGCATGCTGATGCTGGTGATCCGGCGCACCGCGGTGACCCAGGTGGTGGGTTTCATGGCGCTGGAGAACGGCATCTTCTTCGCTGCGGTGGCCGCCACCCAGGGCATGCCGATGATCGTCGAGCTGGGGGTCGCTTTCGACGTCCTGATCGCGGCGGTGCTGTTCGGCGTGATTTTCTTCCACATCAGGGACAGCATCGAGACCCTGGACGTCGACGCCCTCAACCGCCTCTCGGAGGTGGAAAGGTGACGGCGCTCGCCTTCACGCTGCTGTTCCCGCTGCTCGGCGCCCTGGCCCTGGGATGGATCAGGCACTCCGGCGCCGGGTCGCTGCTGAACGTCGTGGCTTCGGTGCTCGGCACCGGCGCCTCGGTGGCGCTGGCTTTCGAGGTCCTGGGCTCCGGCTCCGTCGGCGGCGGGCTGTTCTACGTCGACGCCTTCAACGTCTACCTGATCGTATTGACCGCCTTCGTCGGTTCCACCACCGCCATCTTCTCGCGGCCGTACATGGCCCACGAGCTGCACCGAGGCCGCATCGGCAGCGGCGGGATGCGACTGTACCACGCGAGCTTCCAGGGCTTCCTGTTCACCATGCAGCTCGCCCTGTCCACCAACAACCTCGGCATCCTGTGGGTGGCGCTGGAGGGTGCGACCCTGGCCACCGTGCTGCTGGTGAGCCTCTACCGCACGCCGGAATCGGTGGAAGCGGCGTGGAAGTACTTCATCCTCTGCGGCGTCGGCATCGCCCAGGCGCTGTTCGGCACCGTGCTGCTGTATCTGGCCGCTTCGCAGGCCATACCCGATTCCGGTGACGCGCTGCTGTGGACGGAGCTGTATCGGCACTCCGACCAGCTCGAGCCGTCCGTCATGGGGATCGCTTTCGTGTTCCTCCTCGTTGGCTACGGCACCAAGGTGGGACTGGTGCCGCTGCACAACTGGTTGCCGGACGCCCACTCGGAAGGCCCGACCCCCATGTCGGCGGTGCTTTCCGGACTGCTGCTGAACGTCGCCCTGTATGCGGTGGTGCGGGTCAAGATGCTGGTGGACGGCGCGCTGGCCGGCGGCGAGGTGCACCCGCCGCACCTGGCCGGCTATCTGATGATGGGCTTCGGACTGCTGTCCTTCATGGTGGCGGGGCTGTTCCTGCACCGCCAACGCGACATAAAACGGCTGTTCAGCTACTCCTCCATCGAGCACATGGGCCTGATGAGCTTTGCATTCGGCCTCGGCGGTCCGCTGGCGACGTTCGGTGCGCTCCTGCACATGACCGTGCACTCGCTGACCAAGTCGGCCATCTTCGTCACCGTCGGGCACGCCAGCCAGATCGCCGGCACCCAGACCATGGACCGCATTCGCGGCCTGATCAGCACCCAGCCGAGCGTGGGCTGGGGGCTCCTGATCGGCACGGTCGCCATCGCCGGCTTTCCGCCGTTCGGCGTCTTCACCAGCGAGTTCCTGGTGCTTTCGGCAACCGTGGAGAAGTGGCCGTGGCTGGCCATCCCGCTGCTGGTCGGCATCGCCGTGGCGTTCTCGGGCCTGTTCAGGCACCTGCACCCGATGGTGTTCGGTGCCAGACCGGAGTCACAGGCGCCGATGAAGGTCAACATGTTCCCGGTCTATCTGCACCTGGCCCTGGTGCTGTGGCTCGGCCTCGCCATTCCCGGATTCATCGCCAACTGGTTCGATCAGGTGACGCGGCTCATCACCAGCGAAGGATTGCTCTCATGACGGACGACGAGCTGGTGCCGTTTCTCGATGCCTGTGCCGCCGCGGGCGTGGCCGTCGGTGACCCCGACCGGTCGGCATTGCCGCCGGCCACCGTGGTGCCTGTGGCGGCAGCCTGCTGGGGCGAGGCGGCGGCCGTGGCGCAGGGCCGCGCCCTGCGCTGGTGCGCGTTCTGGGCCAACCCGGTGAGCGACGGCCACGAAGCGTTCTGTGTGCTTGAGGCTTCCGGCGGCTATCTGGTGCTGCGGACCCGCGTCGCTGCCGGTGAGCGGCTTGCGTCCCACGCGCCACGCTACCCGGCCGCGGACCGGCCGGAGCGTCACGCTCACGACCTGACGGGTATCGAGCTCGCGAACGCGCCCGACGACCGCCGCTGGACTCGCCACCAGGCCTGGAGCGAACACGAATTCCCGTTGCAACCGGACTTCCCGGCTGCGCCCGGCCCAGCACGTCAGACGCCGCCGGACACCGAATATCCGTTCGCGCGGGCGCGCGGCCACGGCATCGTGGAGATCCCGGTGGGCCCGGTGCATGCGGGCATCATCGAGCCCGGTCATTTCCGCTTCCAGGCTGTCGGCGAATCGATCCTGAACCTGGAGCAACGCCTGGGCTACGTGCACAAGGGCATCGAGAAGCTGGCCGTGGGCCGGGACCCGATCTCACTGGCCCGCCTGGCGGGACGGGTGTCCGGCGATTCCACGGTGGCCCACACCTGGGCCGCCTGCCAGGCGCTGGAACGCGCCGCGGGGCTGGAAGTTCCGCCCCGGGTCCAGTGGCTGCGGGCCATCATGGCCGAGCGTGAGCGGGTGGCCAATCATCTCGGCGACATCGGCGCGATCTGCAACGACGTGGGCTTCGCCTTCGCCCAGTATCAGCTCACCCGGATCAAGGAGCAGCTGGTGCGGGCGAGCGAGGCAGCCTTCGGCCATCGTTTCATGATGGACCGGATCGTGCCCGGCGGCGTCGCCTGCGACCTGGATGCTCCACGGATCGATGCGATGATGCGGGAGGTGGCAGAGCTTTCCCGCGAAGCCGCCGAGATCGTCATCAGGCTGGAGGACTCCGAGTCGTTGGAAGATCGCCTGATGACCACCGGGCGGCTCGCGCCCGACCAGGCGGCCCGCCTCGGCGTCGTGGGCTACGTCGGCAGGGCCTCCGGGCGGGCTTTCGACGTCAGGCGCCATGCGCCGTACGCACCCTACCAGCGGTTCTCCTTTGCCGTGCCCACCTATCGGGCTGGCGACGTTGCCGCGCGTGCCAGGATCCGCGCGGAGGAAATCAGTGAATCATTGGGCCTGATCGGCGAGCTGCTGCGCTCGCTGCCCGACGCTGATCGGGTTCGTCCGTTCCCCCCGATCGGCGCGCCCTGCGAAGGTCTCGGAATCGTCGAGGGATGGCGCGGCGAGATCGTGACCTATGTGCAGCTCGGCCCCGAGGGCAGCATCACCAGGTTCTTTCCGCGTGATCCGAGCTGGCTGCTGTGGCCAGCGCTGGAGCTGATGATCCAGGACAACATCGTGCCGGACTTCCCGGTGTGCAATAAGTCGGTCAATGCCTCTTACTCGGGGCACGATCTCTGATGTTCAAGCTGTTCCTCAAGATGATCGGCACCGGTGTCGTCACGGAGCCGCCCCCGGAGGATTCCCAGTTGGCGGCCCGCGGCGTCGAGCTCAAGCGCCACGTGGACCGGCAGTTCCGCGGCTCAATCGCCATCCGGCACGTGGACGCCGGCTCGTGCAACGGCTGCGAGCTCGAGATCCACGCGCTGAACAACCCCTACTACGGCGTCGAACGCTACGGCGTGCACTTCGTCGCCTCGCCGCGCCATGCGGACGTGCTGCTGGTCACGGGGCCCGTGTCCCGGCACATGGAAGAAGCGCTGCGGCGCAGCTGGGAGGC
>CAZLYT010000537.1:0-14201 GCA_964563515.1 uncultured Candidatus Competibacteraceae bacterium | reverse complement strand
TATTCACCGCCAGCGTTTGTCCGGGGCCGAGCACAGAGGCACCGGTGCGCAGCTTCGACGCAATGAAATGGCTGTAGGACAGGCCGTGGCCGAATGGGAACAGCGGCGCTACCGGAAGATCCACGTACTTGCTCGTGTAGTGGTCTTCCGGATTGGCCGGTCGACCGCAGGGCGGGCGCCCGAAGTAGATCGGAACCTGCCCCAGCTCCAGTGGTCACGAGATCGGCAGCCTCCCGCCCGGATTCCAGCGCCCACTCAGCACGTCAGCGATCGCATGTCCGGCCTCGCTACCCAGGAACCAGGTGGTAACCACGGCAGTCGCCCACTCGAACAGCCAGGGCTCCAGAATGGGACGTCCGCAAGACAGCAACACGACCACTGGCTTGCCGAGATCCAGGATGGCCCGCGCCAGCGCCGGCTGGTGCCCGGGCAGCCCGAGCCGGCCTCGACTCGCTGCCTCTCCGCTCATGTGGGCGGCCTCACCCACGCAGAGGACCACCACGTCCGCGGTGCGGGCCAGCTCAGCCGCGGCGCCGATTCCGTCATCGGAGCCACCGTCGATCTCGACGCCCTCCGCGTACACCACCTCGCAGCCGCGAAAGCTCGCCCACAAGCCCGCCAGCACAGACACCATCTCCTGGCCGTTGGCATACATGGCCCATGGCCCCATCATCTCGCTAGGCGCATCGGCCAGCGGGCCGATCACAGCAAGGCGGCGCGGCGAGTCGAGGAGCGGCAGCAGCTGATTGCGGTTGGTCAGCAACACCATCGAGCGCCGGGCCGTCTCCCGGGCCAGGGCGCGGTGTTCTGAAAGCCGGCCGTCCGTGAACAGGCTGACATCTCCACGCCGGTAGGGATCGTCGAAGAGCCCAAGCTCAGCCTTCAGATTCAAGACGCGACGCACCGCCTGGTTCACTTCGGCCAGCTCGATCAAACCGCGCTCGAGAGCGACCGGCAGCCCCTCAGGATAGGCGATGCCCATGAGGTCGATATCGATCCCCGCCTTCAATGCCAGGGCGGCCGCCTGCGCCAGGTCCTCGGCTACGCCGTGGGCGATTAGCTCGTCGATGCCGCTGTAGTCGCTGACCACCACCCCGTCGAAGCCCCACTGGCCGCGGACCAGGTCGCGCAACAGGTTGGCGTTGGCGTGTATGGGGACGCCGGCGAGGTCGGTGAAAGAAGGCATGATGCAGGCGACACCTGCCTCGACGGCGGCACGGAACGGAAGCAGATAGACCTCGTGCAGGGTGCGCTCCGAGACCTCCACGCTGGCGTAGTCGCGGCCCGCCAGAACCAGACCATAGCCGGCCAGGTGCTTGGCAGTGGCGGCAAAGGTATCGGCCGCATTCAGGCCACTTCCCTGGGCGCCTTTGACCTTGGCCCGAGCGAACTGCGCAGCGACCCAAGGATCCTCGCCTGGGCTCTCGGCAATCCGACCCCAGCGTGGGTCACGGGCCATCTCCAGCATCGGGGCGAAGTTCAGCATCATTCCGTTGGCGCAGCCCTCCACGGCGGTGCAGCGCGCAGTCCTCGCCCACAGATCGGGATCGAAGGCACACGTCTCGGCCAGCGGGATCGGAAACACGGTGTGGTCACCGTGGATGACGTTGCCTGCGAACAACAGCGGAATACCTAGCCGCGACTCTTCCACCGCGAATCGTTGTACCCTGCGCGCGGCCGCGGCCTCGTGCAGGTGGAGCACCGTTCCTACGCGTCCGGATCGGATCTCGTCCATGCCGACCTTGGAGGCTCGGGGCCCGCAGACCAGGTCAGCGGTTCGCAACGTCATCTGCCCGATCTTTTCCTGAAGGGTCATGGACGCGATCAGCGCATCGATCTGCGCTGCCGAGTGACTCCTGGCCATGCGTGCGAGCTCCCGTTAAGTGTGACGATGCCCCGCTCCGGTGACTTCCTGGTGCGTGGCGCATGATTCATAGGCAAATGACCGCCGTTCGGGGAACTGACTTTGACCACCTTCGTTGTGACCGCGTCGGCGTCGCTCCCGTCACGCCGCAAGAGTTGCGCTCGATGATCGGATTCCGGCAGCACATTGGAACCGGAAGGCATGACCTCTCCTGATCCCGGCACGAGCTTCGCGCCGCATTCTGCCCGCACCCGCGACGCCGGTATCGCCGGCGCCCTGCGCCAGCTCGGCGTGCTGCTGCGCGCGCTCCGCCAGTCCCGTTACTTCCGGCCCTGCACCCTGCTGGCCATTGGTATCGTGGCAGTGATCTGTCTGAACATGGTTGGCCAGGTGCGGCTCAATGCCTGGCAAGGAGACTTCTTCGACGCTCTGGAGCAGCGCCAGCTCCAGGAGCTGCTACACCAGGTGCTGGTTTTCCTCGTGATCATCGCGGTGCTGCTGGCTCTGGTGGTAAGCGAGACCTGGCTGCGTGAGATCCTGGAGGTGCGGGCGCGGGAATGGCTCACCCGGGACTTGCTGGACCAATGGGTGTGCGGCAAGCGGCCCTACCTCCTCGCCTTCGCCGGCGAGATCAGCGACAACCCCGATCAACGGATGCAGGCCGACGCTCTGCATCTGAGCGAGCTCACCATCGGCCTCGGCATCGGTCTGCTCAGGTCCTCGCTGCTCTTGGTGAGCTTCCTCGGCGTGCTGTGGATGCTATCTGCGGATGTGGTTTTCGGCGAAGACCTTCACATTCCGGGCTATCTGGTGTGGTGCGCCCTCGCCTACGCCATCACCGGCTCCTGGCTGACCTGGCGAGTCGGGCGGCCGCTGATCGGAATCAATGCCGAGCGCTACGCTCGGGAGGCCGAGTTCCGCTTTGCCTTGGTGCGGATCAGCGAGAATGCCGAGGCGATCGCCCTCTACGGCGGGGAGCGCGACGAACGTCGCGCCCTGGACCGTCCGGTGGAGGCCGTGGTGGGGATTACCCGCCGGCTCGCCAACGCGCTGGCTCGACTGACCTGGATTACCTCGGGCTACGGCTGGCTCGGCCTGATCGTGCCGGTGCTGGTGGCCGCGCCCGGCTACTTCCAGGGCGGGCTGAGCTTCGGGGGCCTGATGATGGCGGTCGGGGCCTTCAATCACGTGCAGGCGGCGCTGCGCTGGTTCGTCGACAACTTCCCGGGAATCGCGGACTGGCGCGCCACGCTGCTGCGGGTTGCGAGCTTCCGCGAGGCGCTCCCCGAACTGGACAAGCTGGCCGACACCAGTGGCCGCATCGACTACGGGGAGCATGAGGGCGGGGGGGTCGTATTCGACAACCTTCGGGTCGCGCTGCTCGACGGCCAGGTGGAGCTGGATCAGCCGCAGGTCGAGCTCCAGCCCGGCGAACGATTGCTGATACTGGGCCGGCGCGGGGTGGGCAAGAGCGCCATGTTCAGGGCCATGGCGGGAATCTGGCCCTGGGGTGAGGGTGCGATTCGGGTGCCAACGCCAGCGCGGGTGATGTTCATACCCCATCGCCCGTATCTGCCACTCTCGAGCTTGCGCGAGGCGCTGACCTATCCGAATCACAGCGGCCGGATCGCCGACGACGCCGTTGAGTCGGCCCTGGAGCGCGTCGGCCTCGGCCATCTCACACCCAAGCTCGACCAGGACAAGCGCTGGGACCGGGAGCTCACCCTGGAGGAGCAGCAACGCCTGATCCTCGCCCGACTATTGCTGCGGCGGCCGAGCGCCGTGTTCATGGACGAGGCCCTGGGTGCGCTCGACGTGGAGCACCGCGAGCTGATGCGGTCGATCTTCGACCAGGAGCTCGCCGGGACCACGGTGGTCAGCATTGGCAGCGGCCCCATGGAGGACCACTTCTACCACCGCTGCATTCATCTGCGTCGGCGAGCCGGTGAGCCGGGGCTGCGTACCGGTGAAGCAGTTGCTGGTCCAGGGCCGGCGCTCAGCCCTGGGGCCGAGCTGGCGGCACGAGCAGCCCGGACCAAACCAGATCCGGTGGATGACCTGCGCAGTGGGAACCGTTGAGCTCGGAGGCGTAGCAACCCCGGCGGAATCCCCTTCGGGGCTCCCGCCCCACACGCTGGATTCCAGTTGTTGTGAGTGCAGATTGGCGCAACCGCATTCACCATCATGTTGGGGCACGTCCCGCCGCGATGCCTTCAGCCGCCGCCCAATCGCGGCCGGAGGCGCTCCTTCCACTACTTTGCAGTGCGCGTGTTCTCGAGTGACAGTGCGTTGGCTGGAGGCTGGGTAAAATCTGCTACAACTTGGGCGGCCGGACCGCGGCGCGAAACGCGTTGATCTCCGCAAGGGGACCGAGCACGACCAGGATGTCCCCGGCTTTGATTCGCCGGTCCCGGGCCGAAGGACGAAAGACCAGCTCGGACCCTTGCTCCCGAGACACCAAACCGAGCAGGATCAAGTTGTGCTCGTGAATGGCAAACTCACGCAGCGGATGCCCGCGCAGCGCGGATTCCTCATCGACGTGCACTTCTGCCAGCTCCATGTCCGCACTGCTGAACAAGGTGTCGTGGAGCAGCTTCCATACGATGGGTCGGCGTATCAGGTCGTGGATCCAGCGACCGGTGATAACGAAGGGGTCGATGGTCTTGTCCGCCCCCGCCGCCAGCAGCTTTGCATTCGATTCCTTTGAATCGCAGGCACTGATGATGGTCAGGTCCGGCGCCAAGGCCCGTGCCGAAAGCGTCAAGAACAGATTGTTCGCGGGCTCATCGTAAAGACACAAGATCAAGCGGGTGCCGGAGCCGATCCCCGCCGCCCGCAAAGCATCATCGTCGGTGAAGTCGAGCTCGATGGCATCGAAATCCCGGCTGCGCGCGGCCTCCACGGTCTCCACAGTCGCACCGGTGAGGAGAAAGCGCAGGCCATGCCGCTTCAGGTGCTCGGCAACCGCCAGCCCCATGGCACCGCTGCCGAAGACGATAATCGAATGGGCAACCGGACTCATTTCGACAACTCGGCCAACCATCGGCGGAAATGGGCAACGCTGAGCTCGTGACCGAACACAACCAGGACGTCGTTCAGTGTTAGAACAAAACGAGCGCCGGGGTTGAAGACGAACCGAGCCCTTGGTATTCCGGCTGTCCGGTAAACCAGGTGATCGTCTATATCCTCGCGTTCGCTGACCACGCCGAACAGAATCAGCTTGTGGGACTCCAGCTCCAAGTCACCCACCCGTCTACCAACCAACGCCGATTGGTCCGAAACACGAATAGCGTCAACGCCGGCACCTTGTCCTATGGTCATCACCTCCAACACCGCATCAAACGCCACCGGCTGACCGATGTACTGGACTGCCAGGCTGCCGATACTGTCAAAAGGACTTACGGTATGGTTTGCCCCGGCACGCTCGAGCTTCACTACGTTTTCTGGGTGATTGGCGCGGGCGACGATGTCGATATCAGGGTTGCGGTGGCGCGCACTGACGGTGATGTACACGTTGACCACATCGTCGCCGGTGAGGCAAAGAATGCGGTCCGCCGTCTCCACGTGCAGCGCATCGAGCATCTCCTCGGACTCGGCACTGCCCTTGACGGCCTGGTACCCTCGGCGTCGCGCCAGCCGATAATGTTCCTCTCGAGGATCGACGACCACGAAACGTTCGTCATCGCGTGCCAGGGATTCCGCCACCTCCTGCCCCACTCGGCCGAATCCGCATACGATGGTATGGCCCCCACGGCGCTCCAGCTCTCCGTAGACCTGTCTGATCTGCAGCTCCGGCAGTTGCTCGGAAAATGCCGTAACGATGATCGATGCCAGGAAGGAGAACGTGCCAAGGCCCGCCAATATCAGCATGATTGCGACCAAACGCCCCTCCGGCGTGGCCGGCACGATATCGCCATAGCCGACAGTGGAGACCGTAATAAGGGCCCAATAAATACCGTCCCAGAAGCTGTTGATACCGCTGTCAGGATTCTCGACTTCAAAGATCACCAACGCCGAGGCCGCGCTGAAGATGATAAAAGCCAGAAACACGGATAAGGCCATCAGCTCGAAACGTTTCTCCATGAGCACTCGGCCAAAGCCGGCCAAGCTGTTGGCGTAGCGGAACAGCTTGAGCAGCCGAAACAGCAAGAACAGGCGCAGCATGCGCGCCGGGCGGTAAGTTGGAATAATTGCGAGCAAGTCGACTATCGCGTAAAAGGAGGTTACATAGGCCCATTTGCGGGCCAACACCTCCCGCAGCGCCGGCCACATCCGAAACGGCTCATTGACGAAATCTGCCCGCTCGAAATGCTCGATGATGACGCGATGGTTGTCACTGTAAATCCACAATCTCAACAGGTACTCGACGATAAACAGCGTGACCACCGCGCGTTCGAACCACTCTCCGAAGCGGCCGGTGGTCCCGTAGGTGTCGTAGACGAGCATGGAGACACTGACGAGCACGAGAATGATCATGAAGCTGTCGAAGTAAAGTCGGATGCGACTGTTCGGGTCCTCCAACACCCAACGTAATCCCCGCTTTACCCGCTGATAGTGGTCCGACTCCGCCAGGAAATAGCTCAATCGCACCAGTGGTCGTTTGATGCTCATGGATTGATTGTCTCGCTCACCGGCAGCGACCGTCCTCCCGCCGACGGTCCACCTTTGAAGGATCGCGCCGTCGATCGGAACTTCGGTGTGTCGCATGGTTTCTAATAAAGTCTGGCATCATACAGGCATGCTCCGTGGCAACGCTACGGAGCGTCACTCATTGAATGACCGACTCAATCGCGGCGCCCTGCATTCTAATAGCCGCCAGTATGTCAGCGATGCAATTGGTGACATTCAGGGCCAATGGGGCTGGCATCGCAATCACGCTATTCGATTTGGCCCTCATCGCTCACGGCGGTTTCCTGGCGATGGGCTATGCTTTTGGAAGCGGCAGACCGTCGCGTCACAGGTATCCGCTGGGATACCGAAGCAGGGAGGTCCCCATGACTGCCATGCGAGCTATCTTGTTGGCGCCATTGGCGCTCGTTATGTTTGCTGGGCACGCCTGGGCGGAGGAAGAGACTCTCACGTTCCGACTCGTCACCAGGCAGCTAACCGGAGAATTCTTCGACGCCGCCAATGTGGAGGGTCATGCTGTCGGTGCCGGCCACTATGCGGGCGTTGCGATATTCGAGGATGGTCGCGTTGGCTACAAGGACTTTGTGCTTCATGTAGACAACCGCGGGCCCGAGGGCAGCTTCGGAGGCTACAGCACCTATACGTTCCAGAACGGCGATTCCCTGACTCTCAAGTTCACGGGGGGGTGGGGAGCCGACGGCGAAGGCGGTGACTACGAAGTACTGTCTGGCACAGGTGCCTACGAAGGAGCCACAGGAAGCGGACGCTTCGATGCCGTCGAAGAGCCATGGGAGGGTGCCAACCTGTACGACGTCACCTTGAACGTCAACCGCGGTGGCTAGGCGGCACCTCGCCGGACTCTGTGAGACGCCCACACGTGTCATGACCTGGTGATTCTTGTGCGAAGAATTGGCAAACAAGACCCGTTCGGGGGCGACATCAAGGCTCATGGGGCTCTGACCTCGCTCCCGGCGAATTGAATTGAAATACTGGGTCGATCAGCTCGAGCATCCGCCCATGAACCATGAGCTCCAGCGCCTCGCCAACGAACTCTCCCTCGACGACGATCGCCAGGAGAATCTCCGTGTAGCCTTCGGGCTCGCTTGCGTGGAGCGGGTGCGCCATCTCCTGGAAGATCCCCGGGCAGTGGCTGCGCTAGCGGTGGGTCGAGCCTTCGTGGAGGGCAACTGCGACCGGACGGCGCTGGAGGCGGCGGCAGCAGAGGCGGCGGTGACCGCCACCAGCCACCCCGGCTCGAACTCCATCGATGGCTCCGGCCACGCCGCGGTCTCGGCGACCTATGCCGTCTCCAAAGCTCTCGCCGGTCGGGCACTCGAGGCGGCGGAGTATGCCGCCTACGCCACGGTCTACGCCTACTCTGGCCATGCCATCAGCGACCCGGTCGCCTTTGCCGACGAGTATGGTTGGCAAGTGGAGGCACTGCGCAGCCTGTCTCGGTCCACGGCGTGACTCGCGCCAAAAGATGCCCGGCGCTCCCCGCAGGCGGGGGCTGTCGCAGTCGAACCCCAGAGCTACCACCCATGCAAGCCGCGCAATATCAAGCCTACGGCGATGCGTTGAGCCGAAGCCTTGCAGCGCGACCCTTCCGTGCTGGCCGTCGTTGCCCTTGGCTTCATGGCAGGGCAGGGCGGCACGGCCGACCAGTGGTCCGATCATGACTTCTTCGTGGTGGTCCAACCCGCCGCCCGTGAGCGGTGTCGGGTCGGCTCGACTGGCTTCCGAGCGCTCGCGGGGCGGTGTTCGGGTCCCGGGAATCCAAGCACGGATTCAAGGTTTTCTACGCCGACGGGCACTAGGACGTCGGTGCCGACCCGCCTGATCTTTGGATGACCCAACGACAGGCAGGTCGGTCACCGTGCTACTCAATGCGCGTCTCGCAGCAGCAGCCAGTACAGCAGCAGAATGCCGCCGCTGACTGCCGACATCTCTTCTTCGGTGAGAGTACGAATACTGTCTTCGGCTTTCATGACTTACTCCTTGGTCTGAGTGGGAAGCGGAGGCTCCGCGCGAGATCGCCCGAGACCACACCGGGCACCCAGGTCGGCTCGCGGATTTCGGAGGCCACCGAAAGAGTGCCCTGGGGTAGGGACCGGCGCAGTGCGCCCGGTCACACGCCGCTTGTGAATCGCTCCTGGCGACCCTGCGCTTCGCTCGGGAAGACCCGTTCTGCAAGTTGGTCGCAGTCAAACAACGCTCTGGTCACGTGGCCCCCGCCGCGGCTGCAACCAGTGCCCCGGGTGCCACCCGCGGTGCCCGCTTGCCGCCCTCGCCCCGGGTTGGCTCCAGGGTGATGACACGGTCGGCACTGGCGATGGTCTCGGGACGGTGGGCGACGATGATACGGGTGAGGCTCAGCTTCATGACCGCTTCATTGACCAGCCTCTCGGAGGTCACGTCCAGATGGCTGGTAGCCTCGTCGAGCATCAGGATCTTGGGCCGTTTGTAGAGAGCGCGAGCCAGCAGGACGCGTTGTTTCTGGCCGCCTGAGAGCACCGAGCCCATGTCTCCCACCATGGTGTGGTAGTGCATGGGCATGGCCAGGATGTCGTCGTGGACGGCGGCAACCTGGGCACACTGGGCAACCCTTTTCAGGTCCGGATCCGGGTCGAAGAAGGTGATGTTGTCGGCGATGGAGCCGGCGAAGAGCTGGTCCTCTTGCATCACCGTACCCACCAGATTGCGGTAGTGCTCGGTGGAAAGGCAGACCAGTGGCACGCCACCCACCAGCACCTCGCCGCCCGTGGGCGGCAGCAGACCCAGCAGAATCTTCAGCAGCGTGGTCTTGCCGCAACCTGAGGGCCCCACGATTGCCACCGACTCACCCTCCGCTACAACGAAGTCGACGTGGTCCAGCACCGGCGGTTCGCTCTCGGCGTATTGGAAGCACAGCGCCCTTACCCGCACGTCATGGCGCTGGGGCAGGACGATTGCAGAGTCCGCCTCGGTCGCCGGCTCCGGCGTCGCCAAGGCGATGTCCGCGACCCGTTCGGTGTGCAGACCCAGGATCTTGAGCTCGATTCCCTTCTCCACCAGCGCCGTGGCCCGACCGATGAACTGCTGCTTGTAGGCTACGAAGGCAAACAGCATCCCCACCGAGAAGCCGCCATCGAGAATCAACAGGGCACCGGCCCAGATCACGGCTACGTTCTCGGCCGAAAACAGCAGCCCGTTCAGTGCCTTGTACAGAATGCCCAGACGTTGCACGCGGATGCCGGCGTTGAATTTGTCCGCCAGCAGGTTCTCGTATTGGGTACGTCGCAAATGCTCACGGCCAAACAGCTTGATGCTTTGAATGCCTCGCACGCTCTCCAGGAAGCTGGAGTGCTGGCGGGCATCGCTGGAGATCTCCTCCTCCTGAGCCTCGCGCAAGGGGCGGTAGAGCATGAGGCGGAGACCGGCGTAGAGAGCCGCCGCCGCCACCACCACGGCGGTGAGCAGACCCGAGTACACCCACATCATCACCAGCGTGGTCACCACCATCAGGCCATCCAGAAAGGCCTCGATGAAGCTGGTGGTGAGCGTGCGCTGGATCTGGGTCATGGACTCGAAGCGGGAGACGATGTCGCCCAGATGTCGGCGCTCGAAGAATCCCAGCGGGAGTCGCAGCAGATGCCGGAACAGGTTGCTGATGAGCTGGAAGTTGAGCTGGGTGCTCAGAACCATCACGACCCAGGCGCGCAGCGCGGTGACCCCCACCCGCAGCAGCCCCAGCATGAGGAATCCGAGGCCTAGCAACGCCAGCAGGTCGCGGTCTTCCGAGACCACGGCGCTGTCCACCACCAGCTGCATGAACAGTGGCCCCACCAGGGTGAACACTTCCAGCGCCAGAGCCAGCAGCAACACCGTGCTGACCGCCCCGCGCAAGCCCACCATCTGGCCCAGCAGGCGCCGCAAGGACAGGCGGGTGGCTTCGTCCCGGGGCTTGAATTCGCGGTCGGGGGTGAGCTCCAGGGCGACTCCGGTGTAGTGCTTGGACACCTCCTCCAGCGCCAGCCGACGACGACCACGGCTCGGATCGTGGATCTCCAGGTTGCCGCCGCGGATTCGGGTCAGCACCACAAAATGGTTGAAGTCCCAGTGCAGGATGGCGGGCAGTCGGAGCTTCGGCAGGGCCTCCAGGTCGGCCTTCACCGGGCGCGCGCCGAGCTTCATTCGGCCGGCGATCCGCACCAGGTCGGCAAGTGTGGTGCCACGCCCGGCCAGCGAGTGGTCGCGCTGCAGCGTCACCAGGTTGGTACGGTAGCCGTGGTAGCAGGCCACCATGGCGAGGCACGCTACCCCGCATTCGCTGACCTCGTTCTGCAGGATGATGGGCGTGCGAGAGCGGCCGGTGAAGTCGAGTAGGTTGTTTACGGACATGGTCAGACGCTCTTGGTCAAGCTGTAGAGCGGATCGAGCACCCACTGCAGCACGGTGCGGCGGTCCAGGAAGATGTCGCCGTCCAACAGCATTCCGGATTGCAGGGACAGCTCGCGGCCGTAGGCCTGCACAGTCTGCTGATCCAGCTTCACGCTCACCAGGTAGACCGGCTCCTGCAGCGGCACCGGAAGCGACGCGTCACCGGGCGCGATCAGGGTCTTGGCGATGGAATTGATCTCACCGTGGTGGTGGCCGAAGCGTTGGTACGGAAATGCCTGGTAGCGCAGCGCCACCGAATGCCCCACCTCGATGAAGCCGATGGCGCGGCTGGGGACCAGAAGCTGCGCCTCCAGCGCAGCGCCATTAGGGATGATGCTGAGCAGGGGGGCGCGGGGATCACCGTGCTGACCGGGCTCGATCAGGATTGCGGTCACCACCCCGCTCGCTGGCGCGGTGATGACGATGTTGCGGCTGGATTCGTGCTCGGTGAGCTGCTGATCGAGCTCGTTGACGGCCCGAGTGAGTGCCGATTGCCGGGTCTGGGCCTCCAGCGCGGCCTCCGCGAGCTCCGAGTGCAGCATCTCGAGCTCGCCTTGAAGCGCCACCCGATCACGCTCCAGCTCCTGCAGCTGCCCGCGCTGGGCCAAGGCAGCGTCCCGCATCTGCTCGACCTGGGCGGCGGCCACAAACTGCTTGCTCTTGAGCTCGGCGAAGCGGGCAGCCGACTCCTCGGCGGCGCGCAGCCTCGCCTGCTGCGTGGCGCGGCTGGCGTCCAGCTTCTCGAGCTGGGTCTGCAAACTGGCGATGCGGCCCCGCAGTCGTTGCTGGCGCAGGCTGTCAATCTCGTGCTGCGCTTGGGTCTCCTGCTGCAGGCTGTCGCGGCGCTGGGTCAGCAAAGCGATGGCGGCGCCCTGGGTCTCCAGGGTCTGCAAGCTGCCGCGCTCGGTGGAAATCACCGCCAGCACGTCGCCACGCCGCACCTGATCGCCCTCCCCGACCGGCCGCTCCACCACGGTGCCGCCCACCGGGGCGTAGACCTTGAGCAAGCCCTTGTCCGGTGTCAGGTAGCCCTGCACATGGGCTTTGCGGGCGAACTCGCCATAGCAGCCGAAGGCGATGATCAACACCGCCATCAGCACCGCCAACCCGCTGAACATGAGGGCCCCCGGTTGGTTGGCGAGAATCACCTCGCCCAGCCCGCGGTCGGCCTGGTGGGCGAGCGCCTCGCTGCGAAAGAGTCGTGACTGGATCATCGGTGATGCTCTAGCCAGCGAGCTCGGGCGCACCGCCTTGGCGGCCTTGGGGCAGCGCCAACGGCTGGCCCAACGCGTCCGCGGCCTTGTCAGCGATGCGCTCATACCAGTTGAGGAAGGTGGGCTCTGGCGCGGCAGCTATGTCGTCGCGCAATGCCCGGCACAAGGCTCGAAACGTTGGCCAACGCTGCTTCCGCCAGCGTTTTGCCAAGCTGCCAAGCCTCGCCTCGGCGAGATGACCCACCGCGAGCTGGCGCGAGAAACCGTATTGAAGGGGCACCACGGCGCCGTCAGGCTCGATGACCAATGGAGAGATCAATTGGGCGAGCCCCGCAGCCTCGTCGGGCTCCTCGTGGCCAGCATAGATCAGCTCTGGGGAGCGCTCGGCGACGCTGCTGTGGATCAGATCCAGGTGCACCGCCATGCGGTCCTTGAGCCGATCGTGGATCTGCTTGCCAAGTATCCAGGCATAAGCGCCTTCGGTGGCGTCTGGAACCTTCCCCCGCAACCGCCGGGCAGCATTGCCATAGTCTTCGAGTGGGTGGATCTGCAGCAACCGGGCACCACTATTGGCCGCGAACTCGGCCACCCAGGGAAGCTCGTCCAAGTTGTGCTGGGTCAAGGTGAAGATAAAACCGAAAGGGATACCACGCTCCCGCAAGTCGGGCAGCCGGCTTGCCATCAGCTCGAACGCCTGCTCGGAGCCACGCATTAGGTTGTGTGACTCCGGCTTGCCATCGACCGAGAGCACCAATAGATCCAGATTGGGCTGGATGCGATCCAGTTGCCGCGGCGTCAACAACATGCCGTTGCTGACCATGGCGGTGCGCAAACCTTGGCCCTTGGCGTGTTGCAGGAGCGCGGGCAGGGGCGGATAGAGCACGGGCTCTCCCCCAGAAAGGCTGATCCATTGATAGCCTTCTATTGCCAAGTCGGAAATCGCTGGAAATAGGAGCGCGGCATCCAACATGCCGCGCTCCTCGGGCGATGACGAGGAATAGCAATGCAGGCAACGTAGATTACAGCGTCGCGTCGGGTGAATTTGCACGACTCGGGTATTTCCGGTTGGCCCCATGATCTAATCCTCGCTCGTACTCAAAGCCTACGGCCGTCGACCGAAGGTTTGCTTCCCTTAGTACCCGAACGTCATTCCGCTGACGACGCGCTCGTCCAGCGTCGCGAAGTCCTGGAAATAGAACAGTGGCGGCAAGCCGCGGGGAAAGGGCTTGTACGAGAACTCGTAGCCTCCGCTTACCATCTCGAACTCTTCGGAGCTGAGCGGGGTCGCAGCGCTGCAGTTCTGCATCAGTTTTTCGGAGCCGCGAATTTCTTTGCTCATGTCGATGTCCTCACAAGAAGTGGTTTGCCATTGACACGTCCCCGGCACTGTTTCGAAGCGGCAGTGCCCGTGGACGTCTCGCTAAATAAGCTAACCACTTTCGAAGCGGGAATAAGTGAAGGGTTGGTAGCGGCGGTGTGAACAAATCCCGCCTTTGACGGCGGGCTTTCCGGCTGCTGTCGGTAATCGGGGCTTGGGAGATTCCATCCGCCTTCAGCAAAGTGCTGTCACGCAGCGAACAGAATTCGAGGAGTGGGAGCGTCTCCAGGCGCGATCTTGTCCCCTTTCGTAAGACATCGCGCCAGGAGGCACTGCTACATCAAGAAGGTCCATGGCCAATAAGATGACTGAGGGCAGCGATAGCCGGGACGGCCCGCTACGCTTCGCGAACCCACCCCACCCACGGGCCTAGAGGATCGTTGTTGCCTTGCGCACCATGGCGGCAGCCAGGTGATCGAACTCGGCGAGACCGGGGACAAGCCGATTGGCAGCCTCTTCTTCGGTGGTGGTGGCCGCATCAGCGGGGATGGCCAATAGTGGTCGACCCTCGGCACGCATCCACCCAAGCTCGCAAATTCGAGCTGGCAGCGGCAAATCAGTGCAGTGGCAGCCAGCCGGTGCCCGGTTCGCGGATGAATCGGTTACAAGCGACACTCTCGAACTCCCCCCCAGCCATGTCCCAGCGCTCCAGCGTCTGGGTGGCGGGCTCAGAGGGCTCGAGGGTGATGAAATTGAA
>CAZLYT010000536.1:0-1831 GCA_964563515.1 uncultured Candidatus Competibacteraceae bacterium | reverse complement strand
CATCCGTGGCTTCGACGAGGACTGGCCCAAGCTACAGGACACAGATTACTGCTGGCGCATGCAGCTCAGCGGTGTGCCCCTGCACTTCGTAGCCGACGCCGTCATGCACGTGCGCTATCGCCAGGACCTTCCCGGCACTTTCAAGCAAGCCCTCAAGTGGGGTGAGCACAATGTCATGCTCTACAAGCGCTATCGGTCTCACGGCATGCCGAAGTTAACCCTAAACGACGCCATCGACAGCCTCAAGCCGCTGTTTAGGTTTCGCCCACTCCGGACCCGTCGGGGTCGCGCCGGCATGGTCTGGAAGCTCGGGTGGTTCTTCGGCCGGGTGAAAGGGTCGGTGAAGCACCGGGTTTTCGCCCTCTGAGGGCTGGAATCGGGCTTCCCGTGCGTTTCTCGACCATCCACCAAACATGAGCCTGAGCAGCCGAGTCGCTGGTAAGCTCGGCGCCCGTTTCGGCGGCGCCATCATCCGGGTGCGTACCGAGGAACCCGTCGCCGCACTTACCTTCGACGATGGCCCGGAT
Source organism: uncultured Candidatus Competibacteraceae bacterium (assembly GCA_964563515.1). GTDB lineage: Bacteria > Pseudomonadota > Gammaproteobacteria > Competibacterales > JAHEDQ01 > CAZLYT01. Next base: position 1,304 of record CAZLYT010000536.1, on the reverse strand, counting down.
CCGCACCACACGCCGCAATTGCTCGACCTTTTGGCATCGGGCGGCGCCAAGGGCACCTTTTTTGTCGTCGGCGAGGCGGCGTCCCGGCATCCACAGCTGGTGGCTAGAATCCACGCGGAAGGTCACGCCATCGGTAACCATTCCTGGAGTCACCCCTCGTTCCCGCTGCTCCCAGCCAACAGCCGCAGGCTACAGATCGAACGTTGCGCTCAGGTGCTACCGCCAGCTGACACGAGGCTCTTTCGTCCTCCCTACGGACATCAGTCGTGGCGGTCCCGCATTCAGGCATGGCGCCTGGGATATCAGGTCATCGGTTGGGATTGCCACTGCGAGGACTGGCGTACACACACGCCAGAGGAGCTTCACCATGCCCTGTCCGGCCGAATAAAGCCTGGCAGTATCGTGCTGCTACACGACACCCTCTACAAGACCGTCGACTCGAGTCGGCGTGATCGGGCGCCACTGCTGGCGGCGCTGCAAATGCTGTTCGAGGAAACTCGCGACAAGATCACTTTCGTCACCCTCCCCGAGCTACTGCGCCGCGGGCGCCCAGTCAGCAGGAAGTGGATTTGGCATCCCGACCCTGCGCTAACCGATCAGTATAACGAGGATCCCGCGCCCGCCACCGACTGAATGGGCCAGGGCAGCAGGTCGGGCTAGCGCTGCCGCCGGCTCCCAAGGTCACTGGCTGGAATATAGGCCACCTGGCCTCGCAGCTCGGGTTGAATGGTGATGTGATCGATGGCGAAGCGTTGCTTGAGGAGCTCCTCGACGCTGGCGAGCAATCTTGGCCACTGGGCCATCCCGCTCAGCCGCAAATGCGCCGAAAGGGCGTAGCGACCGCTGGCCAAGGTCCAAACGTGGAGGTCATGGACCTCTTCCACTCCCTCCAGAGCCGCCAGACTTTCGCCGATCACCTGGACATCGAGATGGCGGGGAACGCCTTCCATGACCACCTGCAGCGCGTCGCGTAGCAGGCGCATGGTCGACAGCAGGATCAGAGCAGAGATCAGCAGCGACAGGATGGAATCCACCGGCGTCCACCCGGTGAGGGTGATCACCAATCCGGCCGACAAAGCGGCCACCGAGCCCAATAAGTCACCCATAACATGCAGCCGGGCGGCGCGCGTGTTGAGGTCTTCGCCGCCATGCAGCACCCGCAGCACGACAAGGTTGAGGCCAAGTCCCACGGCGGCCACCAACAGCACCAGGGGCCCTTGGACCGCGATGGGCGATCTCAACCGCTGTAACGCCTCGAAGGCAATCCATGCGACCAGCGCCAGCATGAAGGCGGCATTGAGAAG
>CAZLYT010000535.1:0-9260 GCA_964563515.1 uncultured Candidatus Competibacteraceae bacterium | reverse complement strand
CGCTGGTGTTGTCGATGATGCAGCGCGGGCACGCGCCGTCGAAGAACCTCATCGCCTCGGTGAGAAAGGCCTTGGCCTCAAAGCGCGTGAAGCGGGGGTAGTACTGGATGAACAGCATCCGGCTGTAGGCGAGCACCAGGCGCGTGCATTGATCATGCTGTAGCGTGTGTCTGGGCCCTTGCTCCAGCTCGGCACCAAGCCCCAGCGCAGAGCCACCGCCTCCCGCTGCCCCGGCTCCGTCTCGCGAATCACCGCCACATGGCGCGTGGGCGCGATGTTGAAGCTGGGGGGGTGGCAATGCGCTGAGCTTCGCCCGCAGCAGGCGCAGCAGCTCGTGCACCGAGGTATGAAGGTCGTAGCGTCCGCACACAAGGCGGGAGTGTAACCACACTGGCGCTGTTTTGGAGCGCGCTGCCACGCCGCCCATCGCGTGGATGAATCGGCGCAGCGTGCATACAAAACACGTCGGTGCGGTTTTCGAACTTCGAGATTTCGACCTGCTTCACGCCAATTTCTTTGAGTGAATACAAAGAACCATCGCATGAGGAGGCGGGGGCCCCGGCGGGCCCTGTGTGGCCGCGGCCCGGGCGGTGAGCACCTGGTTCCAGTCAACGCCCTCGCCTGCTGGCAGGTCGCGAATTACGATGAGGTAGGGACGGCTGGATCGTTATCGGCGGCAATGATCACCCGGCTCCCCTGCCCCATCGGCCGCGGCGCTGATCAGCCCGGGCTGATTGGGGTTCATCGCTCCGCCGGTGATGACATAGCGGGCAACCTCATCAGGATGTAGAGCTGCGGACGAAAGCGCATCGATGACGCTGTCGGCGATCACCAGGGTGGTGTCGCTGGAGCGCACGGCGGAGAACCACAGGCCCTTCTCGCCGCCGCTGGCAAAGCCGGTAAGCCGCGGTTCTTGATCTCGTAGCCTCACGGGCCCTCCTGATCGGCATGCGGAAAGATGGCGTTGACGCGGGCATCGACCCGAATCCGGCCGGCAACGCGGGAGGATCTGAGCAGCGCGGCCGGGATATGGCGTTCGACTTCGACTTCGAGATAGCGATGCCGGGCGAGTTCTTTCATGCGGGCGAGCACGGCAAGCAGACCGGCCCGGTCCCTGGAGACTGGCGCGATCGCGACCGCGAAGAACTCTGGTGCCGGCTGCGGCTGCACCGCCGGCAGTTCTGCACAAAATTGATGATGACGCCGTTACCAGGCGAAGGGGTGCACATAAAAGGCGGGCGCGTGAGCAGCTGACTGATTAGCGGCCGCCCGTAGGACCGGGTGCGGCAGCGGTGCGCTTGCGAGGGAATGCGGGGGAAGCTGCGCACAGCGGATAAAAGAGGATTCTAAAGAATAAGAAAGGAAAGAATAAGGCAGCTGTAACCGTCAAAAACGTTAGTAATAACAAAGATATATAAAACAGATAGTGCGGCGTCTGCCTACCACCTGCCCGTCTCGTGCGGCGTCTGCCTACCACTTTGTTGGGCCATTGCGGCTTGTACCTACCACCTTTACGGCGTCTACCTACCACTTTGCCAGGGCATTGCGAGCTGTGCCTACCACCTGGCGGGCTCTGCAGGCGGGTCGAATGGGGATCTGGGCAGGTCCAAAACCCCCATTGCGGGGCCTACCTACCACCTATTGCGGCCTCTACCTACCACCTCTGCGGGGCCTACCTACCACCTATTGCGGCTTGTGCCTACCACCCGGCAGCTGGTTATGCACAGAACGGCCGGCCAGCGCGCCATTGGAGTCCTTGAGTCGGGCATTGGCGGCCTTAACGTCCTTGATGAAGTCGGCGTGGGCGTGCAGGCAGTACTTGATGTCGACAATCCTGCGCCCTACGCGGCGCTCATCGGCGCGCTCCCAGCTGTGAAGAACATGGGAAGCCTGCAGCTCGTTGAAGGCAGCCTCGAGGGCGCGCAGATTATCGTTGGTGCGCGTGTAGGTCAGCAGGCCGCTGTCACGCTGGATGGTAGAGAACAGGGTCTCGTAGGCATCGATGAAGCTGGCGTTGGTGTAGCTATGGGAGAGGCGTTTGTGGAGCCAGCGGGCTATCTGCGACGACAGTGACATCAGCACGCCGTAGTTGAACTGGCGGTAGGTGAGCTCGTTGACGCTTTTGGAGATCAGAGCCGGCAGCCTGGCCACCCAGGTCATCGAGGTGTCATTGAGGTATTTTTCGCGGGTGACGCGGGTGACATCGGAAAGAATTGGCGCGGAGTAGACGGCGTCATCACTGTCATCGAGATAGAGCGATACGTGGGTCTTAGAGAGAATGGTGATGGAGTGCTTGATCTCATCGAGGCTGCGGGTCTTGCCGCGCGCCTTGAGCTCGCGGCGGATCATCTGCACGGAAAACCGCACCCAGCTCTCGGTGTTGTCCGGGTCGTGTACCCCGCACTGCTGGTCGGCGAAAATCTTGCGAATCACTTCCTCGATCAGTTCCTCATCGGTGCTGGGATAAAAATCGACATACCCCTCCTTGGTCTTGACCGAGGCAGGCTGGATAGCAACCCGGCAAGAATTCTGGCTGCGCTGGCCGCCGCGGCGGGTTGTATAGACGAAGCGGTGCTCGTGGACAGGCAGCCGCCCCTCAGATCCCCGCTTTGCGGCCTGGCTGCGGAGCGAGACGGCGTATTTGGGGATGGCGTCCCACAGTTCGATAGTGTTCGAGAGCTCGGCCGCATCGCCGAAGAAGGTGATGAACAGGTCATATTGCAGACTGCGTCCGGCCTTGGCGGGGACTTTGCTGACGGCCTTCTTTGACATCCCCTCCCCTTTTCATGGAATAATAATGAATTCGCGCTTTCCGGAATTCGTTATTTCGTTATTTCGTTATTTCCCGCATTCTTTATTTAATGACCGCCCCGATGCTGTTTGACGAGGTCGAACCCCTCGCGCAGCAGCTCGACCATGCTAATGCCATGCGAGGCGGCATAAGCCTTGAAGGCGCGGTGAAATTCCGGTTCGACCTTGAAGTTGAGCGGCTTGAGGTCGCCGCTCTGCGGCTTCTTGAGATTATGGATCACGGCCGCCGCCGGCGGGGCTTCGCCCTTAACGTTGGCGCTTGTGGCGGGATTGCCTGGGGGTGGCGGCGGTTTAGCCATATGCGGCGCTCCTTGGCCTTGAGGTGGACGCGGAGGTGGCGGCCGACAGCCGGTCGATAATTGCCTGGGCGACGTCGTCAGCCTTCTGCTTGAGGGTCGGGAAGGTGCACTCGGTAAGCGCCTTGCCCTCGTCAGTGGCCCGCCGGTAGGCGGTGCGCTCCGGTAACACGGCCGGCAGAGCGCTGTAGCCGGCCTGGGTGATATAGGAGAGGCTTTCGGAGAGTTCGTTGTCGCTCTCGCCGACCCGGCAGAACGCAAAGACAAGTTTTTCGCGGGGGATCCCCTGCCCGACCAGCTCGTGCGCCAAGAGCACGGCCGGCTCCATGTCATCAACCGACAGACCGGTCGGCAGCACCGCAACACCGCTCGCCTGGGCGATGGCCAGGGTGCCGGCATTGGAGTGGGCCGGGCCGTCGAAGATGAAGAGGTCGTAGTGGTCGGCGAAGGGGAGCGCCTTCTCGACGGTGCGGAAGCGCTCGACGGCGATATCCGGCTCGACCTTCGACTTGAGGCGTCGGTTGTGCCATTTGAAGGAGGTCCCCTGCCCCGGGTCGAGGTCGGCGATCTTGACATTCCAGCCGCTGGCGGCGTACTCGCGGGCAACCAGGCGGGCGAGCGTGCTCTTGCCGACGCCGCCCTTCTGGGAAATGAAACCGATGATATGCGCCATGCGAACTCCCTTCTCTGTTGTGCCGGACGTTAATTCGTGATTTAACGTTATCACGAATTAACGTTTGAGCGAATTCCCTTTTTAAGGAAAGCACGTTTTCGTTCTATCGTGCATTCGTTATTGCGTTATTTCGTGCTTTCGGGATTGCGTTACTGTGGTGCGGACTCTGGCGTGCTCGCTTCTTGCGCTCGCTACACGCCATCCGTTCCATCAAACGCAAGGACGCGACCATGCTGATCCTCACCCGCCGCCCAGGCGAGAACCTGGTCATCGAGCGCGCTGACGGCCGCACCGTGCGCATGCGAATCCGCAGTTTGGGCGGCCAGCAGATCAGCATCGGCATTAAGGCGCCGGCGGAGCTCGCCATCGCCCTCGAGGCGATCGCGGATCAGCCGGAATTCGCGCGTGGGCAGGGGAGGGTAGGGGACTAACCGTATTCCCGGCCCCTGCCGGCTTTGCGCCGTTCACGCTCGCGTGGACCGCCTGGCGGCATCACGCCAGTGCGCTTTGCCGCGCGTGGTCGCCAAGGACAACCCGACTTCACCGGACCCAGGACGTGCTACGCGCCTCGAGGCTGCGATGGCCTTCGACAGGCGCTGTTTACACTGTAAACAGCGATGGCTGGTCTCCCGCCTGGCTTCACAGCAAGCTCACCGCATCAAGCCGCCGCGCCTCTGGCAAGCTCAGCAGAAGCGCAACTGGCCTCGATTTCCACGGTACTGAATTCACCTAACAAATCCGACTCGGCAACGGCGCCAGATGATCAAGCGAAGCGATGGAAAAGCTCTCGCCCATCCAGCCAGAGCATGGGTGTTGGCTCCTCGGCGAGGCCGGAATCGACCAGGTAGGGATGGTGGGCGCGCTTATCGAGGGTGACCGTGACGCGCGTGTCGCTGATCGCGACTTGACCGGAGACGTCCAACAGATTGTTGAACCACTTCTTGGCGGTGGCGCGGCGGTAGTTCTCTGCCAGGTGTTCCGCCAGCAGCCGATACAGGGCGCTGACCATCAGCGTGATCTGCAGGTCGAAGTCAACTTTCAGCCCGACCATGGAAGAGAGCGCATCGATGTGGAAGAAGTGAATCGCCTCGGCGATGCCGTTCTCGATCAGCATGCGCTCGGCATAGCGGGTGATCAATGTGGCCGGAGTGGCGCGCAGGTCGTTGCTCAGCAAGATGGTCGGCTCATCATGGCCGAGGTCCAAGATGGCCAGTTGTCGGATGGGCTTGTTGGCGTAGCCCTTGAGCGAGACCCGCTCGTCCAGCACCCGGGGCATGCGATAGCTCCGGGGTGAGGCTGCGCAGCCTCACCCGGGCGCCAGGCGAAGGCGGGTCGTCCGTAGATCTCGGCCAGCAGCTTTCGCGACCGGCACCGCAAGACGCAGTACTTCTGCAGCGACTCGCGCTCGCTGTTCGCCGGCACCGTATGGAAATCCAAATCCAACGAGCCGCTGCGGCGTAATCCACCGCGCTGCACGTGGGCAAACCCGCTCGCCATCAGGCGCTGGTTCTGGCGGTGGCCGATACGTGAACTAGCCTGGATTCCCACAGGCAGCCGCTGACCTAACGGCACAGAGGGAGCGATGCCGTGGATACCTAGGACGAGCGGCGATCTGCGTTATTTAGATTTGAAACATAACGCCTGCGAGCCACCAAGTCATCTAGAAATCTGCCGGAAACGGCGGCTGCGAAGTCCTACAGTTAGTTGTCCGTATTTCCTTATATTTTGCTCTCGGAGTATGCTGCAACCGATTGTATCTTGACAGGCGAGGCCACGTTAGACATAGTGGCACTATGTCTAACAGCGTAGACAAAAAGATAACTAACATCGCTGCCTTCTTCATCGAACCAGCCAGCTCCACCCATCGCCAGTACGAGGCCCTGCGCGCCTACTTCGTCGAGGGGCTACCGTCAGCCGAGGCGGCACGCCGCTTCGGCTACACTCCGGGCAGTTTCCGCGTACTCTGTCATGGGTTTCGTCAGAACCCCCACCGCGAGTTCTTCCGTCCACCGCAGAAAGGACCGACGGTCGCCCCGAAGCGGGATCGGGTGTGCGAGCAGGTCATTCGCCTGCGCAAGCAGAATCTGTCCATCTACGATATCAGCAAGGCCTTGGAAGAGTCCGGCCATCGCCTCAGTCCCGCCGCCGTCTCACTCATGCTCAAGCAAGAGGGCTTCGCGCGCTTGCCGCGACGCCGCGGCGAGGAGCGCCCCAGTGCGGCGCGTGCGGATACTGCCGAAGTGGCCGATGTGCGCCAACTCGAGCTGGCCCCGCGGCGGTTTCGCACGCGTTTCGGCGGGCTGTTTCTGTTCCTGCCGACCCTGGCGGCGATCCCCTTCGACAAACTGCTCGAGGAGGTGGGTTTTCCCGGCTCGCAGATGGTGCCCGCGGGGCATGCGATGCGGGCACTGTTGGCCCTGAAGCTATTCGGCAATGCCCGCCACAGCCATATCATGAGCCATGTCTTTGACGAGGGCCTGGCGCTCTTTGCCGGCCTGAACGTAAGCCCGAAACGGGCGTTTCTGACCGAGTACAGCACGCGCATCGACCCGCGCTGCCATCCGCGGCTGATGCAGCGCTGGTTCGATGCGGTGGGCGCCTTGGGGCTTGAGCGCGGGGTCTCCTTTGATCTGGATTTCCACACGATCCCCTACCACGGCGATGATGCCCTGGTGGAGAAACACTATGTCTCCAAGCGCTCGCGGCGCCAGAAGGGGATGCTGGCGTTCTTGGCCCAAGATGCCGACACGCGCGTCTTCTGCTATGCCAACGGGCAGCTGCGCAAGTCCGCGCAGAACGACGAGCTCTTGCGCTTCGTGCGGTTTTGGCAGGAGCGAACCGGCCACCTGCCCGAGGAGCTGGTGTTCGATTCGAAGCTGACCACCTATGCCAATCTCAACCGGCTCAATCAACTCGGGGTCGCCTTCATCACGCTCAGACGACGCTCGAAGAGAATGCTCGAAGCGATCCGCCAGGTCCCGCTCTCCGCTTGGCGGCGCATTGAGCTGCTCGGCATCGCCCGTGCCTACCGCACCCCGAAGATCCTCGATGAGAGGATTACCTTGGCCGGCTATGACGGTCCCCTGCGCCAGCTGACGGTGACCGATCTCGGACACGAAGAGCCGACGTTGTTGCTCACCAACCAGCGCACACGTTCTGCCGCAAAACTCATCGGTCGCTATGCCCAGCGCATGATCATCGAGAATGGCATCGCCGACGGCATCGATTTCTTCCACATGGATGCCCTCTCTTCGGCCGTCGCCATGAAGATCGACTGCGACCTGCAGTTGACCCTCATGGCCAGCAGTCTGTATCGCTTACTTGGCGCCCGCATTGGCAACGGCTATGAGCGGGCCAAGTCGCGGCACATCTTCCGCGATTTCGTCGACGCCACCGCGGAGGTATCGATCGAGGACAACGCGATTCTCGTGCGCTTCCAGAAACGCGCGCACAATCCGTTGTTGCTGGCGGCCGATTTCGCAAAAACCGACAGCCCGATCCCTTGGCTTGGCAACAAGCGTCTGCGCTTGGCCTTCGGCTGATGTGCCGGCGTGGTGTTAAGTCAAAAAACTAACGTGGGAATCCAGGCTAGGGGTGGACCTAACACTGGCGACACCGGCCGTCATCTCGATCACGTTGACATCCTCCTCCGACCTTAGGCGGGGGAGGATGTCAAAAGCGAGCGGATCTACGGTGGGCAACAATCCGTAGACAGATTCTTGCGCACTTCCGGTGGGCCTGTCGGTGCAAGGCGCGGCCCTACGCAACAAATCGCGTTTCAGCTAGTCTGCACACAAGAACGAATAACCCCGCTCTCACCGAGGGCACACCAAAGGCATGGGAACTCCAGTCAAGATCTCAACTATTGCTTGGCACACCAGCAGGTCCTCTAGCGTCTTCGAACGGCTTCGAAAATCTCGCCTCGAGTCCTGGGCCGTCACCTGCCTCACGCTGTTGGAACATCTGAGCGGCTTGGAAGAGGTCATCGCAGACCCGGCCCACCGACCGATCGAGGTGATCCGCAAGGCGGTCGAGACCGCACTCGCCCGAAAGGACGGCTCGGAGGGGGATCGGCTCTTGGACGAGCTCAGCGTCCTCCCGGTCTTCCTGCACTGCGCAGGGGCGACCACCGAACACGGCCAGAGCGCGCGATGGAACCCATTGAGCGAGCCGCTAAGTCACTTCCAGCACCGCCACGGCGACCGGGTTACCTTCTGGGAAGACTGGACGCAGTATCCCAGTCCCAGGGAGGTCCGAGCCTGGCTGAGGGCAAAGAACGGCTCCAGCTAGGCTTTCGCGGTGCGTGCCGCCATCCTCCACGGCCGCACGAGACCATGAGTCGGGCCGTTCCCGTGCGTGTTCACCACTGAGGGCTCGCCCCGAGGTTAGGAAACCTATGGACCAGGCGACTGCGACGGCGCCTCCTTCGGCGGTGTGTACACTGTAAACACCGGTGGCCGGCCTCCCCGCTCGCTGAGCAGCCACTTCACCGCATCCAGCCGCCGCGTCTCCGGCAAGCTCAGTAGCAGCGCGACGAGCTTGGCGGCGGGACCAGGGAAATTTCGGCGCCCTCCACGGTAGTGTTCGAGCGTCGAGGGCCGCACTCCCAGCAATTGGGTCATCTGCGCATTCGACAAGCGCAGCACGCGCTGAGCCTCCATCACGTCCTCGGCTCGCCAGACCTTGCTCACTCGCCCTGACACTCGAGCACTGCCGTTCGACGGCTGAACACCACCATGCCCTCGGGGTCGATGGTCACGGTGTAATCGGGCAAATGGTTACTCTTCGCGGTGATGCCCACCATGCGCCGGAACTCACGTAGATTCGCAGACGAGCCGGCCTTGCGGTGCAGCACTGGCACCGAGACCCGCCAACTCGGCTGGCGACCGCAGTGCTTGCGGGCAAGCTCATAGAGACGTCGGTCAAGCGGTTTGCGCAAGCGGAAGTAGTCACGATTGAGCGCCAACACCTCGCGCGCCTTGATCGCCTGGAATAACCACTTCGGCAGCGTGATCTCGATGCTCACCATGCGGTTGTCATTTGGCGCGCGCTCGACCACCTTCCAGGACTCGATCAGGCCGAAACCCTCCCGGATCCTCTGGCCACCCACCTTGATGTTGGTCTTGATGCGTGTGCCCGAGAGCCGCTCGAGCGCACCTTCTAAGAGCGCGTACTCTCGCCCTCCGGTGCCCCGGTTGGTGGTCACCAATAGGTCGTAGGCGGTGAATCGAACCGTTGGGCTGAGGTCCTCCCTTCCCTGCTCCACCGCCTCCACGAGCTGCGAGATCGTGAACAACAACACGTCCTTGTCCTTGATCGTCGCCCGCCCCTTGACGCTGGGGGTCACCGTGATATCGACGCCCCCATAGTGGTACTCGTGAATGCGCGTATCCGGCTTGGTCGAGAGGCTGAAGATGGGATGCGACATGCTGCCGAGATCATCCCGTGGGTTCGCGTCCAGGAGATCGGCGATGAAGAAA
>CAZLYT010000534.1:0-2797 GCA_964563515.1 uncultured Candidatus Competibacteraceae bacterium | reverse complement strand
AGGCCGGAAGTTCACCTTGCTAATCTCAAGGAAGGTCGAACCATTCGCGCGACTGACGATCTCGTCATGCGCGACACGAGCCCAGAGCAGCAGGAACATGTTGGACGTTTCCGCCTTAGGACTCATCGCGATGAAGCCCTGATTGATCGCAACGGAAATCTCTGCGACGGCCAAGTAGCCGATTGGGGCTCTCGATGACAAAAGGACGGTTCCCCTCGGCAGCAATCCGGAGCCGATCTGCGACAGCCCAGCGTCGGTGATCCGCCGCTCGGTGTCGAGTAGGACAGGAACGGATAGTCCGGACAGATCCTTGGGGGTGGCCCATGCGTGCGTTCCGCCATCCCAATAGGCTGGCTCCTTCGTGCTCGGCGTCGTACCGCCCGTCACGTCCGCGAGGTCACCGATCGACTTAATTCGCCAACCTTTCGGGATCTCCCCCAGTTCTGAGTCCTCGAAGGAATTGGGAAAGAGGCCGGCGATTGGCTTCGGCAACCGGGGGTGGCTGCCTTCGGCCTTGGCACGGACGGGATCGAAGTCCACGAACCACGACTTGAACAGCGCCCGCGCCATCTCTTCCAGCGTCTCGTTCATCCGTCGGTTCAGCTCGATCTTGTCGTCCAAAGCGCCAAGTGTCGCGACGAGTTTTCGCTGCATCAGTGTCGGTTCTGGCGCCGGAAACGCAAGAAAGTCCTCGCGGGCCAAACCGAGATTCGTTGTACCCGTGGCGTGTGCGCGGCAGTAGCTTCGGTATTGCTGCGTGCGGAGCAACCAGTAGAGATAGTCCAGCGGAACGTCGGTGCCTCTTGGCTCCAGTTTGACGGTGTCCTGCGTCAAACGCCCTGGAGGATGGTCGACTGGAAGCCTTGCGACTGCGCCGAGCAAGTCTGCCGACTGCGTGACGTCCTTCAAAGACAGATAGAGGTCTCCGGGTTGCACGAGAAGCTTGGAGGGAGAGTCACCCCCATATGTCTGAAGGGAGTCTGTTCGGAACCCGCCATTCCGCTGAATTGTCGCAAGCCCCAACAAGACTGGCCCGGGCTGGCCCAGAAGCCGACTCTTGTAAGTGGTCCCTCGCTGAAGCGTGAGATAGTCGCCCAGCGTGCGGCGCTGGCCGTCACCCGCCATACCCAAGCTCCTTTAGGTTGGCGGTAATGGCGGCATCTAGTCTTGCTGCTTCGGTCTGCTGCCCGCGTAGTGTCGCGGTAAGCCGCTTCATCTTCTCCTCAAACGTCTCTTCGTCCTCCTCAGCCGCCTCCGCCCCCACATACCGCCCCGGCGTCAGCACATGCCCATGTTTTCGAATGTCGTCCAGCTTGGCCGCCATGCAGAACCCCGGCACATCGGCGTACGTCCCCGCCGCCTTATCCCCCCGCCACGCATGGTACGTCCTCGCGAACCGCGCAATATCCTCATCGGTCAGCTCGCGCTGTACGCGGTTCACCATCGAGCCCAGCTTGCGCGCGTCGATGAACAGCGTCTCGCCTCGCCGGTCCCGGAACCGTCCGTTCTTCTTGCTCCGGGCGAGGAACCACAGACAAACGGGAATCTGCGTCGAGTAGAAGAGCTGCCCCGGCAGCGCCACCATGCAGTCCACCAGATCGGCCTCGATGATGGCCTTGCGGATTTCGCCCTCGCCGGACTGGTTGGCCGACATCGAGCCGTTGGCGAGCACGAAGCCGGCGAGGCCGGTGGGCGCCAGGTGGTGGATGAAGTGCTGGACCCACGCGAAGTTGGCGTTACCCGCCGGGGGCACGCCGTACACCCAGCGCTTGTCGTCCTTCAGCAGCGCGCCGCGCCAGTCGCTGTCGTTGAAGGGTGGGTTGGCCAGCACGTAGTCGGCCTTGAGGTCGGGGTGCTTGTCGTTGTGGAAGGTGTCGCCGTGGGCGATCTGGGCGTCGATGCCGCGGATGGCGAGGTTCATCTTGGCCAGGCGCCAGGTGGTGTAGTTCGACTCCTGGCCGTAGATGGAGATGTCGCCAACCTTGCCGCTGTGGGCCTCGATGAACTTCTCGCTGGACACGAACATGCCCCCCGAGCCGCAGCAGGGGTCGTAGACCCGGCCTTTGTAGGGGGCGAGCACCTCGACCAGCACGCGCACCACGCGGGAGGGTGTGTAGAACTGGCCACCCTTCTTGCCCTCGGCGCTGGCGAACCGGGCCAGGAAGTACTCGTAGACCTGGCCGAGGGTGTCCCTGGCGCGAGCGGCGGGGCCTCCCAGGGCGATGTCGGACACCAGGTTGATGAGCTGGCCGAGCCTCTGCTTGTCGAGCCCCGGCCGCGCGTAGTCCTTGGGCAGGACCCCCTTGAGGGAAGGGTTATCCCGCTCCAGAGCGGTCATGGCGTCGTCGACCAGGGTGCCGATGGTCGGCTGGGGCGCCTTGGCCTTCAACTGCTGCCAGCGGGCGGCCTTGGGAACCCAGAAGATGTTGGTCGCACGGTACTCGTCGCGGTCCTCGGGGTCGGCGCCCTGCTTGCGCTGGGCGGCCAGCTCGGCGTGCTTGGCCTCGAAGGCGTCCGAGATGTACTTGAGGAAGATCAGGCCGAGGACGACGTGCTTGTACTCCGCGGCGTCCATGTTGTTGCGGAGGGCATCGGCGGCTTGCCAGAGCTTTGCTTCGAAGTCGAGATTCGCGGCGGCGGTATCGCGCTTCTTGGCTTTCGGCACGGTCCGGATCTTAGCCGGAACGTGGTGCAACCGTATCCGTTCTTCGACACCCCGCGCTCAGCGCGCGGGGACCGGTCCCCCGACCACGATCATCACCGGCGCCACGCCGGTGAGCTTGAGGTGCACGCGCCA
>CAZLYT010000533.1:0-8506 GCA_964563515.1 uncultured Candidatus Competibacteraceae bacterium | reverse complement strand
CCGAGCCGGCGAGGCGGTTCCAAACATCGGAGCGGTTCTCGTGGAGCAACTGGGTTTCGGGTCTGGGCGCTCGATTGCGCCACAGATCGGAAGCCGATATAAGCATAGCCACCCCGAATCGCAAGCCCCGGGCTTCGCTCGAGACTCGCCACCACTGCCGCAGTCGACAAACCACGGGGGCTTGCGAGGCGCCTTGCCAGCACCGCAGCCCGAGCATCCGCCGGTGGGTCGCAAACGCGGCTAGGGGCAATCGCAGGGGGATGCACCAATGACCGAACTGAACGCGCGTTTCCAGGAAGCCGTCGCCAGCGCCGAGTCGCTCAGTCGGCGACCCTCGACCGATTAGAACAACTTCGCCAACACCACCATACAGAGGAGCTGACGATGAGCTACTTCGTCACCGGCGCCACAGGTTTCATTGGTAAGCGGCTGGTCGAGAAGCTGCTGCAGCGTAGCGGCCCCGTTTACTTCCTGGTTCGAGACGCCGAGGCCGACAAAGTCGATCAACTGCTCGGCCGCTGGGGTGTGGATCGCAAGCAGGCGGTGCCAATTGTCGGGGATCTGACGCGCCCGGGGCTTGGAATCGCTGACAAGGACCTGCGCAAGCTGCGCGGCAAAGTCGAGCACTTCTTTCACCTGGCCGCCATCTACGACCTCAAGGCCGATCCCCAGACCCAACTGCAGGTGAATGTAGAAGGCACCCGCAACACCGTGCAGCTGGCGACAAAGATTCGCGCCCGCCGCTTTCACCACGTCAGCTCCATCGCTGCCGCCGGACTCTACGACGGCGTGTTCCGCGAGGACATGTTCCAGGAGGCGGAGAATCTGGACCATCCGTACTACCGCACCAAGCACGATTCCGAAGCCGTAGTACGGGCCACTAGCGAGGTTCCCTGGCGCGTCTACCGGCCCGGGGTCGTGGTGGGTGATTCTCGCACCGGCGAGGCGGACAAGATCGATGGTCCCTACTACCTCTTCAAATCTATACAGAAGCTACGCCAGACCCTGCCCCCGTGGTTCCCCATGGTGGGACTGGAAGGCGGTCGGGTGAACATCGTGCCGGTGGACTTCGTGGTGGCGGCCTTGGATCACATCGCCCACGCCCCCGGGGAAGACGGCAAGTGCTTTCATCTGACCGATCCCGATCCCTATCGGGTGGGCGACATGCTGAACCTCTTCGCCACGGCGGCCCACGCCCCGCCGGCCGGTGTCCGCCTGAACGCCCGCATGTTCGAGTTCGTGCCGATGCTGGTTCGCCAGGGTCTGGCGATGATGCCGCCGGTGCGGCGGCTGGGTAAGCAGATGATGGACGAGTTGGGCCTACCGCCCAGCGTGATGGAGTTCATCAACTACCCCACCCGCTTCGACTGCCGCGAGACACTGCGGGTGCTGGAGGGCTCCGGTATCCAGGTGCCGCGGCTGGAGGACTACGCCTGGCGCCTGTGGGACTACTGGGAACGGCACATGGATCCGGACTTGTTCCGGGACCAGAGCCTCGGCGGCATGGTTCGAGACCGCGTGGTAATGGTTACCGGTGCGTCTTCGGGTATCGGTCGAGCGACCGCGCTCAAGCTCGCCTCCGCCGGTGCCCGCGTGCTGCTGGTGGCCCGGGGCCAGGACAAGCTCGCGGAGACCAAGGCAGAGATCGAGGCCGCCGGGGGCGAGGCGTCCACCTATGCCGCCGACCTCACCGAGCTCGAGGACTGCGACAAGCTGGTGCAGCAAGCCCTGGCGGACCACGGCACGGTGGACATTCTGGTGAACAACGCCGGCCGCTCCATCAGACGATCGATCGCCCTGTCCTACGACCGATTCCACGATTTCCAGCGCACCATGCAACTCAATTACTTTGGTTCGCTGCGCATCACCCTCGGGTTTCTGCCGGAGATGTCACGGCGCCGGCGCGGCCATGTGATCAATATTTCCTCCATCGGCGTGCTCAGCAACGCGCCCCGATTCTCGGCCTACGTGGCGTCCAAGGCCGCGCTGGACGCATTCAGCCGCTGCGCGGCCTCGGAGTTTGCCGATGTGGGCGTCAGCTTCACCACCATCAATATGCCGCTGGTCCGAACACCCATGATCGCCCCAACCACCCTCTATCAATACATTCCGACCCTGAGCCCAGAGGAAGCGGCGGACCTGGTGGCGCAAGCTATCATCCAGAAGCCCACTCGGATCGCCACCAAGATGGGGATTTTCGCCGCCGCGCTGCACGCGCTGACACCAAAGCTCGCGCAAACCGTGCTCAACACCTCGTTCCGGCTGTTCCCGGACTCCACGGCCGCCAAAGGCGAGCCCGGCCGTGAGCAAGAAGCTTCGCCGGAGCAAATCGCGTTCGCTCAGTTCACTAGAGGCATCCACTGGTGAGGTTACGATGGCACTGAAACCAGGAGATCCGGCACCGAAGTTCGAGGGCGTGACCCAGGACGGCAGCACAGTGCGCCTGGCGGACTTCGTAGGGCGCAAGCTGGTGCTCTACTTCTATCCCAAAGACGATACGCCCGGCTGCACCCGGCAAGCCTGCTCGTTACGGGACCACGACGCCGAGATCAAGGCCCACGGCGCTGCCATAGTCGGCGTGTCGACCCAAGACCAGGTCACACACCGCCACTTCGCGGAGCGGCATCGGCTAAATTTTCCGCTGCTGGCCGATCCCGATGGGGAGGTTGCTCGCGCCTATGGCGCCATTGGCGGCGGGGGATTGCTGGACAAGGTCGTCAACGCCCTGGGACTGGCTCGCAGGGTCACCTTCATCATCGACGAGCAGGGCCGTATCGCCCACATCATCGACCACCCGCAGACCGGAAGCCACGGCGAGGAAGTGCTGGGACTGTTGTAGCTCACTGTGGACGGCGCCGAGCCCATCTCACGGCGGAGCCCAAAAAAAAGCCCGCGGGGCACGCCCGCGGGCCGGTGATGCTCATTTAGCCGCCAACCCGTTCACGGACGACGGCGAGTGATTCCTCAGGCGGCGGAGCAGACATCCTCCGCTTGCTCTTGGGCCGCCTCGGGCGCCTTTTCGACTTTCTTGGCATTGGGCCGGGATGTGGCCGCCGCGCTCTTGCGGGCCGGCACCCCTACCTCACGCAGCTCGGCGTTCAGCTTCTCGACCCGCTCCCCGAGCTCCCGCACATCCTCGGCGGTGGGAACGTTGAGCCGGTTGAGTGCGCGCTCCACGCGTTGCTGAAACACTTTCTCCAATTTGTCCCAGGTCTCGCTGCCGCGACTCTTGGCTTCGTCGATCCGGCTCACTACCTGGTCAAATTGATCTTCGACTGCCTTGCGGCCCTTGGCCTGTTTGGCTTCACCCTCTTCCACTAGATTCTGGAAAAGCTCGACACCACCTTCCTGAACCTTGACCGCAGCTCCCAGAGCGGCGAGCCAACCCTGGCGCGCCCAGTTGCGGACGGTTCCGACAGGCTTGTCGGTTTTTTGCTTGCGTTGTAGGCGTTTGGTTGACATGACTGCATCCTCTTTTGGACTTGGTTACCGGTAGGTATCGGCCTACCCGGTTGTCGAGGACAAGGTATGCCCGGGGCCTAGAGGAAGCACCCTAGGGTGTGGGCTCTAACCCACCTCCGGCGCATTGGTATTTTTTTTGGTGGGGGGGGTGGAAACGGCGAAACCCCCAGTCGGGGCTTCCGCCCTGCGCTGGGAGATGGATCGGCTGCCAGCCTAGTGGTTCCGCTGGGCGCTGCTCAAGCTTCCTGAGCGTCCTCTGGGCGGAGCCGTGTCGGCGCGGATGCGTAGGCACGCAGGTACTCGACCACCAAGGCGGCGACCCGCGCTGAGAATCCAACCGCCAGATGACCGATCTCTGGCACGCCTACCGCAGCGGCGCCTGGCAACACTGCGCTTTCGTGAGGGGCGACCAGGTTGTCGTGCCAACTGAAGATGGAGACCATCGACGGTCGCTTGGCGGACTGCTCGTCGGCGGCCAGAACCCTGAGCCAAACCGAATCGGAGCGCATCTGAGCCCCATTGCGGCCGATTGCGAGCCAAGCCAGCTTCGAACCCTGGTGCGGCGCTGCCAAGGTGACCACTCCTTGCACTGCCGCAGCATGGGGTGGGTGGCGCAGATACGCCCGAATCACCAACCCGCCCATGCTGTGTCCAACCAGAAGCACCCGGGAAGCCGCAGTGCGCGCCCGCACTTCCTGGACTCGCGCCGCCAGCGCGTCGCCAAGCTCGTCGATGTCCACCAGCAGCGGCTCGAGCTCGACGCTATAGATGCGCCGGAATCCCGCCGCGCCGAGATAGCGGCGCAGCCACCACCAGTATCCGCTATTGCAGAGAAATCCATGGACCAGGATCACGGGCGGGAGATCGTCAGCCCCCCCACCCATGTGAGTGTGGCGCGGGGGACGGCGCAGCCACGGCGCCAATGGCTGCAACCAGGAGTACACCACAACCATGGCGACGATTTCGCGCAGCAGCCCGCGCACGGCGCGTACCGGCCCGATACGGGCTTGCGGTGGGCGGTAGCCACCGAGGGGCCAGGCCACCAGGTAGGAGAACACCACCAGCCCCGCGAGTAGCGACAGGTGTCCCACCATTGCCAGCCCCAGCGCGGCAGCGTAACCGTGGCCCGCCCGTAGGGCGAGTGCGCTGTAGAGCAGGAGTTCCCCGGCGGTCAGCAGCAGCAGAACCCGGCTCAGCAATGACGCGGACTCGCCACCATGCTCGCGACGGGGCGCTCAGGCTGCGCCCGGAAACGACCTGGCGGCTGCTCGGAGCCAGTTCCAGAGGTGGTCGGCAAAGCTCCGCCGCACGAACACCTCGAAGGCTGGCGACTCGTCCCAATGGCAGATCAGCACGCTGGACTTGGCGAGCAGGGTCTGGGCGCAGCGCCCCGGGCCGAAGCTGCGGGGATGCAGGTCGAGCCCACAACCCTTGGCCAACAGGTCGCGAGCATGGGGACCGGTCACTGTGATGGCGCACTGGCTGCCAGTGACATCCGTCACCGCCACGTGCTGACCCTCGAAGGTCGCTTCCAGGCGCTGGGCGAACTCGAGCTGGGCATCGGGCTCAGTCACCAACAGCCATTCGTCGGGGCCCAGCCAGAACACCGCCAGGTCATCGTGGCCTTCGGTAGTGTTCGGCGTCTGCGGCAAGGCGACGCCCAACGCTTTTGCGGCCGCATCGGCAAAAGCCGAGTCGGCGCTGTTACCGCGCAGGTTCAGGTAGCCGAGGAAGGGCCGTTCGCGCAACGTGACCTCGCCGTTCGGCGAAGACCATTCGGGGGGTCCCTGTCGCACCAGCGAATTCTCGCGTTTGGGGGACTCAGACATTCTGGCGGGCTCCCTCGGGATCGTAGAACACCGGATCGCAAATCTCGGCCCTAACGATGCGGCCATCATCCAGCGGCGCGTAGATCTGCTCGCCGTGCCGCTCACGGCCGCCTTTCACCAATGCCAGCGCCATGGACCGCCCCAGACTGGCGCTGTTGTAACTCGAGCTGACGTGGCCGATCATCGGTACCGGCACTGGGACTTCCGGGTCATCGACCAGCTGCGCGCCCTCGGGAAGCACCAGCGTCGGCTCCAGCGTCTTCAGCCCCACCAGCTGCTTGCGATCGGCGCGCACGGTGTCGGATCTGGAGAGCGAGCGTTTGCCGATGAAGTCCTTGTTCTTGGCGACGATCCAGTCCATGCCCAGGTCAATAGGCGTGACCGAGCCGTCGGTATCCTGGCCGACGATGACGTAGCCCTTCTCGGCCCGCAGCACGTGCATGGTCTCCGTGCCGTAGGGCGTGATGCCATGGGGCTCCCCGGCCGCCATCAGTGCCTCCCAAACGTGCACGGCGTAGTCGGCGCGCACATTCACCTCGTAGGCGAGCTCACCGGAGAAGCTGATGCGAAACACCCGCGCCGGCACCGCCGCGACCGTGCCCTCTCGATAGGACATGAAGGGGAATGCTTCGCGGCCGAAGTCGATGTCCGGGCACAGGGATGACACTACGGCACGACTCTGCGGACCGGCCACTGCCATGGTCGCCCAATGATCGGTGACTGAGGTGAGATACACCTTCAGATCGGGCCACTCGGTCTGCAGCCAGCGTTCCAGCCACGCCATCACGTGGGCGGCACCGCCGGTGGTGGTGGTCATGTGAAAACGATCAGGGCCGAGCCGGGTGGTCACGCCGTCGTCCATGACCATGCCGTCCTCGCCCAGCATCAGACCGTAGCGGCATCGCCCCACCTGCAGCTTCAACCAGGCATTGGTGTAGACGCGGTTCAGAAATTCCGCGGCATCGGGACCCCGCACATCGATCTTGCCGAGGGTGGTAGCGTCCATGATGCCCACCGCGCGCCGCACCGCCAGGCACTCGCGGTTGACCGCGTCGTGCATGGTCTCGCCGGCCTTGGGGAAATACCAGGGACGCTTCCATTGCCCCACGTTCTCGAACTCGGCACCGTGGGCCACGTGCCAGGCGTGTAGAGCGGTGGTGCGTACCGGATCGAACAGCTCACCCAGATCGTGGCCCGCCAGGGTACCGAAGGTGACAGGGGTGTAGGCCGGCCGGAAAGTGGTGGTACCGGTGCTGGGAATATCCTGTCCCAGCGCGTCGGCCAGGATCGCCATGCCGTTGATGTTTCCGAGCTTGCCCTGATCGGTGCCAAAACCTAGCGCCGTGTAGCGCTTGACGTGCTCGATGGAGCGGTAGCCTTCCCGGGCGGCCAGCAGGATATCGGCGGCCGAGGTGTCGTTCTGCAGATCCACGAACTGCTTGGCCATCCGTTGCGGTGGCTTGGGCGAGGGCACCAGCCAGAGCGGCTGCAGGGGCTCCTCGACGACCTCCTCCACCGCTGGCGCATGCGGGGCTTCGGCGCCCGCCACACCGGCCTCGCGGGCCGCTGCTGCACCCGCCGCGAAGCCCTCCGCCAGGCATGCCCCCAAGGCGAATACGCCGTTGCATGCGCCCGCGGAGCGCTCCGCCTGCACACTGGGGCCAGGGACGAAACAGGCGCCTGCCGGGTCGAAGCGTGGCCGACCACCAGACTGTGCATGTAGGTGCACCGCTGGGCTCCAGCCGCCGGAGACGGCGAGCAGGTCACAGCCCATGCCGCGGAGCTCTCCGGTGACGGTCTTGCCAGAGGAGTCCAGCGCCATGACACGGGCACCCTCGACCCGACGGCCGCCCTGGACGTCCACGACCACGTGCCGAGACAGCACGTCGATGCCGGCACTGCGCACCTTCTGCACCAGCGCTCCATTGGGTTCTGGCCGTGGATCGACGATGGCGGTGACAGGGATACCCGCTGCCTGCATGTCCAATGCGCTGCGATAGGCACCATCGTTGTTGGTGAACAGGATCGCGCGCTCGCCAGGTGCCACCGCGTAGCGATTGATGTAGGTGGACACCGCGCTCGCCAGCATTACGCCGGGCAGGTCGTTGTTGGCAAATACCAGAGGGCGCTCGATAGCCCCCGTGGCCAGCACCACCTGTCGCGCCCGCACCCGCCACAGTCGCTGGCGCGGCCCGGGATAGGTCCCCGGCGGCAGATGATCGCCGAGGCGCTGGGCTACGGCCACGTAGTTGTGGTCGTAATAACCGAAGGCAGTGCTGCGGGGCAGCAATCGAAGGTCCGCGGTAGTGCGCAGCTCCTGCACAACAGTGCCGAGCCAGTCCAGCGCAGACGCGCCGGCGATGTGCTCGCGAGTGGCGAGCAGGCTGCCGCCCAGCTCTGCCTGCTCGTCACAAAGGATCACCCTGGCGCCGCTGCGCGCGGCCGCCAGGGCCGCCGCCAGTCCCGCTGGCCCGGCGCCCACCACCAGCACGTCACAGTGGGCGTGGATGCGGTCGTAGAAGTCGGGGTCCTCCTGGCGCGGCGACTCACCGAGGCCGGCGGCACTGCGAATCCGCTCCTCGTAGCTGTGCCACAAGGACTTGGGCCACATGAAAGTCTTGTAGTAGAAGCCCGCCGGCAGCGCCCGCGACACCAGTTGAAAGCCGGCGTAGAGGTCGAAATTGAGGCTTGGCCAGCAGTTGACGCTGCGGGCTTCCAGGCCCGGATAGAGCTCCACTTGAGTGGCCCGCTGATTGGGCAGCGTGTAGGCCCCGCGGCCCACTTGCAGGATCGCGTTGGGCTCCTCCGCCCCGGCGCCTACGATGCCCCGCGGCCGGTGGTACTTGAAGCTGCGGCCGACCAGATGCACGTCGTTGGCGAGCAGGGCCGAGGCCAGCGTGTCACCCTCGCAGCCCTGATAGGAACGGCCGTCGAAGCTGAATTCCACGGGGCGGCTGCGATCGATGCGGCCCCCCTGCCGCAGGCGCTTAGGCTGCGTCATGGCCGCCTCCCGGGGGCTGCTCGCCAATGTGATAAACGGCGTTGATGCGGTAGCTCACGGTGTCGCGCTCCACGTTGAACCAGCGCCGGCAGCCGTGGCTGTGACACCACTGCTCCAAGTGCGCGCCCTTCGGGTTCTGGCGCATGAACAAGTAATCGGCCCACTCTTGGTCCGAGACCTCGGCGGGAGCGGCGGGACGCGCGATGTGGGCTTC
>CAZLYT010000532.1:0-3344 GCA_964563515.1 uncultured Candidatus Competibacteraceae bacterium | reverse complement strand
CGTCAGGAAGATTTCATCCTGCCCTACGTTCAAGACCTTCGGAACGTGATCGACATGGAGATCATCCGCGAGGCGGGCCTCGTGCTGGGCGTGGATCCGCTTGGCGGCGCCGCGGTCCATTACTGGGAGCCGATCAATAGGATCTATGAGCTGAACATCACCGTCGTGAACCCGAAAGTCGATCCGACCTTCTCCTTCATGACGGTCGATCACGACGGCAAGATTCGGATGGACTGCTCGAGTCCTTATGCGATGGCCAGCCTCGTCGGCCTGAAAGATCGCTATCGCCTCGCCTTTGCCAACGATCCGGACTCGGACCGCCACGGGATCGTCACGCCGTCCGCCGGGCTGATGAATCCCAACCACTATCTCGCCGTGGCGATTCGCTATCTCCTCACGCATCGACCTCAGTGGCCTATCGACGCGGTGGTCGGCAAGACGTTGGTGTCGAGCGGCATGATCGACCGTGTGGTCGCCAAACTCGGCCGCCGGCTGTGCGAGGTGCCGGTCGGGTTCAAGTGGTTTGTGCCGGGCCTGTTCAATGGCTCGTGTTGCTTCGGCGGTGAAGAGAGCGCCGGAGCAAGCTTTCTCCGTCACGACGGCACCGTGTGGACGACCGACAAGGATGGTCCGATCATGAATCTGCTTGCGGCCGAAATCACCGCTCGAACCGGCAAAGATCCAGGGGAGCACTACCGCGAACTGACCACCGAATTTGGAAATCCGCTTTACACGCGCATCGATGCGACGGCCACGCCCGAGCAGAAGGAAAGGCTGGGAAAGTTGTCGCCCGATGCCGTCACGGCATCGACGCTTGCCGGCGATCAGATCACCGCAAAATTGACCAAGGCGCCGGGCAACAACGCCTCTATCGGCGGATTGAAAGTTATCACCGCCAACGGCTGGTTCGCGGCCAGGCCCTCCGGCACCGAGAACATCTACAAGATCTATGCAGAGAGCTTCAAGAATGAGGGCCACCTAAAGGCCCTTGTGAGCGAAGCCCAGGAGATGGTGAATAACTCACTGAGGAGTGACCGGTGAGCCTTCCCCCATTCCCGTCAGACTACCGGGCCTCCGGAGTGCTGATGCACATCACGTCGTTGCCCTCGCCCTACGGTATCGGCGATGTGGGCCCAACGGCGCTCGCCTGGATCGACCTTCTCCACGAGGCGGGGCAGAGCTGGTGGCAGGCGCTGCCGGTGGGACCAATAGGTTACGGCGATTCTCCGTATCAACCACTGTCGTCGTTCGCCGGGAATGGGCTCCTCATGAGTCCGGACTGGCTGATCGAGGACGGACTGCTGCGAGTGAGCGATTGCGAAGGTCGGTCGTTTTCGTCAGGTACGGTCGACTACGACGCCGTCTTCTTGTTCAAGCGCCGGCTGCTCGAGTTGGCCTGGACCAACTTCACTGCCGGCGCGCGTCCAGATCTGCGGCCCGCTTATGCGCAGTTCTGCCAGGACCATCTCTGCTGGCTGGAGGACTACGCGCTGTTTCGCGCGCTGAAGGAGAGGTACGGCGGGGCACACTACCTCACGTGGCCGGCCGAGCTGATCCGTCGCGCTCCGGGCGCACTGGCCCAGGTCCGACAAGAGTTGGCGAGCCAGATCGATCAGGTCCGCCTCGCCCAGTTCCTGCTTTTTCGACAGGCGGCGCGCCTGAAGCAGCATGCGCAGGCCCGAGGCCTGCGACTGATTGGTGACCTGCCGTTCTTCGTGTCCCCGGACTCGAGTGACGTGTGGGCGAACCCGGAGCTGTTCCTGCTGGACGAGCAAGGCCGGCCGCGTGTTGTCGCCGGGGTTCCCCCAGACTACTTCAGTGCTGAGGGGCAGCTCTGGGGCAACCCCGTCTACGACTGGAACGCGCTGCGCCGGACCGGCTACCGTTGGTGGGTGGACCGCTTGCGAGCCTTACTCGCCCACGTGGACGTCATTCGCCTGGATCATTTCCGCGCATTCGCAGCCGCCTGGCACGTTCCCCCCGGCGCGCCGACGGCCCAATCGGGCTGCTGGGTACCGGGGCCCGGGGCCGAGTTCTTCAGTACCGTCCAGAAAGAGCTGCACGAGCTCCCGTTCATCGCGGAAGACTTGGGGCTGATCACGCCGGACGTCCACGTTCTCCGCGACCGTTTCCGTGTGCCCGGGACGCGAGTCCTCCAGTTCGCCTTCGACGGCGATGCGGACAATCCGTACCTGCCGAGCAACTATGTCACAAACACCGTGGTGTACAGCGGCACCCATGACAACCCCACAACTCGCGAGTGGTACGAGGATCTGACGGAGCAACAGCAGCAGAACTTCTGGAGCTGCCTGGAGCTTTCCGGGGGCGACAGCAGCGAGGCGGCTCCCGCGCTGGTGAGTCTGGCCTGGTCGTCGATTGCCGCGCTTGCGATCGCGCCGCTGCAGGACGTGCTCAACCTGGGTCGAGAAGCCCGGATGAACGTGCCCGGCCGTGCCGAGGGCAACTGGCGCTGGCGCTGCACGCAGCAGATGGTGTCCGGCTCGGCCTTCGAATGGCTGCGAGCGTTAACGGCCACCTCGAACCGCTCGGCTGAGCTTCGCAGTCCGCAGACCGTCGGAAGGGTGGAGGCCGCGTCATGATCGCGTGCCTGATCGTCTCTTCTCTGTCACTCGAGCGGCGCAGTACGCGTACTCATATTCGGTAGGCTTGCTATGGCTGTTCCAGCGCAACAGGTGTTTCTCGTCCGTCACGGCGAAACCGAGTGGAGTCTCAACGGACGACACACCGGGACCACCGATATCCCGCTGACAGAAAACGGCCGACAGATAGCGAGACTCTTGCTGCCGATTCTGGCGAAGGAGTCGTTCGCGCTGGCCCTGACGAGTCCCTTGCAACGAGCCCTGGATACCTGCCGGCTGGCCGGTTTCGGGGACGTGGCGCACATCGAGCCTGACCTGGTGGAGTGGAATTACGGGCGCTATGAAGGATTGACGCCAGGCCAGATCCATGCGACTGCCCCGGGCTGGCTGCTCTTTCGAGATGGCGGCCCAGGCGGAGAACAGCCAGGAGAAATCGGCGCGCGGGTCGACCGTGTGATTGAGAAAGCGCGCGCCGTCAAGGGCAATGTCATATTGTTCGCCCATGGGCACGTGCTCAGAGTCTTTGCGGCTCGCTGGCTGGGTCTCCCTCCTTCGGAAGGCCAACGCTTTTTGCTTGATACGGCCACAATGAATATCCTGAGTTACTACCGCGGCATTCCGGCGATCAAGCGATGGAACGCGCCGGTTCAGTTCTGAGCGCGAGCGCCGCGACGTCGTCCGGGAGAAGAGACCACATGGTGAACCGTTGGAATGCTAAGGAGGTGATGCGATGACGAGCGGCGC
>CAZLYT010000531.1:0-5846 GCA_964563515.1 uncultured Candidatus Competibacteraceae bacterium | reverse complement strand
ATGGCTATGAGGTACCGACTGTGGTCTGTATTCACGCCAAAGGCATGAAGGAGCCGTGGTGTTTGGTCGCCAGCAATCAACAGATCAAGGCCCGCCCGGTGGTTGCGACCTATGCCAAGCGCTGGACGATTGAGCCGGGTTATCGGGATTCCAAGGACCCGCGATTTGGCATGGGGATGAGGCAAACCCGGATCGGCTCCACTCAGCGACGGGACCGATTGTTCCTGATCAGCGCCTTTGCCACTGCCCTGCTGACATTGCTTGGGGCTGCGGGCGAGAGTCTCGGTTATGATCGCATGCTCAAATCCAATACCATCACGAGACGTGTTCATTCTCTATTTCGTCAGGGCTGCATGTGGTACCAGCTCATACCGAATATGCCCGAAGAGCGACTACTTCCATTAATGAAACGATACGACCAAATGCTCCGAGAGCAACGCCAATTCAAAGAATTGCTCGGCGTCATCTGAATCAAGTGGCAATAAAACGCGGGGATGCCTGAGGATTGGACGAGCTTCGGATCGGAAGCTTGGACCCCGTCGCCCCGTCGCGGCGCAGGCCACCCACGGGGTCCAAAGCGAGTGACTCAGCGTTCGCGACTAGCAGGTGGGTGCCGCTCGATCCAATGCCGAGCAATATCGAGTCGCCGGCACACCCACACCTGATCCTGTTGCTGGACGTAGTCCAGGAAGCGCGCCAGAGCTGCAGCTCGACCGGGACGCCCAACCAGGCGACAGTGCAGGCCCACCGACATCATCTTGGGCGCCTGCTCGCCTTCCGCGTAAAGCACGTCGAAGGCGTCCTTGAGATAGCAGTAGAACTGGTCGCCGGAGTTGAATCCCTGGCTGGTGGCAAAGCGCATGTCGTTGGTGTCCAGGGTATAGGGCACGATCAGCTGCGGCCGCCCGTAGCGGGTGTCCCAGTAGGGCAGGTCGTCGGCGTAGGAGTCCGCGTCGTAGAGGAAGCCGCCCTCCTCCACCACCAGCTTGCGGGTGTTGGGGCTGTCACGGCCCAGATACCAGCCTAGCGGGCGGTTGCCGGTGACCCGGGTGTGAATCTCGATAGCGCGGTGCAGGTGCTCACGCTCGATCACCTCGGGCACGAACTGGTAGCTGATCCAGCGATAGCCGTGGCTGGCAATTTCCCAATTGGCGGCCAGCATCGCTTCCACTGCGGCTGGATTGCGCTCCAGGGCCATGGCGACCCCATAGACGGTGACCGGGATCTGGCGTTCGGTGAACAACCGGTGCAGGCGCCAGAAGCCTGCGCGCGAGCCGTACTCGTAGATCGACTCCATGCTCATGTGACGATGCCCGGGGAAAGGCTGGGCTCCGACGATCTCCGACAGGAACATCTCCGAGGCGGAGTCGCCGTGGAGCACGCAGTTCTCGCCGCCTTCCTCGTAATTGATGACGAACTGCAAGGCCACGCGGGCCTTGTCCGGCCAGTCGGCATGAGGCGGTTGGCTGCCGTAGCCAACTAGGTCTCGGGGATAGATCACGTCCATGGGACCACCGCCGCGGATGCTCTGGCCCTGCGAAACAGGGGCGGCGCCTGAGGGAAAGTCAGCCATGGCTTGCAACCTCCTTTACGAGGGGGGCAGACACCGGCGCCAGATGTGCGTAATCCCCGGCATAGGGCTTCTGCAGTGGATAGGCCAGGTCACCGAACTTGCTGGTGCCGAGACCCAAACCGACGACTGCCTCCACCAGCTTGACCGCTGCCGTCACCCCGTCGATGACCGGAATACCTAGCTGGTCCTGTAAACGTCGGGTCAGGTCGGCCATTCCGCCGCAACCGAGAACGATGGCGCCGGCGTCGTCCTCGTCCCTGGCGCGTCGACACTCTTCCAGGATCAGGCGCCCCGCGTCGGAGCCCGGATCCTCCAGCTGCAACACCGGTAGCTCGCAAGCACGGATGTTCCGACACGCGTGGGCCATGCCGTAGCGCTCCACCAGGTGGCGGGCGATTACCTTGGTGCGTCCCAGAGTCGTCACCACCGAGAAGCCCGTGGCCACCAAGCTCGCGACATGCATGGCGGCCTCCGCGATGCCCACAACCGGTCCGCTGGCCAGCTCGCGAGCAGCGAGCAGCCCAGGATCGCCGAAGCAGGCGATGACGTAGCCGTCCACGCCTTCCGCCTCGCCGCGGCGCACCTCTTCCAGCATGGCAACAGCCGCCACCGCCTCGTCGTAGTGGCCTTCGATGGACACGGGTCCATGGGCCGGATTGACCGCGATGATTTCGGTTTCCGGCGATGCCACCGTGTGGGCCGCCTCACCAATCTTGCGGGTCATGCTGGCGGTGGTATTGGGATTGATGACTTTGATACGCATGGCTCGACTCTCTTGGTTCTGCCCCGGGCCGGATTTCCGGCCCGGGGCTGGTCGTGGGGTGCTAGATGATCAGCTGCAAAACCGGCGGCAGGGCTGCCAGTACCGCATCAGCAGGAAGTAGGTCAGACCGGCAGGAATCAGGCTGGCGTACCAGGACACCGCCGAAAAAGTCAGCGCCACCGCGGCGCCCACCAGAGCGGCGATGATGGCGGCGTAGTTGACGCCCCGGTAGGGGCCGTTTTCGTCGTAGAGCTTGGCCACATCCAGGGTGCGGCGGCGGATCAGGTAGTAGTCCACCACCAGCACGGCGAAGATGGGGCCGAGGAAGGCGGAGTAGGTCTGCACAAAGATCTGCAGGCCGGCGGCAGACTCGTCCTTGACCAGCTCCCAGGGAAAGGTCGCGAAGGCGAGGAAGCCCACGATGATGGTGGCCACGCGGAACGGCAGCTTGAACACGTCCATCAGCACGTAAGTGGGGGGCACCACGTTGTTTAGCACGTTGGTGGTGACCTGCGCGAAGGCGATGAAGAGCAGCGTGGTCACCAACAGCGGGGTGTTGTCCACGGCGTTGGCAAACACCTGAATGGGATCGGTCACGCCGGTGGCGCCGGAGACCATCAGGCCGATCAAGCCCATGAACAGCGTGCAGGGCAGGATGGACATGGAGTAGATCGTGGTCAGAAGGCTCGGCTTGGTACCGTGCTCGAGCTCCCGGGAGTAGTCGCTGACGTTCAGCATCATTGTGCTGTAGATGCCCAGGAACAGCATGGTGGCACCCCAGAATGGCAAACCCCAGGTGCCTTCGACGTTAACGAGATTGGTGGTGATTTCCGCGCCGTAGCGATTGATCACGCTGAAGAACATGTACACGAGGGAGGCCAGGATGAAGCCGCTGCCAATGTTCTCCAGCCATTTGATGCCCTGGAATCCGAGCACCGACAGGGCGATTTGCAGCAGCTGGAAGGCGATGAAGTAGAACACTAGATTGTCGAAGCCAAACAGGGTGGCCGATACCGCGTTTAAGGCGCCCGCGCCGATCCAGCTCTGGAATCCGTACCAGACGATGGCTGGCACCGCCCGTA
This sequence comes from uncultured Candidatus Competibacteraceae bacterium, assembly GCA_964563515.1. GTDB lineage: Bacteria > Pseudomonadota > Gammaproteobacteria > Competibacterales > JAHEDQ01 > CAZLYT01. Next base: position 2,428 of record CAZLYT010000531.1, on the reverse strand, counting down.
CCAATCCCGGGAATCGGGTACCGGTGAAGCCGAAGGCACTCCGTGCCTGAACCATGAAAGGAATGCCGTACTTGTAGCCGGCGGCGCCGTTGATGGCGAGCGCAACACCGATGACGAAGCATCCAATGGCGATGGCGAGCGTCGCCTGCAACAGGTTCAAGGTGCCGACGATGCTGCTTCCCATGGTGAAAGTGCCGATGGACACGCAACCGCCAAACCAAGCGAGCAGGTAGGAGACCCAGCCCATGATACGCGTCTCCTGCGGAGCGAGAGACTCCTGGCCCGGGGCCTTGGTGTGGCCTGAGCTGCCGGTTTCGGGAATCTGGCCCCGAACGTCTTCTGCGACTTGCATTGTGGTTCCTTCATACTTAGAGCGCGCTGCGCCCTGACTCTTGGGTTAGTGCCGAGCCCTGCCCGAGGCAGCATGCGGGGGCGGCGGCGGATCAGTCGTGGGGTTGGATCGGGCTGTACTGACCCGGTAGCGGAGGCGTCGCCGGTCAACCCATCGTCACCGCCTCCGACTACCCTTCTAGTTAGCTGCTACTAGGCGAGTGCTCTTGTGCCGGAAGACCCAGTGCAAGGTGCCGCCCACGATGGCGCCAATGATCCACGCGAAGCCGGAAAGGCTCTCGAGTGCTGGAATCCAAACTGAAGCAACGGAGAATACGGATGCCAGTGCGAATGCAATCATCGCTTGCTTGTTCCAGCCATTGTCGAAGTGGTAACGGCCGCTCTCCTTCGCTGAGAACAAATCCTGGATGTCGAGCTGTTGTTTTCGCACCAGGTAGTAGTCCGTCACTAAGATGCCGTAGAGGGGTGCCAGCACTGCACCGAGCGTATCGACGAAGGCCGCAATGCCGATGTTGCTGATTACCGATACCCAAAATGCACCGATGAAGAAAGCGATGCCGGCCGTGATCATGCCTCCGGTGCGGGCGCTGATCTTGGCAGGGGCCAGGTTCGCCAGGTCATAGGCCGGGGGAATGAAGTTGGCCACCAGGTTGATGCCGACGGTTGCCGCGAAGAATGTTAGCGCCGCAATGATCGTCAATAGCAGATTGTCAACGCGACCAACCATTTCAGCCGGATTGGTGAGCGTCTCGCCAAAGAGCACGGCAGTACCGGCAGTGATGAACAATGCAAGGAAAGAGAAGAAGGCGAGGCTTACCGGAAGGCCGAGAAAGTTCCCCAGCTTCATTTGGGCTTCGCTGCGAACGAAGCGTGAGAAGTCGCCGTAGTTGATAACCACTGCCGCGAAATAGGCGACCATCGTGCCGACGACTGCGAAGAACGCGGCGACGCTGCCCCCTTCATAGTCGCCACGGCCGGAGAAGATATTTCCAATCTCACCCAGCAGCCCGTTGCCGGCCTTGTACCAGATCACCAGCATAAGGGCGATCATCACCGCGTAGACGAGCGGTCCTGCCCAGTTCAGGAACTTCGTGATCCAATCGATACCGCGCAGGAACAGGGCGACCTGAAAAACGCAAACGATGATATAAGCCAACCAGTCCAGGGCTGTCATGCCCAGAAACTGGGCTCCGCCTTCGCTGCCGAGCACTGCCTTGAGCAAGAGTGCAACCGCGGTCGAGGCAAAGTAGGTTTGGACCCCGTACCAGAAGATGGCGACGATGCCTCTGATCAGGGCCGGGAAATTGGCCCCTCGCACCCCCATGCTGGCGCGTGCCATAACTGGAAACGGAATGCCGTACTTGACACTTGGCTTGCCAGTCAAGTTGACCAAACCCATCACGATGAAACCAGCCAACACGATGCCGGCAAATACGGCCCAACCGCTCAAGCCATAGGAGATGAACAGAGTGGCTGCCAGCGTGTAGCCGAACAGGCTTTGGATGTCATTCGACCAAACGTTGAAGATCTCGAACCAGCCCCATTTTCGCTTGGCGTGCGGGAGTGGCGCCAAGTCCTCATTGTGTAAGCTGGAATCGATGTTCTTGATGGTCAGGTCGGGGGTCTGCATGGTGTGCTCCCGAGATGGTGGGTTTTGTCTCGAGCAAGCGGCCTGCAACGCCATACTGTGTTGCGAGCTTTTCTTACTCGGCAGTAGGTCGGCAATCCGGTTCAACGGCCGCCGAGGCGGCGGAAACAGAACTGGGGAGGGTGCCCCCATGGTCTAGCCTCCAACCCCCTGGTGCCGATCCGGTCGCCATACCTTCTCCTTCGGCCCTCAGCGACCGGCACCTGAGGACTTGCTTCAGTATATGTGGAACCGTTTTCCAGTCAAGTAATTTTTATGAGTATAATCAGTAAGATATGTATACATAACGAGTGTATACAATGCAGGCAAAAGGGCTTTGAATCCGCTGGGTCACGGATTGTTGAAGTGAGGCTTAGGTGCAGACCGGGTGGGTGGAGGGCGTTGCTGGACGGCCGGAAGTGTCGCTTGGACGTCGAGAGATCAGGGCTG
>CAZLYT010000530.1:0-10952 GCA_964563515.1 uncultured Candidatus Competibacteraceae bacterium | reverse complement strand
GCTTCGCAGGATCGTCGTAGCTGTAGCCGAACAGCGCCACGTCGCTGTTGCAGTGCTGCGCCACCAGCTCCGCGGTGGCGTCGTCGTAATACTCCCGGTAGTCCCGCTTGCGGTCCTTGGCCTCGCGCCGGTGGGGCATGGCCGGCTTTGCGATTCCGATGCGCCGACAGATCTCGGCAAAGTCCGCGTCGAGCCGCTCGTAGCGCCCGATGAAGTCCACTATCACGCGCCGGTGCAGGTCCACAACGTAGTCGGACTGCAGCTCGATGGAGGTGTCCACGTGAAACTGATAGGGGCGCTCCGGGTCCAGCTTCCAGCGCAGGAAGGCGCCGAAGTCGTCCACGTGCTGCACCAGGTGGGGCCGTTCCCGGCGCAGGTGGTGCCAGGAGCTGACCTGCAGGTCCCAGGGGTTGCGCACGAAGCAGAATTTGAACAGCGAGTCGTAGAACTCCCGCGGCAGCATCTCCTGAGCGGCGATCGCCTTGGCGTGACGGGGAAACTTGATCCCCAGTCGATGACCCGACAGCGCGCTGAGTCGGCTGCAGAGGAATTGAGGCAGGCGCCAGGGATCGCTCCACTTCTGCCGGGTCAGGGCCGCGCGCATGCTGGTCCCCCCGGTCTTGGCGGTGTGGACGAATAGGAAACGGTAGCGCAGCGACAGCAGCATCGTGTCAGATCCTCCCCTGGCGAATCGCTGCGCCGCCTTCCAGCAGCGCCAGATAGCGGCGAGCACTTTCCTCTTGAGAGTAGTCGGCCACCGCCGCCTGCAGCTCGTGCTTGGGTGGCGGCGCCTCCAGGGCCCGCACCATGCCGACGGCCAACCCTTCCCAGTCGCTCACCGGCACTAGAGCTCCATAGCGGCCCCCCGCCAGGATCTCCCTAGGACCGCTCGGACAATCCGTGGCCGCCACTGGCGTGCCCAGCGCCATGGCTTCGGTGAGCACGTTGGGCGAGCCCTCCCAGGCGGAGGACAGCACGAACACCGATGCCCTAGACATCCAAGCGTAGGGATTGCGGGTGAAGCCGGGCAGTGCCAGGTCATCGGCGATTCCGAGCTCGGCCGCCAGCGACTGCAGTCGCGCCCGCAGCCGACCCTCGCCCAGAATCACCAGGCGGGCGGGCCGGGCGGCGCGCAACCGGGCGAAAGCCCGCAGCAATGTGGCGAAGTCCTTCTGCTCGGTGAGTCTTCCCGCGCCCAGGACCAGCGGCGGCTGATTCGGGGCCAGCCACGGATGGTCCAGCGGCTCGGAGGCCAGCTGCCGCAGTCGCTGGGTGACCACCGGATTGCGGATAACACTGACCCGCTCGGTCGGCAGGCCGGTCACCTTGAGAGTATCCTCGGCCACCCCCTCTGAGACTGCCACCACGTGGTCCACTAACCGATAGATCAAGCGCATGGGGGCCAGGCGCAGGCCCCGCGTCAGCTCGCCGCGGCCCGCCAGCGCCGCCGTCAGATTGGTGCCGAGCCGCCCTACCAACCGGGTTTGGGGGCTGCCCAGGCGCCGCGCCACAGCAGCCACCCGAATGGCGCGATCCTTGGCTGCCAGCACCGCCGCCGGCCGCTCCTGCCGCAGGTAGCGCAGCAACGGTGCCAGCGCAGTGCCGCTGTGGCGTACTTTCAGATCGACATGGCGTACCGCCTCTGGCAGCGCCTCCAGGTGGGCGCTGTCGCTGCGGATGCTCAGCAGATCCACGCTACGCCCCAGCTCCGCGAAGCCTTCCACCAGGTTCAGTACCATGCGTTCGACGCCACCCTCGCCGGAGAACGAGATCAGCACCGCCAGGCGTCTACTCATGGCAGCCAGTCCAAAGGCTGGTCCACGGGCTCGGGCTTGGCCCCCGGCCGCTCCACGAAGATCCGGTGCCAGATCGCGAACTGCAGCAGCATCCAGACCTCGCGGGCGTGGCGGCCGTCGCGGCGATGGGCGCCAAGCAGCTCGCGCACACCTTCGGCGCGGAACCACTCCTGGATCGCGGGGCTGCGAGGCAGCTTCTGGGCGACCTGTTCGAAGCGCCGACCGCTGAGGACATCCGTCATCGGCACATGAAAGCCGCGCTTGCGCCCCCCCAGGTGCTCGAGGGGCAGGTAGCGCTCGGCCCAGTGCCGCAGAAACAGCTTGCCGCGACCGCCGCTAGTCTTGAGGCGGTCCGGTAGACCGAGGCCGAAGGCCACCACCCGGTGGTCGAGAAAGGGCACTCGACCCTCCAATCCGAAAGCCATGGTGATGCGGTCGAGCTTCACCAGCAGATTATCCGGAAGTGCCCGGGTGAGGTCGGTGTACTGGGCGCGCTGCACAAAGCTCCAGTTCGTGGGCGTCTCCGCCCAGGCCTCGCGCTGCGGATCCCGAAAATGGGGCAGGGCGCGGGCGAGCTCCGGTCCGGGCAAGCGTCGCATCCAGCGTCGGCGCAGATGTCCGCGGGTGCGGAAGCCCCCGGTGCCGGGATGCAGCACGCTCTTGAGACGGCGCAGAAGAGCGCTCTCCCCGTAGCGACGGTAGCCGGCGAAGACCTCGTCGCCACCCTCGCCGGAGAACACCACTTTGAGCTCCTGGGCCGCCCGTTCCGCCAGCACCGCGGTCGGCAGGCAGGCATAGTCGCGCATCAGGTCGTCGGTGGCCCAGATCACGTGGGGAGCTCGCTGGAACAGCTCGTCCGGGTCCAGCACGATCCGGGTGTGGCGCGTACCGAAGCGCTCCGCGATCCAGCCGGCAGCGTCCAGCTCGTCGTCCAGCCGAGTATCGCGGAAACCCACCGAGAAGGTCCGAACCGGCTGAGATTGCAGGCGTGAGAGCATGGCAAGGATCACCGCCGAGTCCACGCCGCCGGAGAGAAACAATCCGTAGGGCACGTCGGAGCGCATGTGCTCGCGCATCACCGGCTCGATCAAGGTCTCGAAGTGCGCTTCGGCCGCGTCCTGGTCCCGATCCACTGCGTGAATATCGGTGGCGGACCAGTAGCGCCAGTGCTGCCGGGATAGGTCGCCTGCGATGGTCATGGCCTCGCCGGGCAGCAAGCGTTGGATGCCCTCGACGATGCAGTCGCGGCCGGTGTTGAACTGATTCTGCAGGTACTCGGCCAGCGCCTGCGGCCGCACCTGGGGCGTGCGCTCCAGCAGCATCAGCAGCGCTTTCAGCTCGGAGGCGAAGGCGACCCGGTCTGGCAAGGTCAAGAAGTAGAGTGGTTTGATGCCCAGTCGGTCTCGAGCCAGCAGCACCCGTCCACGCCGACGGTCGTGGAGCGCGAACGCGAACATGCCGTGCAGGTGCTGGAGAAACTGGTCACCGTGCTGGGCGTAGGCGTGGACGATGGTCTCGCTGTCGGAGCCGGTGTGGAATCGTCGGCCGGCACCAATCAGCGCCTCGCGGAGCTCCACGTAGTTGTAGATCTCGCCATTCACCACCACCGCCAGGTCGCCATTGTCGGCGAGGATGGGTTGGTGGCCGCCGGCCAGATCGATGATCGACAAGCGGGTGTGGACCAATCCCACCGGACCGTCCACGTGCACGCCCCAGTCGTCGGGACCACGGTGCCGAAGCGTCTCGGCGATGCTCTCCAAGGCTCCGCGGTCGGGTGCCCCCGAGCGCATGACCATGCCCGCAAGGCCGCACATGGCTAGCCCAGGACCTCCGCGGCGCCGAGGAGACGGTCGGCCGCCAAAGCAAACGCCCTCATCCCTCCAGCACCTTGCGATAGACGGCCAGATTGCCGGCCACCATCCGTGCAATGGAGAACTGGTCCTGCACCAGCTCGCGGCCCCGGGCACCCATGCGCCGGGCCAGGTCGCGATCGCTGAGCAGCTCCAGCATGGCCCGGGCCAGCCCCGTAGCGTCTGCTGGCGTCACCAGGCGGCCGTTCTCGCCGTCGCGTACCACCTCTGGGATGCCGCCGGCGCGGGCCGCGACCACCGGCACCGCGCAGGCGGACGCCTGTAGCAGGGCTACCCCCAACCCTTCCAGCAGCGCTGGGTGTACCACCAGATCCAGCGCTGGCAGCAGTCGCTCGAGATCGTCTCGAAAGCCCGCGAACCGAACGCTGTGGTCGAGCCCGCGGCTGCGCACCTGGCGCTTAAGCTCGTCCTCCAATGGACCGCGGCCAAACAACAGCACCTGCAATTGGGGCTGCTGCGCGAGCACCTGAGGCAACGCCTCCAACAGCACCTGGTGGCCTTTGCGTGGGATCAGCTGGGCAATGACACCCGCCACCGGTGCGTGGTCTGGGATATCGAAAGCTGCCTTTAAGGCGCTGCGGTCAGCCCCAGGCCGATAGCGCACGGTGTCCACCGCGCTCGGCACGCAGCTCAGCTTGGCTGCCGGCACCCCCTCGCTCAGCAACACCTTTCTAATGCCCTCGGAGATGGTGATCACGTGGCGGTAGCAGCGGTACTTCAAGGCCACCAGCGCGCGAGCTTCGGGATTGTCCACCCGTCGAGTGATCACCGCGGGCCGTCCGGCCAAGCGCGCAGCTAGCCCGGTCCAGAGGTCGGCACCGCGGCGGCTGTGGGCGTGCAGCAGGTCGGCGCCCTCGTTCCGGGCCAATCGCACCAGCCGTGGCACCGCTCCCAAGTCTGCCTCGCCCCCCAGCGCCAGCTCGCGCACCGGCAGCTGCAGCTGGTTGGCGCTGGCGGCCACAGCTGACTCTGGCGCGCAAACCAGCAGGTGCCGCCCCGCCGGATCCGCCTCGCGCAAGCCCTGCAGCAGGAACAGCACCTGCAGGGCGCCGCCATAAAGATGACGACCCGCCTCCACGTGCAGCATTTTCAAGCAACCTCCAGGAGCCGAGCCGCGGCGGCGGCCACCGAGTCGACGGTGTGCAGACGCATGCAGGTGAAGGTGCCGGCGCAGGTGGGCCGTCGTCGGCAAGGAGAACAGATCAAGGGCTCGTAGAGCACCTGCGCAGCGGGTGTCGAGGTATTCAAGTAGGGGCGGGTGGAGCCGAACAGGGCCAAGGTCGGCACCCGGCGGGCGATGCCCATGTGAGTGAGCCCGGTATCGACACCTACCAGCAGCTTCGCCCTGGCGATCACGGCGACACTCTGGGGTAGGCTGGTGCGGCCAGCGAGGTCCACCAGACCACCGCCGGCGGCTTGGTGTATCCGCCCGGCGGACTCTCTCGACTCCGCGCCTCCGAGCATGACGCACTGGAGGCCGAGCTCGGCCTCGAGCCGATCCGCCAGCGCTGCCCAGCGGGCCTCGAACCAGTGCTTCTGGGGCCGCGTGGTGAAAGGTGCCAGGGCCGCATAGGGGGTGGTGACTCCGGTGTCGGTGAGCAACGCTTGAGCAGTAGTGTCGGTCTGCTCAGACACCGGCAGATCCATCTGGAAGGCTTCGGGCTCGGCTCCCAGATGCTGGGCGAGCTGGCGATACTCGGAGCCGATGCGGGGATCATCCCGCCGCGGTTGTAGCACCTCGGTCATGAGGCGATGGCTGCCTTCCCTGGAGGCGAGGCCGATGCGCAACGGTGCGCCGGTGGCCCGGGCCCAGATGGCGCTCTTGAGAAGACCCTGGGCGTCCAGCACCAAGTCGAAGCGCTGCGACTTGAGAGTGCGGGCGAAGTCGCGAACACGGCTGCCCCAGGCGAGATAGCGGTGCCGGCGCCAAAGCTCGGACCATTCACCTCGCGGCCACACGGCAACCTGGTCCAAGCGTGGATTCTCACGCAGCAGGCTGGCGCCTGCCGGCTCGGCCAGCCAGGCGAGTCGGGCCTCTGGCCACAGACTGCGCAGCGCCGGGATCAGCCCTGAAGCCATGACCACGTCGCCGATCGCGCTGAGGCGGATGATCAGAATGCGCTTCAAACCCCGGCCCCTCGCCAGCGCCCCATGACACCCAGACGCTCGTACATGGCGAGATAGGCGCTCAGCACGGCGTCCCGGCCATGGTGCGACACCACCTCAGCCCGCCCGGCCGCGCCGACCGCCTGGCGTGCGGCGGGCTCGGCATTGAGCAGCTCGACCAGCCGCGTCGCCAACGCCGGTGGATCCTGGGGTGGGCACAGCAGGCCGTTTTCGCCGTCTCGAACCAACTCGTTGGCCCCGGGACTGTCGGTGGCCACCACCGGCAGCCCGTAGCTCCACGCTTCCAGAATCACGTTGCCGAGGGTCTCGTGCCGCGACGGACAGACCAGGGCGTCGGCCAATTGGAAGAAGGGTCCGGGCCGATTCTGCCAGCCGGCAAACACCACTCGACTGGCAATCCCCAGATCTCGAGCCGCGTTCTCCAGCATGGTCCGCAGCGGACCGTCGCCCACCAGCACCAGCCACACCGGGCGCCCTTGAACCTCCTCTGGCAGCGCGGCGAATGCCACCAGCAAGTCGTCGAAGCCCTTGATGTGGATGAAGCGGCCGAGCGCAAACAACACCTGGGCATCCGCCGGTACGCCCAGATGCTCGCGCAGGGTGGCAGCGTCGGCGGGGCTGGGCGGCTCCGGCTTGGCCACGAAGTTGCCGATCATGAAAATGCGCTCGGAAGGGAAGCCTTCCCGCACCAGGTAATCGCAGACGCCGCGGGTGTTGCCGACCCAGGCGTCGGCGTGCCGGTAGTAGCCACGAAGCTTGTAGTAGCCCCCGAGCCGCGCTACATGCACGGTCGTCAGCTTGCGTGGCACCCAGGTCAGACGGGTGCCGCGCCCCATGTAGCTCTGAACTACCCGTGGCCGCTGCGCGTTCACGATCTGGCGCAGGCGCCACACGCTGTACAGGTCCCAGCCATTGGCCAGCGGCAGCTGGCGTTGCGGGGCGCCGGACTCCGCCAGGGCGTCACCCACCGGACTGCCGGGACGATTGATCGCCAGCGCGGGGTAGCCAGCTTCATTCAACGCCTCCACCAGCCGCACATAGAAGCGGTCGGCGCCGCCGAACTGGCGGCTCCCCAGTACGTGTATGGAGTCCACCGAATCGATCACGGCAGCCGCTGCTTACGGGCGTGTTTCATGTGCAGCTTCCAGCAGTAACCCAGCAGATTGTCCCCGTAGGAGATGGCTTTGCGGGGGACCTCGAAGACGTTGTCCGCGGTGTTGGCGGCGCCACGGATGCAGGTCAGGGCCGAGCGGTAGCCGGCGGCAGCAACTTCATCCCTGACCGCCGGGTCGTAGTCGCCGAAGGGATAGCAGAAGTGCTGCACCGGCTCACCCAGCAAGTCCTCCAGCATCGACTTGCTGCGCATGACCTCCTCGCGCACCGCCACCGCAGGCAGTCGGGACAGCCGCGGATGGCTCACCGAGTGGGAGCCAAACAACACGCCATCGCGACGCAGTTCGCGCACCGTGGCCGAGTCCATCATAGGGGCGTCGCGGCCCTGCTGAGCCAGCCAACGCGAGCGATCGCCCACCAGTGAGGAGACCAGATAGACGGTAGCGGGGAAGCCTAGCTCCGCCAGCACCGGCCAGGCGTAATCCCGGAAATTTTGGTAGCCGTCATCGAAGGTAATCACCACCCCGCGGGTCGGTAGCGGCGCGTTGCCGAACAGGCCCGCCAAGGCTTCCTCCAATCCCAGCACCCGGTAGCCGAAACGTTTGAGGTAGCGCATCTGCGACCGAAATCGGCGCACGTGGCAGTAACCAGCCCGATGCGCCTTGGGCGAGTCGAACTCCCCCACCTGGTGATACATCAGCACCGACACCGGGGGCGCCGCCCGCGGCGGGGACTGCAGCGACCAGGTGTCAGCCACGGACTCAGTGACTCAGATAACGCCGCGGCCAGTTCGCGGGCCGGGACTTGAATCGCGCGTGCAGCCACAGATATGCGCCAGGCTGGCGTCGCACCATGGTCTCGATCTCCCGGTTGATGCGGGCGGTATCGGCCTCCGGGTCACGCTGTGGAAAGTCCTCCAAGGGGGGGCCGAAGCACAGCCGGTAGCGGTAGCCCGGCAGGCGCTCTTGCCAGAACGGCAGCATCGGCGCCTTGCTAATGGCCGCCAGCCGGCCGCTGGCGGAGTTGCTCGCCGCCAGAATGCCGAAGAACGGCGCGAACACCATGAAGTCGCCCCTGTGGTTCTGATCCGGTGCGTACCACAGGGGGTAGCCGTCGCGCAGGGCGCGGACGATGGCTCGGGTATCGTCGCTGCGCACTGCGTGGCCCCGGCTGCTGCGCCCGCCGCCCATGTGCTGCTCGAAGTCCGGGTCGTCGTGGGGTCGGTAGACCGCTGCCAGCGGCCGTCGAACCGCCAGCAGCACGGCGCCCATCTCCAGGTGGGTGAAATGAGCTGCCAGCAGGATGGCGCCGCGGCCTCCCGCCAGCGCCCGCTCCAGATGCGCCTCACCCTCGACCTCGGTGATCAGCGGTTGCAGCTTCTCCGAGCGGCTCCACCAGCCATGGGCGGTCTCCACCACCGCCATGCCCACACCTGCAAAGTGCTGTCGATTCAGGCGATCGCGCTCGCTGACACTGAGCTCCGGAAAGCAAAAGGCCAGATTTAGCTCGGCAATGGAGCGTCGCTCCCACGCCACGAAGTAGAACAGCCAACCGAGCATCGCTCCAAGGCGCATCGCCAGAGCGAAGGGCAGCGCAGCCAGCAACCGCATGAAAGCCACCGCCGCCCCGTGGCCCAACCGGCTGGCCCAGGCGCGGCTCTTGACGGCGTCAACCACTGGCAGTCGACTCCATAGCTGGCGGCTGGGCATACTGAAGGCGGTACAGGTCTGCGTACAGGCCGCCTTCGGCGAGCAGGCTGGCGTGGGTTCCCACCTGCACCACCCGGCCGCTTTCCAGCACCACGATCCGGTCGGCGCGCTCGATGGTGGAGAGGCGGTGGGCGATCACCAAGGTGGTGCGGCCGGCCCGCAGGCGCTCCAATGCCTCCTGCACGGCACGTTCGGACTCGCTGTCCAGGGCCGAGGTGGCCTCGTCCAGAACCAGCACCGGCGCGTCCTTCAGCAGGGCCCGGGCGATGGCGACCCGCTGCCGCTGTCCCCCCGAGAGGCGAATGCCCTTGTCGCCGACGATGGTGTCTAGGCCCCTGGGAAGGTCGGCAATGAACGCCAGCGCATTGGCGGCTCTGGCCGCGGCTTCAATGTCCTCGCGACTGGCCTCGCCGCGGGCCCCATAAGCGATGTTGGCGGCCACAGTATCGTTGAACAGCAGCACATCCTGGCTCACCAGGGCAATTTGAGCCCGCAGGTCGGTCAGCCGCAGAGTGGCGACGTCTAGACCGTCTAGCAGGATGCGACCGTTGGTGAGCTCATAGAACCGAGGGATGAGGGAGGCCAGCGTGGATTTCCCGCTGCCGGACGGCCCCACCAGCGCCACCGTCTCTCCCGGCTCGGCCATAAAGGAGATGCCCCTCACCGCCGGCTCCTCCCCGGAGCCGTAGCCAAAGCTCACGTCGCGAAACTCCAGCCGTCCGGTGCTGCGCTGGGCCACCGGCTCTCCCTCTCGACGCTCAGGCTGTTCGTCGATTAGGGCGAACACGCTTTCGGCGGCGGCGATGCCCTTCTGCATGCGCTCGTTGATCTGGGTGAGCCGCTTGATGGGCGCCAGCAGCAGCCCCATGGCGCCGATGAAGGAGACGAATCCGCCCACCGTGAGCTCCCCGGCGGCCGCCTGTCGCGAGGCCAGGAAAACGATCAGCGCCAGCCCCATCACTGCCGCGATCTGCGAAATGGGCCCTGCCAGGGCCGCCGCCGATTTGACCTTCATTTGGTAGCGGCGCAGCCAGTTCGACACCTTGGCGAAGCGGGCGCGCTCGTGGGCCTCGCCACCGAACATCTTCACCACCCGGTGCCCCTCGGTGACCTCCTGCAGCACGCCGGTGAGTTTGCCGTAGGTCTGCTGCAGCGACCGCGCCAGACCGCGGATGCGGCGATTGACCACATACACCAGAATCACGATGGGCGGGGCGACGGCGAAGGTGATCAAGGTCAGCTTCCAGTTCAGGTACAGCATCCAGGCGAGCAGCCCCACGATGGTCAGGGAGTCCCGAACCAGCACCGTCAGCACGTTGGTTGCCGCCTCGGTGACCTGGGTGACGTCGTAGTTGACCTTGGAAATGAGCGACCCGGAGGCGTGCTGATCGTAGAACGGCGTTGGCAGCGTGAGCAGCCGCTCGAACATGAGCTGGCGCAAGTCATAGACCAGCTTGCCTCCGACCCAGGCCATGGCGACGTCGCCCGCGTAGCCGCTCAGCCCCCGCACCACGAATAGGCCCACCAGCGCGATGGGCATCCACACCAGCCCGGTCGGGTCCTGGGCTACGAAGCTCTCATCCAACAGCGGCTTGAACAGCGCCGCCACCGCGGGCTCGGTCAACGAGGTCACCACCAGGGCGACGATGGACAGCGCGAACACCCGCCAGTACGGGCGCACGTGGGCGAGAAGCCGTAGGTAGAGCTTAGTGGTGTTGAGTTCGGTGCGGGGCATGGGTCAGCGGGCTGCGGCGTCGCGCGGAGTATAGCTTGGCAACGCCGACAAGGCCGACGCATGGCCATATCAGGTGCGCGTCCCGGCGCAATCCTGAAGAATTCGACGCCAAGGCTTCGCGCCTGGAGACGCTCCCACCAAGCGACAGTGCGCCAGGGCGGATTAGCGCCGCCTAATCCGCCACTCTTTGCATTTGCTCGAGCGACACAAGATGTGGCCAAACGACGACCGCCTTGATTGCCAGTGAGGCCGTCCACCCCGCTCCCTAGGGCTCGTCGTTCGCCCTGTCCCTAGTCATCGCCCGTGGCAGCACTTTCTCATTCTTGTGGTGGCGCATGGTCTTTCCCGATCGTGGGTCGCGAGAACCTATGGAAGCCGGAAACAGATACCGCCACCCCAGCTCGGAGCCAGCGCCAGGGAATTTGCGAGCCAGAGCGTGCGGCAGATACACTTCGCCGGATCCCTCTCGGAGGTACTGCTCATGGATGGCGGTGACGCGCCTTCGCTGCCTTTGAAGTGGCTCCACCAGCCGCGCGGGAAGCATCGTGATTCGGTCTTTGCCGCCCTTCCCGTGCCGCACCACGAGCTGGTTCTGACCGAA
>CAZLYT010000529.1:0-3479 GCA_964563515.1 uncultured Candidatus Competibacteraceae bacterium | reverse complement strand
TCCTGCAGCGCATCGCCGTGCATCCGGCGAGCCTGGTGCTCGATCTCACGCCACGCGTGTGGAAAGCCAAGTTCTCCCACAATCCCATGAAATCAGACCTGGCCCCTGCGGGAAAATAACGGCCTGGAATGGCCGCTTACGCGTATTCCGCCGTCCAACGGCGCTAAAGAACGGTGCATTACGCTATCGGGCTAATTCACCCTCCGCAATGCGTGCGTTCGGCTGGAATCAGATAAAAAAATCGGGAGGCCGTAGCCTCCCGAATGCGTGCCAGGGATTTTGAGAAGCTCGCAAACCCCGTCGCCCAGTCCTTTCCAGCCGCGCCGATTGGGTGTGAGTCGGTGCTGCGGTGGACACATCAGCGGAGCCTGGGCTCCGGGGTGAAGCCGCCGGTGAGGAATGCGCGGAGGTCGCCGACGACTTCGAGCGCGAGCATCTCAGCGAAGGCGTGAAGTCAATGTGAAGGCGAATCCACATTGCACTGGGCGCTCGTTTGGGCTGAGTACCACGCCATGCCCAGCGCGCCGCCCCGGATCGTTTGGGCAATGGCGAGACGGTTCAGTAATCCTGCTCGAGCTCGGCCCGTCGCGCGCCTATGAAGCTCACGGCGACCCGGGTACCGATGCCAGGCCGACTGCTGATTCCGACCGGCCAGCCGAAGCGCTCCGCCATGCGGCGGACGATATCCAGACCCAAGCCGTGGCCGCCCACACGGGGTGTGGCGCGTTCGAAAGGACGAAACACCCGCTCCACGTCGGGCCCGGCAATGCCTTCGCCGGAGTCTTCGATCACCAGCTCCCGATTGTGAATCAGGATGCGTATGGTGCCTTCAGTGGTGTAGGCGACCGCGTTGCGCAGCAGATTCCCGACCACGATTGCCAGCGCCTTCTCCCAGGTGCTGACGAACAATTGGCAGCGCGCCTCCAGGTCGAGGCGCACAGGCTTGTTTTCGAGCAGGGGCGCGATGCGCTCCATTTCTCCCGCCACGACCGCGTTGAGGCACACCTCACTATGCTCCAGCCCGCCCTCCGACTCCCGCGCCAGCAGCAGAAAGCCACTCACCAGCTCTTCCATGTCGTGGGCTGCGCGGCTGATTCGCTCCAGGGTCGACCGGTTCTGCGGGGAAAGCTCGGTATCGCTGGCCAATCGCGAGCATGCCATGCGAATCACCGTGATGGGAGTGCGCAGCTCGTGGCTGGCATCACGGGTGAATTGACGCTCGCGTTCGATGAACGATTCGATGCGGCGGGTGTAGCGGTGCAGGGCCCGCGATAGGACGCGCACCTCTTGGTCCACATCGTCTGGCAGGCCATCGGGGTCGAAGATCTCCGGGTGGGTATCCTCCGGATCCAGTTGCTCGACCTGTCGCGCCAGCCCCACCAGCGGCGACACCGCACGCCGGGACTGGCGGTAGGAGTACCAGGCGGAGCTGTATAGCACCACCAGCACGATGCCGAGCGGAATCAAGCCGAAGTAGAGCGCCAGCTCGCCGACGCGTTCGCCTTTGAACTCTAGCACCAGCCGCTCGCCGTCGGCCTCGGTGACTAGTGCGGCGGAGAAATCGTCAGTGCTCCGCAGGTGGTGGTAGCCCGGGGCAAGACTTTGGAGCTGGTCTGGAAAGGGAGTTTCGTCGCCGCCGCGATAGGCGCGCAGGTTGCGGGTGTCGGGCAGTGCTGCCGTGGGGTCGGCGGCCAGGCGTTGCCGGTAGTAGGCGGCTTCGTCCATGAGCGCCTGCTTGATCAGGATCTCCTGTAACACCAGCCGCGACGCGTAGACGCCCAATGCGGCGGTGAGGCTGATGAACATGACCTGGATCAGGAAGACCTGACCCAGCTTGCGAGCAAGCCCGGCGCTCGACCTCATGGTGCTGGCCGATCAGCTGGAGTCATCGGCACCGGCCCGGTAGCCGATGTTCTGAATGGTGTGAATGATGGGTGTCGCAAAGGGCCGATCCACCACCTTGCGCAGGTTGTAGACGTGGCTGCGCAGCGCATCGCTATCAGGCACGATGTCGCCCCACACTTCCTGCTCGAGCTGGCGGCGAGTGACCACCCTGGGGTTTGCGCGCATCAGCACGGTGAGGATCTTGAGGCTGATGGGTGGTACGGTGAGGGCCCTGCCGCCGCGTCGAACCTGCCAGCTACCGGTGTCGAGGGTGAGATCGGCGATCTGCAGGGTTTCAGGGCTGACCTCGCCCCGGTAGCGCCTCACCACCGCTCGAAGCCGCGCCTCCAGCTCGGCGAGCTCGAAGGGCTTGACCACGTAGTCGTCGGCCCCTGCGTCTAGACCTGCGATCTTGTCCTCCAGAGTGTCGCGAGCGGTGGCCATCA
Source organism: uncultured Candidatus Competibacteraceae bacterium (assembly GCA_964563515.1). Taxonomy (GTDB): domain Bacteria; phylum Pseudomonadota; class Gammaproteobacteria; order Competibacterales; family JAHEDQ01; genus CAZLYT01. Next base: position 1,149 of record CAZLYT010000529.1, on the reverse strand, counting down.
CGATCGGGGTGTCACGCTTGGCCTCCTGCCGCAGCCGGCGACAGAGCTCGAGCCCGTCCATGCCAGGCAGCATCAGGTCCAGGATTATGACGTCGAAGTCCTCGCTCACCGCGAGGCGCAAGCCCGTGACGCCGTCGGCCGCGTAATCCACGGCGTAGCCCTGCTGCTCCAAGTGCTCGTAGACCAGCTCGGCAATGTCCCGGTGATCTTCAATCAACAGCACGCGACGCGGCGTATCGATTCCCATGCCTGTTCCCCCAAAGCTCGCAGTCTACGCCGGCAACGTGAAGCCCTTGTCAAGACAGCAAGGCGTCCCGCACCAGAGCGGCCAAAGCATCGCAGGCCCGAGGCGACACCCCGCGGCCGGCGGCCATGGCGCCGCCCGCCGCGATAGCAGAAGAGAACGGACGCCTACTGCGGTGAACTCGACCGCGGCCGCTGCGCCTGGTTCGCGGTGAGCTCCTGTGCGGTGGCAGTGCCGTCGCCGTCGCTGTCGAACTCGGCGAAGCTGGGTGCATTGGCGGCGCCCCGCATGGGCGCGCCGCACTGTGCCCGGGCAGCTTGGCGCTGCTCACCAACGGCCTCGAACTCCTGCTGGCTGATGCGGCCGTGGTCGTCGGTGCCGTAGCTTGCAAAGGCAACGGGGGCTCGAGCTGAAATGTCCTCGGTCTGAGCGGAGCTCGCGCGGGCGACGGCTGCCACTAGAGCCAGGCCGAGCCTCGGTGCAACTGCATGAGCTTTCATGGGCTAGACTCCGGGTCTGCGGGGATGCCCGCAACCTATGCCTCTGGACTTGAGGGCCCTTGACCCATGTCATAGCAACGAAGGTGTGGGGAAAGTTCATGTCCAAAGCCGCGGGCCGAGTTCCGCTTCCGCGGTCCATAACCACTCCGCAATAACAAAGCGTGGCGTGGATCGGGCGACACACAAATAGATCTGGTGTGCCAAAAGCTCGGTGCGAAAGGGTGACATGTTGAATCGGCCGTGCCTTGACTTGCCATGGAAACCGAAACTCCGGCCATGAAGGCTTGTGTTGCCACTCCGGCGCTGTTGGTAATCCTGCTTCTGGCCGCGTTTTCGACCTATGGTCAGACATCTCTGCATCAGCTCCTGCCCAAGCCGGTGGGGGAGGCGACGTCGAGCCAGGTC
>CAZLYT010000528.1:0-38442 GCA_964563515.1 uncultured Candidatus Competibacteraceae bacterium | reverse complement strand
ACTCCCTGGCCGAGGCGGCGCAGGTGGAGCTTCGCACCTTGCGCCCGGGCGCCATCTGCGTCGCCGCCGGCGGCGCTGATCTCACCGCAGCAGACAGCCCGGATGCGGAGCTGGCCTCAGGCGGTAAAGGCCCGTGAAGGTGTTCTACTGCGACCAGTTCGTGCTGCCGCTTCCGGCGGGTCACCGCTTCCCAATGGAGAAGTATCGTCTGTTGCGGGACCGGGTCACCCGTCATCTGCAGCCGCTGGTGACCTTGCACCAAGCGCCTGCCGCGGGCGACGAAGCGCTTTGTCTGGCGCACGATGAGCGCTATCTCGATGCGGTGAAGTCCGGAAACCTGCAGCCGCGGCATCTCCGCGCGCTGGGCTTTCCATGGTCCCTCGAGCTGGTGGAGCGCTCCCGCCGCTCGGTGGGGGCGACGATGGCCGCCTGTACCTCGGCCCTGGAGCAGGGGGCGGCCGCCAACCTGGCGGGCGGCACCCATCACGCCTTTCGCGACCGCCCCGAGGGCTTCTGTGTTTTCAACGATAGCGCGGTCGCCGCGCGTTGGCTGCGACGCGACGCCCTCATCGAGCGCCTGGTGATCGTCGACACCGACGTTCACCAGGGCAACGGCACGGCGGCAATGCTGGCTGGGGACGAATGGGCATTTACGTTGTCCATCCATTGCGACCATAACTTCCCCTTCCGGAAAATAGTCGGTGATCTCGACCTGGGCCTTCCGGCTGGAACCGGAGATGACCGCTATCTGGAGGCGCTGGATCAGGGGCTGTCGGTCGCGATAGCGCGCGCCCGCCCGGATCTCGTGATCTACCTCGCCGGCTCGGACGCCTACCAGGACGACCGTTTCGGCAAGCTCGAGCTGACCAAGCCGGGGTTGGCGCAACGCGACCAACTGGTGTTCGAGCATGCCCAAAGCCACGGTCTCCCGGTGGCCGTGAGCATGGCTGGAGGCTACGCCCGAGATATCCAAGACAGCGTCGACATTCACTTCGAAAGCGTGCGGCGGGCGGCCCTCTACACCCATGACTGCTGGGACCAAGCGCAGCAGCGGTCGACGGGATAACGCTCGGTGGCGAGGATGCTGAGAGTCATTGCGGAGGCTGCGACCTTCTGGCAGCTTGAAGCGGTTGGCAGGCGCTGCCAATATCCATCTCGTAACGCACGCCAATGACCACTTCAACCGTGTCCGCCGCGGGCACCCAGTCACGAGTGATCGGACTTGAATCCATGAGCATCCGGGTACGCTATTTCGCCAGCTTGCGGGAGCGTCTAGGGCGAGCGGAGGAAACCTTCGAGCCTGTCGGGCCACTGACGGTGGGCGAGTTGTGGCGCCAGCTCAATCCCGAGGTTCCTCTGCCCGGCAACATCTTGAGTGCGGTGAACCAGGAATATGCGGGTGCCGACCAGAGGGTCAGCGACGGTGACGAGGTGGCCTTCTTTCCTCCGGTAACGGGAGGGTAGCCATGGAAATCAAAGTCAGCGCGAGCGCTTTCGATCCCTGGCAGATCCTTGCCGAATACCAGACGAGTCGAGGGCCGGCCGCCAGCCGGCGGTCGGGCGCGACCGCAGTGTTCGTGGGCACGATGCGAGAGATCAATGAAGCGGCCACGGTGAGTGCACTGACCCTCGAGAATTATCCGGGCATGACGGAGCGCGAGCTGGAGCGCACCGTCGCGGCCGCCGTCGGCGAGTGGTCACTGGACGACGCGCTGGTGTGGCACCGGGTTGGAACCGTTGAGCCGGGTGATCCCATCGTTCTGGTCGCGGTGTGGTCGACCCATCGCAAAGCGGCCTTTGAAGCCTGCCGCCACATCATGGAGGTGCTGAAGACTCGGGCCCCCTTTTGGAAGCAAGAGCAGCGGGCCCAGGGGCGACGCTGGGTCGAGCACAATACGCCAGGCTGAAGTCGAATCGGCGGCGACGTTTGGTTTAGTCGCCAGCTACGCCTACCAGCTCGATCTCGACACGGTTATTGCGGCCCGCCAGCGCATTCCATTCTCGGCGAGCGCCACTGCGGTGGGATCCGGGTAGGCGACCTCGGGGCGCGGTCTCCGAGGGAGACGATCTCGAGGGGAATCGACTGCGCTGATCCGGATTCCCGGCGAGCAGCCACGATGGCTTGGGCCTTTTCGGGGAACCCAGGAACAGCCACCGGAAAGCGGCTCGTGTGCCGGCATTCCTCTTAATGTCGGCGTCAAGCGCGGTTGGGGACGGATCGCCCGGGCGCGGCCCCACCCCATGCAAGCTCGAGCGGCGCCCCTCTCCTCTGTTCGCCGCCTGTCACGTTGCCGTGTGCGCCTGGCTGAACTCGGCCTTCACATGGTTAAGGGTTGCCAACCTGCGACTGTTGTGGCTCATGGTTGCCATCAGCATGTCGTCCTCGAGAAAACGCATGAACGTTTGTTGGCCCTCGCTGGTGCACAGCAAGCAGCTCGCCAGTTCGCAGGCGACGATGCCGGGTAGATGCTCGTGTTCGGCGACGACGTCAACCTCGTCTTCCGACAGATCACAGTAGTTGAGGCAGTCTTCAAAAGTGAGCATGGAATCCTCCGGTTCAAATACCAACTCGCCTCGCCCGCGTTTGGTGCACCGCTGCACTCAGGGCGTGCTGGGGGTCTGCTGCAATGCCGCACATTGCCCTCGCATGCGAGGCTCCTCAGTCGATTCTTAACGCCATATGAGTTGTTATTTGTCAGAGGCTTAAGCACAGTTTGTTAGAAAGTACTAAAGCGCCTAGGACAATCATTCCACCCGCTACGGCCGGACTTTCTGCAAGGCCCGCACCGATGTCGATAGCACTGCCAAGGAGGCCTCCTAGAGTACCGCACCGAGGTTACCGGCTCGTGACGCATGAATTGGTCGAGGCTTGCCTTCGTGGCAGCATTGAGTCGACGCAAATGGGAGCGCAAGTATGCAGCCGGCAAGCATCGCCAAGGTTCTCGACGGGTCCATTCCGATCGGCGAGCGTATTGTTGTCCGTGGCTGGGTGCGGACACGTCGCGATTCCAAGGCCGGCCTGTCCTTCATTGCCCTGAATGACGGCAGCTGCCAGGCAGCGTTGCAGGTGGTGGCCCCGGGCGAGCTCCGAAGTTACACCACGGAGGTGCTCGCCGTCACCACCGGCTGCGCGCTCGAGGTCACCGGGTTGGCGGTTGCGTCCGAGGGCCGGGAGCAAAGCGTGGAGCTGCGGGCCGAGAGCATCAATGTGATCGGCTGGGTGGAGGATCCCGATACCTACCCCGTACCCGCCAAGCGCCATACCGTGGAGTATCTCCGCGAAGTGGCGCACCTTCGCCCCCGCACCAACATGTTCGCCGCACTGACTCGGGTCCGGCACGCCTTGGCCCGCGCCACACATGAGTTTCTCGATAGCGAGAACTTCTATTGGGTCAACACTCCCATCATCACCGCGAGCGACTGTGAGGGTGCGGGCGAGCTGTTCCGGGTCACCAGCCTGGACCCGGCCTCAGCGCCGCGCACTGCTGCGGGGAAGACCGACTGGACTTCGGATTTCTTCGGTCGCGAAACCTTTCTCACGGTCTCCGGCCAACTGAACGTGGAGGCCTATTGCCTCGCAATGGGGCGGGTCTACACCTTCGGTCCCACTTTTCGAGCCGAGAACTCCAACACCAGCCGACACTTGGCAGAGTTCTGGATGGTAGAGCCGGAATGGGCCTTCGCAGACCTAGGTGACAATGCCAATCTGGCAGAGCGATTGTTGAAGCACATCCTACGCACGGTGCTGGAGCGATGCCCCGGTGAGATGGCGCTGTTCGATCAGCACGTGGCCAAAGGCTGCATTGCTCGGGCCGAGGCGGTGGCCAATTCGAGCTTCGCCATGCTGGAGTATGAAAAGGCTCTGAACGTGCTGCAGGCAACCGGCAGAAGCTTCGAATTCCCGGTGGCATGGGGCCACGACCTGCACTCGGAGCATGAGCGCTATCTGGCCGAGGAATACATTCGCGGCCCTGTGGTGGTGGTGAACTATCCCAAAGACATCAAACCCTTCTACATGCGGGTCAACCCGGACTGCCGTACGGTTGCAGCCATGGACATCCTGGTGCCGGGCATCGGCGAGATCGTCGGTGGCTCCCAGCGCGAAGAGCGCCTGGACGTGCTCGACGCTCGCATGGAGGAGCTCGGCGTCGACCCGGTGCAGTACGGCTGGTACCGAGATCTCCGGCGCTATGGCTCTGTACCCCATTCGGGGTTCGGATTGGGATTCGAGCGCACCCTTGGCTATCTCACCGGCGTTGCCAATGTACGCGACCTGATTCCATTTCCCCGCACCCCGCGAAATGCCAGGTTTTGACTGGAATCACAAAGCCCGACGCGACGGGCGAACCTGGTCGCAGATTGCGCCGGCCAGTTTCAGAGAGCTGCCATTGGTGGGCCGCTGCACGGTTGCTATGCTGCCACCGAACGTTGATCCGCACCTCCCAGAGCCGCCACCATGTCGCTAGCTCGATTGCAGCCCGTATCTCAGCTGAGCTCCAAGCTGGAGGCCGCCGTGGCCCAGGTGGGTCAGGTGGTATTGGGCAATCCCGAGGCGATCCGACTCGCTTTCGCCTGTCTGCTGGCACGCGGTCATCTCCTCTTCGAGGACCGCCCCGGGGTAGGCAAGACCACGCTGGCCCACGCCATCGCTTGCAGCCTTGGGCTGGACTTTCAGCGTATTCAGTTCACCAGCGATCTGCTGCCGGCGGACATCGTCGGCGTGTCGGTGTGGGACCGGGAGGCCGCGGGCTTCGTGTTTCACCCGGGCCCCGTGTTCTCCCAGGTGGTGCTGGCCGACGAAGTCAATCGAGCGACGCCCAAGACCCAGAGCGCACTGCTGGAAGCCATGGAGGAACACCAGGTCTCCGTGGACGGCAGCACGCGGCCGCTGCCGGAGCCCTTCTTCGTCATCGCGACTCAGAACCCCACTGAGCAGATCGGCACCTATCCGCTGCCGGAGTCGCAGCTCGACCGTTTCACCCTGCGCATCGGTCTGGGCTATCCCGACCCTCGGGCCGAACGGGCGCTGCTGGCGGGCACGGATCGCCGCGAGCTGTTGGCGGAGCTGGTGCCGGCGCTGGATGCCAACGACCTGCGTGAGGCCACGGCCACGGTGCGGGCCGTACACGCCGCGCCTCGCCTGCTGGACTATCTGCAAGCACTGCTCGCGCGCTCCAGGCGCCATCCCCACATCATTGCTGGCCTGTCACCCCGCGCCGCCCTCAGCTTGTTGGCAGCTAGCCGAGCCTGCGCGCTGCTGGAAGGCCGCGACTACCTGTTGCCCGAGGATCTGCAAGCGGTGTTTCCTGCGGTGGCCGGGCATCGCCTCATGCCCCGAGACATCAACCAGGAACCGGGCGACGTGTTGGCTCGACACATTCTGGAGGAAGTCCCAGTTCCCTGAGACTTCCCGGCATCTCTGGTCGCCGTGGAGGCGGGCTGTCCTCGACACCATGCTCCTCACCAAGCCTGGTGCAGGAATTCGGGCCTCGAGTAGCTGGCCACCATCGGCCCGGGGACTTCGGCGCACGCGAGCAGCGTATGGCGACTTCAAAGCTTTGCAATGACCCACCCACCCAGAGCGTGCCGCCCGCTCGAAGTGGCCTCCAACCGCTGGTAGCGGCTGAAGCTAATTGGACCTTGATAAAGGGTCCCTTGTCTCGTTGGTTCGGGCGCCGGCACCCCCCCGTCAACGGGCCGGTCACCCTCGTCGGCTCGAGAGTCTATATCCTGCCGACCGCGCAGGGTTGGCTGTTCGCGGCCCTGTTACTGGTGCTGTTTCTGGGTTCGCTGAACTACGCCAATAGCCTGGCATTTGCCCTCACCTTCTTGCTCGCCGGCGTCGGCCTCGTCGGCATATGGCACACCCAACGCAATCTGGTAGGGCTCACCGTCACGCTGGAGACACCGCTACCTGCATTCGCCGGCGGAGAGGTTCGTTTCCCGGTTCGCCTGGAGGCGGAGAACGGCAAGCCGCACTACAGCGTGCGCCTGGCGTTCCCGGAAGCCGCGGCAGAGCCTGTCTTGGTGGCTGCCAACGCCGCGTCGGAGACCGATCTGCGCTTGCTGGCACGGCACCGGGGGCGGCTCGACCCAGGCGTGCTCAAGGTGTCCTCACGCTATCCCCTGGGCCTGTTCGAGGCTTGGAGTTGGGTGAACATTCCGCTCTGCGTGCCGGTTTATCCGGCGCCAACCGGGAATCCAACGCTACCTTGCACCCGCAACGACCGTCCGCATGCCGGTTCGGGACGCGGTCGGGCCGAGGAAGAATTCGATGGGCTGCGGCCCTATCGCAGCGGAGATCCGCTGCGACGTGTGGCCTGGAAAGCCAGCACTCGCGGCGCCGGATTGCAGACCAAGGTTTTCGCGGGTGGCAGCGGCGATCGTCTTTGGCTTGGATGGCCCGCCGGGGTCGGTGAGCCAGAGTCTGCGCTGTCGCAACTTTGCCTCTGGGTGCTGGTGGCGTCCCGGGATGGGCTGGAGTTTGGGCTGCGGCTCGGAGACCAAGTGATTGGACCGGGTCGAGGGACCCACCATCAACGCCAATGTCTCGAGCTGCTGGCCTGTCACGAGGTCAACCGGTGAATCACCAAGGGCAGCGCGCCGGCACCAGGTGGCCTGACCAGGTCGCCCCGGTCGTGGCCCAGCGCTGGCTACTGGTCGGCGTGTCGGCGGCCGCACTGCCTCATCTATTCAGCCTTTGGTCCTGGATCTCGGTCTGTATCGTCGTTTGCGTGCTGTGGCGCGGACTCGCCTTGAGCGGCCGCGTGGGCTTGCCGAAACGCGGTCTGCTGGCAGCAATCACCCTGGCCGCAGCAGCTGCGGTGGTGACCAGCTCGGGCATGCTGCTGGGCCGGGAGACCGGCACCGCATTGCTGGCAGTCATGACCGGCCTCAAGCTCCTGGAAACTCGGCGCAACCGCGACGTGATGCTGACCATCTTCCTGGGCTTCCTGCTGGTGGCGACTTACTTCTTTCAGCAGCAATCGCTCTGGGTGCTGAGCTACCTGGGCGGCACCGCGCTGCTGCTCGTCGCCACCATGATCGCTCTCAATCGCGGCTTGGACGGACCGCGCCCTGGGGAGGTGCTCCGGCCGGCAGCGGTGCTACTGTTGCAGGCGCTCCCGATCATGGTGGTGCTGTTCGTTATGGTGCCTCGCCTGGCCGGTCCGCTGTGGGGCCACATGGATCCCGGCACCGGCATCACCGGCCTGTCAAACATCATGACGCCCGGAAGCATCCGCAGTCTGGTGTTGTCAGACGAGCTGGCATTCAGAGTGCGCTTCGAAGGCCAGGTCCCCAAAGCGGAGCAGCTGTATTGGCGGGGCCCGGTGCTATGGCAGCACGAGGGCGGGGTATGGCGTGAGGGCGAGGTATGGGAGTTGCGGCCCCCCGAGATTGCCTCCCGAGGAGCGGCCAGCGACTACTCGGTCTTGCTCGAAGCCAACGGCACACGGTGGCTGCCTGCGTTGGACATGCCCTTGCGGGGTTCTAACCCCGATGCCTACCGAGGGCCGGCCGGCGAGCTGATGGCGCTGCGCCGAGTCGCTGGGCGTCGAACCTATCGAGTGAGCTCGGCTCTGGAGTACCAGTTGCAGCGCGTGCTTCCGGCAGCCACCCGGGAAGCCGCGCTCCAACTCGCTCCCGGCGATGCTCCCCGACTTCGGGCCATGGTCGAAACCTGGCAGTCAGAAGGCGCGGCTGGCGCCGACCTCGTCCGGCGAGCGCTGGCGCTGATCCGAGATCAGCCATTCCGTTACACTCTGGAACCGCCACCCCTCAGCGGCGATCCCATCGACAGCTTCTTCTTCGACACCCGAGCCGGGTACTGCGAGCATTTCGCCAGTGCGTTCGCGGTGCTGATGCGGGCGGCCGGAATACCCGCAAGGATCGTCACCGGCTATCTCGGCGCCCACCAGAATCCGATCGCCGGTCACTGGTTGGTGTATCAAGCCGATGCCCATGCCTGGACCGAGCTGTGGTTGCCACAACAGGGTTGGGTGCGGGTGGATCCGACCGCAGCCATCGCCCCGGAGCGGGTGGAGAGCAATCTGCGCACGCGCTTCGCAGCGGGGGGCGTGACGGCGAATTCGGCCGCGGCCGGAGCTGCGGATTGGCTTTTCCGTCTCGCCATGAGCTGGGACGCACTGGAAGAGCGCTGGAATCGTTGGGTTATCGGGTACGACCATCGCACCCAACGCACGCTGTGGGACGGGCTGGCGGATGCAGCTGCACTGCTGCTGCCCGCGGGAGTCGCGCTGAGCGTGATGATTGCTCTCTCAGTCTGGGTATCGAGTTGGCGAGCGCGTGTCAGTTCTCCGGCAGACCGAGCCTTCCAGCGCTTCTGCCGGCGTCTGGGCCGGGCCGGACATCCTCGCTCTCCCACAGAAGGCCCCGCAAGCTACGCCAGGCGGGTGGCGGCGGCACGCCCGGACCTGGCGCTTGGTGTTCAGCGCATATCTCGCCTGTACGAACGCTTGACCTACGCGCCCGAGGCTCGGCGCTCCCACGAGGCCATGCGAGACTTGGTGCAGACGGTCGCTCGGTTCAGGCCCCGACCGGCAAAGCGCCCCTGAGCGGCGGCGGCTACGAGCCGGAGCCACAAGGCTTAGGCGGTGGTTCTGCGCTGGTGAGGTTCGAGGGTTACGGTCTGCTCGTGAAAGCTGCCCCGCCCGTAGAGTTCATCCTGGCGACGAGCAACAGCCCGAACCGTATCCCGCTCCAGAAACTGGGCCAAGGTTATGCCCTGCAAAAAGGCGTGAATCTGCCGACTGAGATCGCTCCAAAGCTCGTGGGTCAGACATCGCTTGCCACCATGGCAATCCTCACGCCCCCCGCAGCGCGTGGCGTCGACGTTCTCATCCACGGCGCAGACGATATCGGCCACCGTGATCGAGTTGGAGGCCCGAGCCAGCCTGTAGCCCCCGCCAGGTCCCCGCACCCCTTCCACGAGACCGCTGCGGCGAAGCTTGGCGAAAAGCTGTTCCAGATACGACAGAGAAATATCCTGGCACTTGGAAATTTCGGCCAGCGTGACGGGGCCATCTTGATCGTGCAGCGCCAAGTCGATCATGGCAGTGACAGCATATCGACCCTTGGTAGACAACCGCATATTGAGGATCCTCGGAGCTGGGGACAATCCCTACCTTCTGGCAGGGAAAATAGATAACCCGAGTGATCTAGTCAAGATTGTGTTGATTCGGCAGAGTGCTACTAGCCAAATCGATGCCCCTGATAAAGACAGTAATGCAGCCACTTGTACAGGAAACGGTTCACTCGCCAGCGAGCATAGACCTGGCTGTCTCCATCGCTATCCAGCCGCATGGTGTCGAAATGCGGCCAATGACGAAGATGGGCAGTCAGCACTTCGGCAACTCTGGCGTCATGGTAGACGCGAACTTGCAGGTCCGGCTCCAGCAGAGTCCCACCGGCACGCTGAAAGCGGTAGGTCAGCACCAGATCGGTGGTGTAGCGGTGTCGCTCGAGAATCCGCAGGTACAGATCTAGTCCGTCGCGCACCCGGGATACACGGCTCCCCTGCCGAGCGGGTAACCAGGGCACCAAGCGCCGCATTTGGATGTAGTTGCGCTCGTACAGATCCATGAGCGCAGAGAACGTGCCCGGCTCGACGTGGACGGCGGAAGACGACGCTTTGCAACTCAGCAACATGCCCGATACCATTGCGCTCGCGACTCGTTTCCGCGGCCTCTTGAAGCGTAGCAGCGCCTCCAAAAGTCGTACAAGCAGGGCGCTGATCACAGCCGGGGTTGAGTGCCGGCGGCCCGGCTCTCAGAGACGGCGATGTAGCGCGAGTATCATGTCAGGCGCTGGAGTGTCGTCCGAAGCCTGTTCATTCCTCGCCGCAGAGGCCCGAAACGCCTGAAGGCTTTCCCACGGAGAGCGCGCAGCGCCGTGGATTTTCAGTACTCCAGCCAGATTGGCAAAAAATCCGTGCTCAGGCGCAGCATTGCGCCAGCAGCCGGTTGGCAATCCGGACCGGCGGGGCCCATACCCACCGGGAACCCCAGTGGCTTGCCCTTGATCGCACTCGGGGAGCGAGTGGGCTGTCCGCAACGCCTGCGGAAGGCACAATATTTCGGATGCGCCGCGCCATTGTCCATTAGCCTTGGCGCACGGGCAAATCCGGTGACGAGTCAGCGCGGGCGGCCGCGACACCGCACCAGTTCGGTCACAAGCCCGCTTCAACCCGATCGAGTGAGGACTACGCCGTGGCAGATTACGTAATCTGGTTCCAAGACTTGGGTATGGCTGACGTCGAACGCGTCGGCGGCAAGAATGCTTCTCTGGGCGAAATGATCAGCAACCTGGCAGGTGCCGGGGTCAAGGTGCCCGGCGGATTTGCCACCACGGCACAAGCCTATTGGGATTTCCTCAAGGCCAACGATCTGGCCCAGCGCATTGGTGAGGCCTTGGAGCGCCTGGACATCAACGATGTCCAGACCCTGGCCGCCACTGGAGCTAAAATTCGCAACTGGATCATGGAGTCGCATTTCCAGCCCGCCCTGGAACAGGCCATTCGTGAAGCCTATGCCGCACTGGAGCGCGAGGCCGGCGCCCAGGTGACGGTTGCGGTGCGCTCGTCCGCCACCGCCGAAGACCTCCCCGACGCGTCCTTTGCCGGTCAGCAAGAGACCTTCCTCAACATCCATGGGATTGACCAGGTGTTGGCTAGGGTGCGGGAGGTATTTGCCTCGCTCTACAACGACCGCGCCATCGCCTATCGCGTCCATCACGGCTTTCGGCATTCCCAGGTGGCGCTGTCCGCCGGTTTGCAACGCATGGTGCGGAGCGATATCGGCGCGAGCGGTGTCATTTTCACCATGGACACCGAGTCCGGTTTCCGCGATGCGATCTTTATCACCGCCTCACTGGGACTGGGGGAGACCGTAGTCCAAGGCTCAGTGAATCCCGACGAATTCTACGTGCACAAGTCCACCTTGCGCGATGGTCGCCCCGCCATTCTGCGCCGGACCCTTGGCGGCAAAGCCATCAAGATGATCTACAACAACGAGCCGAGCGCTGAAAGCCGGGTAAGGACGGTGGAGGTACCGGAACACGAGCGTCTGCGGTTTTGCCTCAACGACGCCGAAGTCGAGACTCTGGCACGGCGGGCTCTGATTATCGAAGACCACTACGGCCGCCCCATGGACATCGAATGGGGCAAGGATGGCAACGACGGCGAGCTCTATATCTTGCAAGCCCGCCCCGAGACCGTGCAGAGCCGAGCCAATACCCAGATTCTGCAGCGCTATCAGCTCAGTGGAAAATCCAAGGTGGTGGCAAGTGGACGTAGCATCGGTCAGCGCATCGGCGCGGGTCCGGCGCGGGTGGTGTCCTCCATCCAGGATATGCATCGGGTACATGCCGGTGACGTGCTGGTCACGGACATGACCGACCCGGACTGGGAGCCGATCATGAAGCGCGCTGCGGCCATCGTCACCAACCGCGGCGGCCGCACCTGCCACGCCGCGATCATTGCCCGTGAGCTGGGTATTCCGGCGGTGGTGGGCTGTGGCAACGCAACCGAGACCATCAAGGATGGGCAGCCCCTCACGGTTTCCTGTGCCGAGGGTGACACCGGCTTCATCTACAGCGGCTTGCTCGACTACGAAGTCAAGCAGGTGAGCCTCGATTCGCTGCCAGAGCTACCGTTCAAAATCATGATGAACGTCGGCAACCCGGATCGCGCCTTCGATTTCGCCAGCTTGCCCAATGCAGGCGTGGGCTTGGCGCGCCTTGAATTCATCATCAATCGCATGATCGGCATTCATCCCAAGGCGTTGCTCAACTTCGAGAACTTGCCAGACGATCTCAAGCGCCGCATCACCCACCGCATCGCGGGCTATGACGATCCCGTCGAGTTTTACGTGGAAAAGCTCAAAGAGGGTGTCTCCACCATAGCCGCCGCCTTTCACCCAAAGCCGGTCATCGTCCGCCTGTCGGACTTCAAGTCCAACGAGTACGCCAACCTGGTTGGGGGTGAGCTCTACGAGCCTCACGAGGAAAACCCCATGTTGGGCTACCGGGGTGCCTCCCGCTATGTCTCCGAAAGCTTCAGGGACTGCTTTGAGCTGGAATGCCGAGCCATGCGCCGAGTCCGTGACGATATGGGGCTCAGCAACGTTCAGGTCATGATTCCATTCGTGCGCACCGTGGAGGAAGCGGCCGAGGTAGTGAAGCTGCTGGCCAAGAATGGTATCGAGCGGGGCCGCAATGACCTGAAGCTGATCATGATGTGCGAGCTGCCTTCCAATGCGCTCCAGGCCGACGAATTCCTGCAGCACTTCGACGGCTTTTCCATCGGCTCCAACGATCTGACCCAGCTGACCTTGGGCCTGGACCGCGATTCCGGTGTGGTGGCACACCTATTCGACGAGCGCAATCCAGCGGTGAAAGCCCTGCTGTCCATGGCCATTTCCGCGTGCCTCCAGCATGACAAGTACATCGGTATCTGTGGGCAAGGCCCCTCAGATCACCCGGACCTGGCCAAGTGGCTGATGAAAGAAGGTATTGGCAGCATATCCCTGAACCCTGACACAGTAGTCGAAACGTGGCTGTTCCTGGCCGGCAAGGAGGTCTAGCGCTGATTGATGCCAGGGATGATGGGCATGCGCAGATCCGGGCGCACCATAGCGCCGGGTGTCGCTCATACAACGGGACGCTGTTCCCTGTGGAGCGGTGTGAGCCGCGATGGGGCACGGGAGCGCACCGGTGCCCATGATGCTGTGCTGGGATCGGCGCACTGACCCGCACCATCGCGACGGGTGTCGCTCCACCAAGCCCGGCGGCCTACGCGTTCCGAGTGTTCGCGGTCGCCCTCGGCATTGGCAGCAGGTCACGCTCGTCGTTGAAAACGATCCCGTGCTCCCAGGGTAGCCGCCGATACAGCTCACCTTCCTCGAAGGCGACGAAGGGATACTTGATGATGTCGAAATAGGGTGAGTAGTCGAAATCTCGAGGTGTGAATAGCCGGGAATTGCGCGCGTAGAGTCGGAACCTGCCCTCCGCATCCGGACGCACCACCGGCAACACCGGAAAGTTGACGGCGCTGAAAGCATCGACCAGCAGAGTCGAACACACGGTCCGAGTCGTTTCCCCGACGTTGTGCTCGAACAGGCTCGAGCGCCAGCGCCGCGGCATCACCGCCCAGGGAAAGAGGAATCGCGCCAGGTCCAGCAACTGGCGCAAGTCGTATCCCATGCCGAGGTAGGCAGCCACTTGCGAAATGACCGTTTGGGCGTCGGGTCGAGACAACCCCCGCGGCCGACAGATGCGAATATGCTCGCCGCGGTAGCTCTCCAAGGGCGTGACCACGGTGCCCCGGCCGATGAGGGCCTCGACAACTAACTGCTCCTCGGGCGGACCGAGGTGGTGGGCCCGCACTTCCTCACGCAGCAGCGGGTCGTCGATCTCCGATAGCCGACCGATATAAAGCGCCGAATGCGTCCAGGGGCTTTGCGTTATGAGCTTGATGACCTCGCTGACCCGCGTTCGCCCTTCTACCAGAAGCACATCGGCCTGGCGGATCTCGAATCGCAGCTTCTCAAAGTCGCACAGTGGTGCCCGGGTGGAAGGCAGCTCATGGGTAAGATAGCGATTGATCTGTTCGGCGAGTCCGCGTCGAAACCCCATTCCGCACCCCCGCTTCAGCGTGCTGTTTGCTGGAGCACGGCCGGCATTCGCGACCTGACAGTCTGCAACATGCATCTCTCCGGGCTATTGCTGCAGATGTCAGCAAGCGATATGCCAGCGCTGGAACAAGAGAAGGTGCGCCTCATTCGCGCAAATAGTAGAAGATCAAGAAGCCTGCGAGCATGACCGTCACCCACAGCACCATGCTGCCAGTGGGCCAGTTCCTAGCCAAGGCCCCGCGCGGACCATGGTGTCGCCGCAAGCCCGACTGCAGACCACGACCGCTCACCCTGGCCTGCTCCACGGACGCGCTGTGGAAGCCCCGATAACCGGTACTCAAAGCGCTCAGAAGCCGCGGCAGACCCCGGCGGTAGATCCAATCGCTGTCCAGGTTGACCGAGCTCTGTGGCCTCGGGTAGAGACCGGCACGCATGAGTAGAACGAACGCCAGCGCCGAGAACAGCAATAGCTGAAGCTGAGCCACCACGTGACTGGTCGTGTACGGGGAGAAATGCACCGGATAGGGCAGTAAGCCATAGAGCAGCGCTGGAGCGACGCCGAGCAGAAGGCACAGCGCCGCGGCCGTCCCCATGGCACAAAGCATGTGCCGGGGCGCCTCGGCCCATCGCTTGCCACTGTCCTGGGCAAAGAAGGCGAAGTACGGAACCCTGAGACCCGTGAACTGAAAAACGCCCGCCGAGGCGAACACCAGCGCCAGCCAGGTCAACCATCGATGCTCTTCGGCCAGCGCCAGCAACACCATGGACTTGGAAATGAAGCCGCTAAACAAGGGAAACGCCGATATAGAGGCGGCCCCGACGATACAGAGCCCCGCCGTCCAGGGCATCGATTGGTAGAGGCCTCCCAACTCGGAGGCCTTCACCGTGCCGGTGCGAAATAGCACGGCCCCCATGCTCATGAATAGCAGGGCATCATAGATGATGTGGCAGAAGGCATGAGCCACGGTACCGTTGATCGCAAGCTCGCTACCGATGCCAATGCCCACAACCATGAATCCCAGCTGGTTGTTGAGCGCGTAGGCTAGTATGCGACGCAGATCGTTCTCGATTAGCCCATACCAGATTGGGAACAATGCCATGACGGCGCCGACGGGCACGAGCATGTCGGTGCCGGCGAAACCCCGCGCCAGCGCGTAGATGGCAAGCTTGGTGGTAAATACCGACAGCACCACGGCCCCGGTGGGAGTGGCTTCCGGGTAGGCGTCCTGCAGCCAGTTGTGTAGCAGCGGAAACGCGCTCTTGATGCCAAAGGCGAGCAGAATCCAGATGCCGCCCGGCGTATCCAGCCCCAGATAGCCGAATTCCAACGACCCGGTACCGACGTAGTGCAAGGTCAGCCCCGCCAACAGCATGACGCCCGACGCCACCTGTATGATCAAGTAGCGCAGCCCGGCCCGTAGTGCCCGTTCCGTTCGGCTGGCCCAGATCAGGAATACCGAGGCAACAGCAGTCAGCTCCCAATAGACGAATAGCGTCAGCAGGTCGCCTGCCAGCACGGCCCCAATCGCCGCTCCCGCATACACAAAGGCGGCCATCTGCTGCATGGAGTCGCGCAGGTGCAGCGCGAACAGGCTCGACAGTAACGCGGCGATGACGAAGGCGAGCGCGAACAGGAAGCTCAGTCGGTCGAGCCGTAAAGTCACCAGCTCGAGATCGAATGCCTGTAACAGCCCGTGCTCGCCGTGCGCTAGACCCAAGAGCTGCAGCATGGCTGCCAGCGGCAGAATCAACAAATAAGGGGTACGCGCCCGCCCCCGGAATAGCGGAACCAGGACACCGCCGAGGATCAGGATCAGGGCAGGGCTCGCCCCTTCAATCATAGAAGTGCTCGTCGCGTTTGAGGAATCGCCGCAACCCTCTGGCGCTCAGCACCGCTCCAGTGCACATGAGGAACCCGTACCAGGCATAAAAGCCGATCCAGCCTTCAAAGCCGAAATGGGCTTCCCTTTCGTAGAACAGATCGGCTGCCAAAAGCAGTGCGCAACTCAATGCCAGCAGCCAGACCAAGGGGCCGGCGTTATGCCGTCGGTGTACCTGACGCTCGGGCTCCTGGTCTGGGATTGCGGAGGGCTCATTAGGGGGGAGCCTCATGGTGCGGCCTCCCCGGCAGCCGTCAGGGGGCCCAGAAATCGCAACAGTGCATCAGCACCGAAAAACATGCCGATACATGCCAGGGCGGTCATCGCCAGGGGGACGACACAGAGTAGCGGGGCCTCCTGCCAGCCTGGTGATTGACCGCTTACCGCTGCCGCTCCAACCTCGCTGGGAGGCGGCTGTGGCAGGAAGAAGCCCCGGGCTGGAATCGGCAACAGGTAAGCGATATTGAGCAGCGAGCTCACCAATAGGGTGCCCAACAGCACGAGCTGGCCCGCTTCCGCACAGCCCATGAGCAGAAACCACTTGCTCCAGGTACCTCCCATGGGAGGTAGCCCGATGATGCTGATCGCGCCGATCAGAAAGGCGCCAAAGGTCACCGGCATGCGACGGCCGAGCCCGTCCAGCTGGTGCACCTGGGTGAGGTGGTGCGCCGTGTAAATCGCACCGGCGCAGAAGAACAAGGTGATTTTCCCGACCGCGTGCATGGCAATCTGCAGGGCTCCACCAATCACCCCCATGGAGGTCGCAAGCGCGGCGCCGAGCACCACATATGCCAGTTGACTGACCGTCGAGTAAGCCAGTCGCGCCTTCAAATTGTCCTGATGCATGGCGACCACCGAGGCGGCGATCAAGGTGAACGCGGCGACCCAGCTCAGCCACGCGGAGGCCCCGGTGTCGTTCAGAAAATCGATCCCGAACACGTACAGCACCACCTTCATGACGGCGAACACACCCGCCTTCACCACCGCCACCGCGTGCAGCAGGGCACTGACCGGCGTCGGAGCCACCATCGCCGCCGGCAGCCAGCGGTGAAAAGGCATCAGGGCAGCCTTGCCGATCCCGAACATGAATAGCCCCAGCAAGATCGCCAACTGGCTCTCGGGCAGCTTGCCGGCGAGGATGCCGCCAAGCCTAAAGTCGAGAGTCCCTGCGACGCTCCAGGTCCACAGGATCGCGGGCAGCAGCAAGAAAATGGAGGTACCGAGCAAATAACCCAAATAGCTACGCCCCCCTGCCCGCGCCGCATCGTCTCCCTTGTGGACTACCAACGGGTAGGTGGAGAGTGTCAGCACCTCGTAGAAGGCAAAGAAGGTGAGCAGGTTGGCAGCCAGTGCCATCCCCATCACGGCCCCGATTGCCACCGCGAAGCAGACGTAGAAGCGGGTCTGGTTGGATTCCCGATTGCCGCGCATGTAGCCGACGGAATAGAGCGAGTTGAGGGGCCACAGCGTCGCCGCCACGGCAGCGAACAGCATGCCCAGCGGCTCGGCCCGGAAGGCCACCGAAATTCCGGGAAGCATGTGGAAGAGCACGAGGGTCGGACGCGCGTCAGCCGCAACCGCACTTACCAACACCAGCACGAATATCCACAGGATTAAAGCCGTGGCGAGGGTCATGCCTTCGCGCAAGTTGGGACGCGACCCAGTGACCGAGATCAGCGCGGCACCGAGGATCGGTACCAGCAATACCGCGCCAATCAGTGCTGCTGGACTCACGGCAAGGTCCTCATTAGGTCGGCAGCCACCTGCTCGGCGAGCGACGCGGTGTGGAAGCCGTCGATGCCAAAGTAAAGATTGGCGGCGGCCAGCACCCAGGTTGGGATCAGGAGCGTCAGTGGTGCCTCCACGACCGACTCGCTCCCAGCGGGCGACGGGCGCAGGTAGGCCCGCTCCACCACCCGCCCCACGTAGATCAACGCCATCAGGGAGGCCGCAAGCACCAGGAACGCTACTGGCCACCAGCCCCGCTCAATGGCAGCAAGCACCAAGTACCACTTGGACACGAAACCTGCGGTCAACGGGACGCCGATCAGGCTCAAGCCGCCCACCACGAAGGCTGCCATCGTCCACGGCATGCGCCGGCCCAATCCCGCCATGGACTCGAGCCCGCACCCGCCAACTCGATAGGCGACACAGCCCAGGGCCAGGAAGAGGGCACCCTTGATCAGCGCGTGGTTGAACAGATGCAGCAGAGCGGCCGCCAGGCCGGTTGCCGACTCCAAGCTGATACCGAGAATGATGTAGCCGATCTGCGCAACGCTGGAATAGGCCAACATGCGCTTCACATGGTCCTGATAGATAGCAACCAGCGACATGCTGAACACGGCCACCAGCGCGAACGGCAGCAGCACGTTGCCGAGTGCCATGTACTGGAAAGAAAAGGTGGCGCCGAACACGGTGAAAAAAAAGCGCAACAACATGTACACGGCAACTTTGGTTGCAGTGGACGCCAATAGCGCCGAAACCGTCGAGGGGGCATAGGTGTAGGCATTCGGCAGCCACAGATGCAGCGGGAACAAAGCCAGCTTCAGGCAGGTTCCAATCGTGAGGAAGGCAAATGCGACCCGGATGGTGCGGTTGGCTTCGAGCGGCGGCAGCCGCGCGGCGAGATCCGCCATATTCAGCGTGCCGGTCATGAGGTACAAGAGGCCCACCCCAATGAGGATGAAAGTGGCTCCGATGGTCCCCATGACCAGATATTGAAAGGAAGCGGTGAGGGCGCGTCGATCTCGGCCCAAGGCGATCAATGTGTAGGTGGAAAGCGAGGAAATCTCGAGAAACACGAAAAGGTTGAACGCATCCCCGGTGACCGCAATGCCGAGAAGGCCGGCGATACAGAGTAGATAGGCAGCGTAAAAAAGTGGAATTTGGTTACTGTCGAGCTCGCGCTCGATGCTGTCGCGGGCGAATGGGGTGATGATGGCGGCGAGCGCGCTCACTAGCACAGCAACCCCCGCTCCCAGCAAATCGATCCGGTACTCGATTCCAATCGGTGCCGCCCAGCCGCCGAGGGCATAGCTAACCGATCCGTGGTGCAGGGTCTGCAGCAGCAGCAGCCAGGCTGCCACCAGAGCGAAGCCACAAGCCGCGGTCGCCAGCGCCCAGGCGATGCGCGGCGACCGTAGCAGCACACAAACCGGCGCTCCAAGCAATGGCACCACAACCTGGAGAATCGGCAGGTTTGCCGCGATCACGACTCGTCGTCCAGTCTCCGGATTTCCTCCTCTTCCACCGTTCCGTAAGCTTCCTTGATGCGAACCACCAAGGCGAGGCCCAGCGCAGTGGTCGCCACCCCGACCACAATCGCTGTCAGGATGAGCACATGGGGCAGTGGGTTGGAATAGATGGGGGCATTTGCATCCGGCATCAGGATGGGCGCGGTGCCGCCGCTAATCTTTCCCATGCTGATGTAGAGAATGAAAACGGAGGTCTGGAACAGGTTGAGCCCGACGATTTTCCGCACCAGGTTGCCGCCGGCGATCACCACGTAGAAGCCGCTCATCATCAGGAAGATGAAGATCCAATAGTTGACGTAGCCGAGGAGCTCCATCAGGCGCCAGCCCAGCGAGCAGCGAAGGCGTAGAAGGCCGTCATCATGACGCCGAACACGCTGATACCGACACCCAGCTCGACCAGCAGAATCCCCACGTGCTGTCCTGCCACCGGGGTCCCGCCAAGCACGTCGTAGTCGAGGAAATTGGCCCCGAGGATCATCGCGGCGACGCCTACCCCGGCGAAAAGCAGGACCCCCAGTGCCACCAGATTCCGCACCATGGCCTCCGGCAGCACCCGCTGCAGACGCTCCAGCCCAAAGATCAAGCCGCACAGGAAAAACCCGGAAGCGAAGATGACCCCGGCTTGAAAACCGCCGCCGGGGCCGTAGTCACCGTGAAACTGTACGTACAAGCCAAACAGCAGAATGGGCGCCACCAGCAGCTTGCCGACTACTCGCAGCACCAGATGGTGCCTCATCGGTCACCGTCCCCCTGTACCTCCCACGGATTGATCAGCGTCTCCTTAATAGCAGCAGCACCCCGACTCCGGCGGTAAAGACGACGCTAACCTCCCCCAGGGTGTCGTAGCCTCGGTAGCTCGCGAGCACCGCAGTCACCACGTTCGGCACCCCAATCTCGGTCGCCGTGTGCTCTAGATAGTGCGGCGCCACGTGCTGTTGCACGGGATTGTCGGCGGCTCCGAACGGGGGCATGTCGTAGGTGCCGTAGACCAGCGCGAGTCCGGTCACGATCACCACGGCCAGGGGCAGCCATGCCCGATGCTCGGGCGGTCGGGCCTCGCGACCAACCAGACCCAGCGTCGCCAGCAACAGCAGGGTGGATACGCCGGCACCCACGGCGGCCTCGGTGAAAGCCACATCCACGGCATCGAGAACCACGAATAGCGCTGCGCTGAGGAGGCTGTAAATGCCGCTCAGCATCACCACCGCGAGCATATCGTGAAGGCGCACAATGGCATAAGCGGTCACCGCCAGCAGGGCCAGCAGCGCTACGTCAATGAAGGTGTCCACGGCGGCCTCTACCCCGTCGCGCCGGTATAGGGTCGAACTGGTTCGCCGTAGGCGGCCTTGGCCAGCACATGGCTGGAAACAGGACTGGTCATCCAGAGAAACAGCAATATCAACAGCAGCTTCGCCAGGTGAATCCCGGGCTCGGCGTGCAGACACAGGCCGAGCAATACCGCTCCCGCCCCCAAGGTATCCGTCACGCTCGCCGCGTGCAGCCGAGTGTAGACATCAGGCATTCTGAGGATGCCAATGCCCCCCACCAGCACCGCCAGACTTCCCACCAGCAGCAGGGCGTTTCCCGCCCATTCGGCGATCAGATGGGGGCTCATGAGTCCGCACCTCGGCGCGCGCGCAGAGCAGCCATGCGATCGGTTTCGAAGAACCTCAGCACCGCCAGCACGCCCACGAAGTTCACCAGGGCGTAGAGCAAGGCGATGTCCAGAAAGTCCGGACGCCCAGACAGAAAGCCGAGCACTGCCACAATCAACACCGTTTTGGTGCCGAACATGTTCACCGCCAAGATACGGTCGTAGACGCTCGGTCCGAGCAGCGCCCTGGTGAGGGCTATGGCCATGGTGGCAAGGATTGCGGCCGCGGTGGCGGCTAGCATCAGCGCTCCCGCTCCAACCGAGCGACCCGCCGGTCCATCTCGCCGGCCCGCAGCCCCTCGGCGGCGGCAGCGGTAAGAGCGTGCACCACGATGCGGTCTTCGTCGACGCGAACGCTCACCGTGCCCGGCGTCAGCGTGATCGAGTTGGCATAGATGACGCGGCCCAGGTCCGTGCGCTGGCTGGGACGCAACCGGATCAGCCGCGGCGATATCGGAAGGCGGGGATCGAGGATGATTCGCACGACGGCCAGGTTGGACAACAAAATCTGCCAGAGCAGCCACGGCCAATAGGCGCAACCACGTGCCAGCAGATGGATGGGATGGGCTTCCCGGTCCAGGATCTCCAGGCGGACAGTGAGCCATGTCACCAAGACCACCGACAGCACCCCGAAGGTCAGCAGCAACGGGCTGAAATGCCCCGACAGGGCCACCCACAACGCTGCCAGGATCAGGCTCAGACTCAGGATCAGCCTCACCCATCGCCCCATGTGCTACTGCGTGCAGCCTTGACCTTAGTCCCGACTGGAAACCAGGGTCAACTTTCGACGATCTCGGCGGATTCCGCCGGCTGCTCCTCGAACCTGCGGAACAAGCATGGCGCACCGGCGGCGGCGTCTAGGCGGTCCAGGTAGCGGCGGTGCGCCGCCAGCTCGTTCGCTGTGGGCGCGATCAACGTGAGCGGGGCACGCCGGGCCGGAATCCGTCGAATGACCGCGCCTGCGGCTCTCTCCTGATCCGCTTCCGTCGACTCCGCGTCGAGGGGCAACGCTACCTGGCCGCTGGTCATGGCCAGGTAGACATCGGCCAACAAGCGCGCGTCCAACAGCGCGCCGTGTTTGTCGCGAGCGGTGTTGTCGACGCTATAACGCTTGCACAGGGCGTCCAAAGAGGCTCGCTGTCCCGGGTGCATTCGCCGCGCCAACGGCAAGGTGTCGAGTATCGTACACACGCTTTCGATCGGATCGGCTTCCGGATCCAGCAAGCTCAACTCGTGATTGACGAAGCCCAGATCGAAGGGCGCGTTGTGGATGATCAGGCGTGCTCCGCTCACGAACTCGAGCAGAGCGTCCACCACGTCACGAAAGCGCGGTTGGTTGCGCAAACGCTCGGTGCTGATCCCATGCACCGCGAGGGCGGCCTCGTCGATCTCCCGATCCGGTTGTAGCAGGGTGTGAAAATCACGCCCCGTGACTCGACGGTTGATGATCTCAATGCAACCGATCTCGATGATCCGATGACCTTCCGCTGGCTCCAGGCCGGTGGTTTCAGTATCCAGCACCACTTCACGCACGATCTGCTCCCCTCCACAGCATCTCGTCGATGCCCTTATTCGCCAGTAGGTCGGCGAGCTCGTTCTCGGGATGGCCGCTGTGGCCGCGTACCCACACCCATTCGACCTGGTGACGGCTGGCAAGCTCGTCGAGTTGCTGCCACAGGTCGACGTTCTTCACCGGCTTGCGGTCGACGGTACGCCACCCCCGCCGCTTCCACTGCGGTAACCACTCACGAATCCCTTGGATGACATAGCGCGAGTCCGTCACCAACTTTACCTGGCAGGGCCTGTGTAAGGCCTCCAGGGCGCGAATGGCCGCAGTCAGCTCCATGCGGTTGTTGGTGGTAGCGCGCTCGCCACCGTGGAGGGTGCGCTCACGCTCGCCTGCCCGTAGCAACACTCCCCAACCGCCTGGGCCCGGGTTACCACGGCAGGCACCGTCAGTAAAAGCTTCAACCGAGCTCGTTGCCATGGGGCCGCCGCGGAGTTGGATCGGGTAAGCCGGCAGGTGCTAGTCGGCGCTTTGGCAGCCAACGCGGGCGCAGCGGAATCAGAGTCGACACCCGCTTGCGTGCCACCACCACGTAGCCACCCGTGAGTATTGGCAGCGTCCGTGCATTCGGTTGGTCCAGGCGCTGCAAGTGCCGCAGTATGCCGGGATGCGAAAGCGGGGGTGCATGGAAGAAGAAATCGATTCGCACGGTATCGAACCCCAACAAGGCCAGCCAATCCCTGAGTCGCCCCACAGACAACTTGCGGCCGGCCCACGGCACCCGCTTGGGGTGCAGCATCATGCGCAGGCCCCACGCGGACATGGCGTTGAATCCGCAAACCACGACGTGCCCCTCCGGCACCAGCACCCGATCCACTTCGCGCAAGGCCTCGTGAGGTTCCTGGCAGAACTCGAGCACATGCATCATCACCAGCGCATCGACGCTGTCGGTGCGAATCGGCAGATACTCGGGTTCGGCCGTGCACAGGCTGCCTGCGGCTGGTGGCGAGGCCAGATCAATCACGTGACAGTGTCGGGTCCGGCACACCGAGGCAAGGTCGAGCGACGGGGCCCGCCCCACCTGTACCAGGTGATAACCGAAAAGATCTGGAACGATCCGCCGCAGCACCTCCGACTCACGGGCCAGAAAACGCTCGCCCAGCGGCGATCCAAACCATTCGAGCAGCTGGCACCACGGCGCCCGCGTGACACCAATTTCCCGATCGTTGCTCGCCATGGCTGGCAAGGATATCCATGCGTTGCTGCCTTGGCCACAGGGCAGGTGGCGCTTGGTGCCCACGCAGACCACCGCCTATACTCCGCCCGGACTTGGCCTCCCGTTGCGGCATACCAACCCGGGCTCGGGAAAGCCCATGGGCGCGGCGAGGCTGGCCTATACGCAGCAGCAACAAAAATATTCTGGAACCCATGCGCTCGAGCAGATTGTCGACCTCCTGCGTTCCCATGGCAGCGCTCATGCAATTGACGTGGTTGCTGACCATGGCTGCTATCGCGAGCGGCTGCGCAACACTCGGCGTACCTGCTCCGCAGGACGAGGCCAAAGCTGTCGATACGCCTTCTCGCTACTCGGCAGGCATGTTCACGCCGCCGACCCGAGATCCCCACCAGAGCTCGGCGCAGGCGCGCGACCTTTGGCAACGGCTGCGTCAGGGCTTTGAGATAAAGGACGTTCAGCACTCGTCGGTGGAGCGCGAGCTGGCACGCTGGATGAGCTGGCCCGCCACCATCAACGAAGCCAGCGTGCGGGCGGGGCCTTTTTTTTACCACGTGGTTGAGGAGACCGAGCGCCGCAGCCTACCCGCAGAGTTCGCCCTGGTGCCCTTCGTGGAAACCGGGTTCCACCTCACCGCGCGCTCCCATCGCAATGCCGTCGGCCTCTGGCAGATCATGCCCGCCACCGGGCAGCGCTTCGGCCTCGGCCGCAACTGGTGGTACGACGGGCGACAGGATTTCCTGGCCTCCACCAACGCCGCTTTGGAATACCTGAGCTACCTCTACCAGCGCTTCGATGGCGATCCCTTGCTGGCTCTGGCAGCCTATAACGCTGGGGAAGGAAGAATTGATGCCGCGCGCACCCAAAACCGCAACCAGGGCCGTGGTCAGGACTTCTGGTCACTGTCGCTTCCTTCCGAGACGCGGAGCTACGTTCCTCGAGTGCTGGCGCTGGCACAGATCATCGACCAGCCGGAACACTATGGGGTGCAGCTCGCCCCCATCGCTAATCGTCCGGTTCTGGTGTCGGTGGACACCGGCGGGCAGATCGAGCTCGCGGTGGCGGCCGAGCTCGCCGAGCTCGATGCCGACCAGCTGAGAATGCTGAATCCGGGTTACCTGCGCTGGGCTACGGCTCCTGAAGGACCGCATTTGCTGATAGTGCCGGAGCTATCCGCTCAGGCGCTACAAGCCGGCTTGGAAGCGCTCCCCACGAGCTCCCGGGTGCGGTGGGATTCGCACCGGGTCGCGCGCGGCGACACCCTCTGGGACCTCTCCAGGCACTATGGGGTTTCCACGGCAGTACTTCGCCAGACCAACGGATTGCGCGGTGACCGTATACGGGTGGGTCAGACGTTGCTAGTGCCACGTGGGCCGGGCGAAGCCGTTGGGACCGACAAATCCAAGCAGATCTATGTGGTACGTCGTGGCGATAGCCTTTGGAGCATCGCCCGACGATTCGGCGTCTCGCACCGACAGATCGCAACCTGGAATGGGCTCCGCGTCAACGCAACCATACGACCGGGTGAGCGCCTGTTGATCTGGGCCTGACGGGCAGACATGGCGACGCCGGCAGCGGGAATCGAGCAGCATGCCACGCCGAACCCGAAGCGGCTGCCCCCAAGCACAAGAGGCTACCGCCTAATTGGCGCCGACGGGTTCGGCACTGGAATCTCCATCGTGGCGTATCGAGCGGCTTCCACCAAAGCCCTGGCGTAGGCGGTGCGTGGGCTGTGGAACAAGGTCTGCACCGGACCGCTCTCCACGATGCGACCTTGCCGCATGATCGCAACCCTGTGGGCCAAGGCTCTCACCACTCGAAGGTCGTGACTGATCAGGAGATAACTCAAGCCCAGGGCTTGCTGCAGCTCGGCCAGGAGCCTTAGCAATTGTGCCTGCACGGTGGCATCGAGGGCGCTGGTGGGCTCGTCGAGCAGCAACAGGCGAGGCCGCAAGATCAAGGCTCTGGCAATCGCCACCCGCTGACGCTGACCGCCC
The DNA here is from genome assembly GCA_964563515.1 of uncultured Candidatus Competibacteraceae bacterium. Classification (GTDB taxonomy): domain Bacteria; phylum Pseudomonadota; class Gammaproteobacteria; order Competibacterales; family JAHEDQ01; genus CAZLYT01. The sequence continues at coordinate 13,264 of CAZLYT010000528.1, read as the reverse complement.
GAGAGCTCGTGCGGGTAACGCCCCAGCAGATCCTCAGCGAGCCCGACCTCGCTGAAGGCACGCTGCACCCGGGCCGCGCGCTCGGCAGCCACCAGCTCCGGCTGATGCACCCGCAACCCCTCCCCCACGATCCTGGCTACCGGGAGTCGCGGCGAGAGCGCCGAGTAGGGATCCTGAAACACCATCTGCACCTTGGTCCGCAACGCCGACGGATAGCTGCGACCATCGAGGTCGCTGCCGACAACCCTGAGCCCCCCCTTGAAGGCGCGCAGCCCCACGATGGCTCGGGCCAGGGTGGTCTTGCCGGAACCGGATTCCCCCACCAGCCCCAGCGTTTCGCCCTCGCGCAGCTCCAGGTGCGCGTCGATGACTGCTGTCAGCCATCGACGGCGCCAGGGCCAACCCCCTGCCAGCGGGTAGTTGCAGCTGACCCCGTCGGCGCGCAGCATGACTGCACTGTCTGCTGTCCTCTGCGATCCGACGGCCAATTGCAGCCGGCTGGGTTCGCTGTCCACAAGCGCGCGGGTATGCGGATGGCGCGGCGCACTCAGCACCCGGTCGGTGGCACCGGACTCGATGATGCGTCCCCGTTGCATCACGTACACGCGTTCGGCAAAACGCCGAACCACGCCTAGATCGTGGCTGATCAAGAGCACAGCCATACCACGCTCGGTGACCAGTCCTTCGAGCAGCTCCAGTATCTGTTTCTGGGTGGTGACATCGAGGGCGGTAGTGGGCTCGTCCGCCAACAGCAATCGCGGATCGCAGGACAGTGCCATGGCAATCATGACGCGCTGGCGCTGGCCGCCGGAGAGCTCGTGGGCATAAGCGCGATAGCAGCGTTCGGGATCGTCGATTCCCACCCTCGCCAGTAGCCCGAGCGCACGCTCACGCCCGGCTCTCCAGCTCGTTTCCCCATGTATCACCATGGGCTCGACAATCTGTCTGCCGACTCGGACCGCAGGGTTGAGGGCAGTTGCCGGTTCTTGAAAGATCATCGCCACGTCGCGGCCACGCAGCTGACGCATGTGGCTGCTCCCAAGCTCGAGCAAGTTACGACCCCGAAAACGAATGGCGCCACCGTGCACCTGGAACACCCTGGCTTGCTGCAGCCCTAGCACGGCCTGCACTGTGAGCGATTTGCCGGATCCGGACTCGCCGACCAGCGCTACCTTCTCGCCGTCCTCGATAGTCAGCGAGACGTCGGACACCAGCTCGCGCCTCATGAGGCGTAACCCGATCCGCAAGTCCCGAATCTCGAGTAAGGGCTCAGGCACCGACTCGAGCCCGAGCAGAAGCGCCTGTTCCAGCAATCACTCGGAGCTTCCCGGCACATTCCGCTATGCTTCGAGGGCGAGTTCGTTCCCGGACTCGCATCAGTCGAAGGGAGGTGTGCATGGGGTTCTTAGCGGAGAAGCGAGCGTTGATCGTGGGGCTCGCCAGCAATCGATCCATCGCCTACGGGGTCGCCCAGGCCATGCGCAGGCAGGGTGCCGAGCTCGCGTTCACCTTCCAGAACGACAAGCTCCAGCCCAGGGTCGAGAGGATGGCCGCCGAATTCGATAGCCGCATCGCGCTGCCATGTGACGTCAGTAGCGATGCTGAAATCGACACCGTGTTCGAGCGGCTCGGCGAGCGCTGGGACGGCTTCGAAATCCTGGTCCACTCCGTGGCCTATGCCCCGGGAGAGGCCCTCAAGGGAGACTTCGTCTCTTCCGTCTCCCGCGACGCCTTCCGAATCGCCCACGACATCAGCGCCTACAGCTTTCCGGCACTCGCCAAGGCCGCCCATCCCATGATGGCGGGACACTCCGGAGCTTTGTTGGCCATGACCTATCTGGGCGCCGTCCGCTCGGTGCCGAACTACAACGTCATGGGAGTGGCCAAGGCCAGTCTCGAAGCTTGTGTGCGCTACATGGCCCAAGGATTAGGTCCCGAAGGCATCCGCGTCAACGCCATTTCGGCCGGCCCTATCAGAACCCTGGCAGCCTCGGGCATCTCCAACTTTCGCAAGATGCTGGAGGGATTCGCCCAGATCGCACCGATCCGCCGTACCGTCACCATCGAGGAAGTAGGTAACGCCGCGGCCTTCCTGTGCTCCGATCTGGCTTCGGCAATCACGGGGGAGGTTCTGTACGTGGACGGCGGATTCAATACCGTCGCGGTCACCGGCGCCGAAGAGGCCCAGGGACGCGGCGACTGAAGCCGAGGCAGATCGCCGGGGGCCGCGCGAGGCCCTCACAGGCGCGCATGACCTGCCCCCCGGACGGGATGTCAGAGCCGATCCTCGAAGATCTCCACGTCGGTGCGCTGCCGCAACGCGGCCAGCACTGCTGCAAGCTCATGCTGCCCATATTCCTCGGCTAGGGCGGCACGCAGCGCGTCGCGCTGTGCGGCCGGCAACGCAGTCGGATCGCCGGGCTCGACAGAATGCAGCACGGCCACGGTGCGATCCCCTCCCGCGACCTGGACATCGGCGACGCTAGGCTCACCCTCAGACGGGTGCGGCAGCTCGAAGACAGTTTCCCGAAGCACTGTATCCAGTCCCGGTTGGCTGCGGGAGATCTCTCTGATCGCCTCCCAGGTGCCCCCAGTGCGCTCGGCTTCAGTCTCCAGACTACGGCCCTCGCGCACTGCCGCGACCACCTGTTGCGCCTGCTCCGCCAAAGCCGCTTGGGCTCGCTCATCACGCAGCGCCGCCAGCGCAGCCTCGCGCACCTCATTCAGCTCCTGCGGCCGCGGTGTCTCGTGCTCCAGTAGTCTCAGCACCACTACGTGGGTGGCCGTAAGCTCCACCGGTTGGCTGTTGAGCCCCTCGTCTAGCACGTCGGGGGAGAACACCGCGCTGCGCAAGTTGGGCTCGGACCAGATGCCCTGCTCCGAGGTGCGCGTGACCCAGTCACTTTGCTGGACTTCGAGCCCCAGAGTGTCGGCGGCCTCATCGAGGCTGCCCGGGTTCTCATAGGTGAGCGTAGCCATTTCATCGGCGAGCTCGTAGAAGCGGTTCTCCCCCCGCTCGCGCCGGATTGCAGCCGCCAGCTCGTCCTTGACCTCCTCGAAGGGCCGCGCCTGAGCAGGTCGAAGCTCGTCGAGCCGCAGGATCTGAAATCCGAAGTCGTTGCGAACCACCTCGGTAACCTGGCCAGCTTTGTTGAGCGCCGCCAATGCCTGCTGGCCGGCCGGATCGAGCATGCCATCGACTACGACGCCGAGCTCCCCAACCTCTATATCGGGCTGGCCCTGAGCTGACTGCTGCGGCAGCTGATCCAGGGCCAACTCGCCAGATTCAAGCTTCCCCCTGAGGTCTTGCATTCGCTGCCGGGCCGCCTCGACTGCCGCCTCGACTGCGGATGGGTCCAGTGGCAGCAGGGCGTAGGAAGCCACCCTCTCCTCGGGCCGGACGAAGCGGCCGCTCTCCTCGTCGTAGCGCGCGCGCAACTCGTCCTCGGAGACCGGAATCTCATCGCCCAGCGTGTCGGCGTTGAGCTCCAGATACTGGACCCTGGCCCGCTCCGGTACCTGGAACTGGTCGCGATGGTTCTCGAACCAGGTGGCGAGCTCGTCATCGTCCACCTGCACGCCTTCACGGGCCGCGGCCAAAGACAAGCGCAGCGTCTCGATCTCACGGCGCTGCTCCCGGACCTTGAGCACCAGATCCAGGTCCGAGACCGTGGGCTCGAAGGTGGCGCCCACACCGGCCTGGAGCTGTTGATTCTGCACGTCAAGGCGCATCTGCGCTTCGAAGCTTTCCGGGGTATAGCCCTGGCTGGCGATGAGTTGCCGGTAGCGATTGAGGTCGAAGCTGCCCTCGGTCTGAAAGGCACCGATATCGTGGATTGTCCGCGCCAGCATCTCGTCGCCGATGCGCATTCCCGCATTGGAGCTGGTGCTGGTCAACACACGCTGGTTGATGAGCTGATCCAACACCTGCCGCTTCAGCCCCATGCTTTCCAGCGCCTCCAGGTCCAGGTTGCCGCCGAGCATGTCCTGCATCCGCGACTGCTGGCTCAGGTAGGCCCGTTGGAATTCCTGCTGGCTGATTTCTTCACCGCCCACCACGGCGATGGTGGTGGTGCCGCCGCCGCCATATTGGTCTATGCCCCAGAAGGCAAAGGGGATGATGAGAAAGCCGATGATTCCATAGGCAATCCAACCTGTCGCTCGATCGCGTATGGCCTGCAGCATGAGGTCTCAGCTCCGTCGCGGGTTTGATTGTGGACTCGACCCGGCCGCCGCGCGGAAGACATCGTAGCCTGGGCGCCGCCGATCGAGCCCAACATCTCTAGCGCTGTGGATTTCGGCAGTCGAGGCGTGACCGGGTGAGAGAAGCATGAAGTGTAGACAATGGCGGACCGGACGGGACTCGAACCCGCGACCTCCGGCGTGACAGGCCGGCATTCTAACCAGCTGAACTACCGGTCCACTCAAGGGACTTGGTGGGTGCTGAGGGACTTGAACCCCCGACCCTCGCCTTGTAAGGGCGATGCTCTACCAACTGAGCTAAGCACCCTCCCGGCGTCGGGAGGGCGCTAATTTACAGCATCTTTCAGCGCTTTGCCAGCCTTGAATGCTGGCACCTTGGATTCCTTAATCGAAATGCTCTTGCCAGTACGCGGATCACGACCAGTTCTAGCTGCGCGCGTCCTTACCTGGAAAGTCCCAAAGCCAACCAGCGTCACTTGATGATCGTTTTGCAGGGCTTCAGTAACTGTACTAACCAGAGCCTCGACCGCTTTTGTCGCAGTAGCCTTTGGAATATCTGCTCGACTCGCTACTGCCTCTATCAATTCCGATTTGTTCATCCCGCCCGCCTTGCGTTTTTTCGATGGTGGAAAAAAAGATGGGCCGATGAAAGAATCCCGGACTCCTCCCTCGGTGCCCGCTTTATATCAGGGCCTCAGAAGCGGTGTCAACACGCCTCAGTGCGCCCTTACCCTATCTTCCGACTCGTCACCCGGCGCGGTGGAGTCAGTCGAGTCGGCTTCGACCACTTCGACTGGTGACTCGGCCTCCGCGGCTGGCGCGGGCATGCGCTGCAGCGCGACCTCAAAGACTTGGTCAATCCACTTGACGGGTTTGATTGCCAAGTTTTCCAGAATATTCCCTGGAATCTCGGCAAGGTCTTTCCGGTTTTCTTCGGGAATCACCACCGTACGAATTCCACCGCGATGCGCGGCCAATAACTTTTCTTTTAGTCCTCCTATTGGCAGGACTTCCCCGCGCAATGTGATTTCTCCTGTCATCGCCACACTCGCGCGCACCGGAATATCAGTTAATGCCGATACCAATGCGGTACACATACCAATTCCGGCACTAGGCCCATCCTTTGGTGTAGCACCCTCTGGCACATGGATGTGAACGTCCAACTTCTTGTGGAAATCAGGGGAAATACCGAGCAGATGTGCACGACTGCGAACCACGGTTTTCGCTGCCTGAATGGACTCCTTCATGACTTCGCCCAAATGCCCGGTATAGATTTCCTTGCCGGAACCCTGAACGACGGCGGCTTCGATGGAGAGCAATTCGCCACCGACCTCGGTCCACGCCAAGCCGGTCACTTGCCCCACCTGATCCTGATCCTCCGCCAATCCGTAGCGGTAGCGACGCACACCTAGGTAGTCGCTCAAGTTGTCCTCCTCCACCACCGTCGTCTTGTCGCGCCGGCCGAGCACCACCTCCTTCACCACCTTGCGACAGATCTTGGCGATCTCACGCTCCAGATTGCGGACACCCGCCTCCCGCGTGTAGTAGCGGATCGCTGCCCGTATCGTCGCCTCCGGAAGCTTCAACTCGCCCTCTTTCAGCCCGTTGGCCAACATCTGCTTGGGAATCAGGTAGCGGCTGGCGATATTGGTCTTTTCGTCCTCGGTATAGCCTGGAAGTCTGATGACCTCCATGCGATCAAGCAGCGGAGCCGGGATGTTCATGGTGTTGGCGGTGGTGACGAACATCACCTCCGACAGGTCGAAGTCCACCTCCAGGTAGTGGTCGTTGAAGTTGAAGTTCTGCTCCGGGTCCAGTACCTCCAGCAGCGCGGAGGCCGGATCACCACGGAAATCCATCGACATTTTGTCGATTTCATCTAATAAGAACAGTGGGTTGCGAGTTCCCACCTTGGCCAGGTTCTGGACGATCTTGCCCGGCAGCGATCCGATGTAGGTACGCCGATGGCCACGGATCTCGGCCTCGTCGCGTACACCGCCCAACGACATGCGGGCAAACTTGCGCCCCGTGGCACGGGCAATGGAACGGCCCAATGAGGTCTTGCCCACGCCAGGAGGGCCCACCAGGCACAGTATCGGTCCCTTCATCTTGCGCACGCGCTGTTGTACGGCGAGGTACTCGAGAATCCGTTCCTTGACCTTCTCCAATCCGTAGTGGTCCTCTTCCAGGACCTCTTCGGCCTTGTTCAGGTCATGGCGCACCTTGCTGCGCTTCTTCCAGGGCACGCTCACGAGCCAGTCGATGTAGTTGCGCACCACTGTCGCCTCGGCCGACATCGGTGACATCATGCGCAGCTTGTTGAGCTCGGTCAGCGCTTTGTTCCGGACCTCCTTGGGCATCCCAGAGCGCTCGATTCGGTTGCCGAGCTCCTCGACTTCGTTGGGCGCATCTTCCAGGTCGCCAAGCTCCTTCTGGATCGCCTTCATCTGCTCATTCAGGTAATACTCGCGCTGGCTCTTCTCCATTTGCTGTTTGACGCGCGAACGGATGCGCTTCTCTACCTGAAGGATGTCGATCTCGCCCTCCACCAGCGCCACCAGCTGCTCGATGCGCTGGCGCACCTCGCGAACTTCCAGCAGCTTCTGCTTCTCCTCCAGCTTCAGGGCCATGTGAGCCGCAATCACGTCGGTGAGACGCTCGGGGTCGTCGATGCCGGCGATCGAGGAAACCACCTCTGCTGGCACCTTCTTGTTCAGCTTCACGTACTGATCGAAGACATTGAGCAGCGAGCGCATGAGCACCTCGAGCTCGCGATCGGCGCCACCCTGGTGGGCGGCGATAACCTCGAAGCTGCCGAGAAAATGCTCGCCCTCGGTTTCCAGATCGGTCAGCTCGGCGCGCTGCCCACCCTCGACCAGCACCTTGACGGTACCGTCGGGCAGCTTGAGAAGCTGCAGGATCGTGGAGAGAGTTCCGACCCCGTAGAGATCCTTGGGCTCGGGCTCATCGACCTCTGCGCTCTTTTGAGCCACCAGCAGAATCCGCTTGTCTGCCTCCATCGCCGCGTCCAGGGCGCTGATCGAGCGAGCACGTCCCACGAACAGCGGGATGACCATGTGCGGATAAACCACCACGTCGCGCAACGGCAATACCGGCAGTTGCCCTTCAACGGCAGATACTTTTGGAGTCTTAGCCATGCTTGGCCTCTAGGTGCAGTTGAGCTTGGCACGAACCGCGCCCGCCAACCGAAGCTCGGCGGCGGACGACCAGCACTCGAGGAGGCGCAGACTATTCCGTACGGGATTAGTCTGCGCCTCCTTAACAGATATGGGACGGTACGCCCATTTCAAGGGCGTAACCAACGAACGGATTGGGAACGACCGACGCGCCGCTCGGACATGGGTCTTCCCCGACTGACGGCGCCCGGGACCATAGTCGCGCCCATCCTTGAAGATCGACGGCCGCCGAGCACCGGCGGCGCCCTGTCAATCAGCTCGGCAAGGCGCGGCTCCGGTGATGCGCTCAGTCGGACGCGACCTTGCGCGTATCCGCATTCTCGAAAATGAAGTAGGGCTTGGATTCGCCGACGATCACCGGGTCGTCGATGACGACCTTGCTGACGTTCTCCATCGCCGGCAGCTCGTACATCGTATCGAGCAGGACCTGCTCCAATATCGTCCGCAGGCCACGGGCGCCGGTCTTGCGTTGCATGGCTCTGCGTGCGATCGCTCGCAGAGCGTCCTCCCTGAACTCTAGATCCACGCCCTCCATCTCGAAGAGCTTCTGGAACTGGCGCGTGATCGCATTCTTGGGTTCCACCAGAATCTTGACCAACGCATCCTCGTCCAGCTCCTGGAGCGTGGCATGCACCGGCAAGCGACCGACGAACTCGGGGATCAAGCCGAAACGGATCAGATCCTCCGGCTCTACGTCCATCAACAGGTTCCCGACGCTGCGAATCTCCGCCTGTCCTCGGACCTCCGCGGAGAAGCCGATCCCGCCCCGTGCCGACCGCTGCTGGATGATCTTCTCGAGCCCGGCAAAGGCGCCACCACAGATGAAGAGGATGTTGGAGGTGTCGACCTGCAGGAACTCCTGCTGCGGGTGCTTCCTGCCTCCCTGGGGCGGCACCGATGCCACGGTCCCCTCGATGAGCTTCAGCAGCGCCTGCTGCACACCCTCTCCCGACACGTCCCGGGTGATGGACGGGTTGTCGGACTTGCGGGAGATCTTGTCGATCTCGTCGATGTAGACAATTCCTGTCTGCGCCTTCTCAACGTCGTAGTCGCACTTCTGCAACAGCTTCTGGATGATGTTCTCGACATCCTCACCGACGTACCCGGCTTCGGTGAGCGCGGTTGCGTCGGCGATGGTGAACGGGACGTTGAGCAGCCGCGCTAGGGTCTCGGCGAGTAGCGTCTTGCCCGAGCCAGTGGGGCCGATCAGAAGAATGTTGCTCTTGGCAAGCTCTACCTCGCCCCGCTCCTTGTCCTGGCTGACCTCGAGACGCTTGTAGTGGTTGTAGACGGCGACGGACAGTACCTTTTTGGCCCGGTCCTGTCCGATCACATACTGATCGAGAACATTTCGGATCTCGTGAGGCTTCGGGAGCGCGCTGCGCTTGGCAGCCTCCTTCTCCTCCAGTTCCTCACGGATGATGTCATTACAAAGCTCGACGCATTCATCGCAGATGAATACGTTGGGGCCGGCAATTAACTTGCGAACCTCATGCTGGCTCTTGCCGCAGAAGGAGCAGTACAGGAGCTTGCCATCATCACCCCTGTCGGTGGCACTCATAGATTATCCTCGTCTCTCCGGCCGGTGTCGCGGGCCACTGCAACGGCCGCACGATCCAGGCGAGTCGGCAATTCCTATGCCACGGATTGCGGAGCCTGGGCCGCCAAGGCCCGGACCGAGGGTATTGCCGTCACCGCAACCTCGGCCATTGTCTGGCTATTCAACAACGTCGTGTTCGCCTTGGCAAGGCGCGCAGCAGCATAGTGGGCATCACTCGGCAAGTGGCACACGCCGGTCCAGCACCTTGTCGATCAATCCATACTCGACGGCCGCCTCACCGCCCATGAAGTTGTCGCGATCAGTATCGCTGGCGATCCGCTCGATGGGCTGTCCCGTGTGCTTGGCCAGAACCTCGTTCAGGCGGTGGCGCCATCGCAGGATCTCCCGGGCATGGATGTCGATGTCGGCAGCCTGACCCTGGAAGCCCCCCAACGGCTGATGAATCATCATCCTCGAGTTAGGCAGGCAAAAGCGCTTTCCGGACGCGCCGCCGGCCAGCAGGACCGCGCCCATGCTCGCTGCCTGGCCAACGCAGAGTGTGCTGACCTCGGGCTTGACGAACTGCATGGTGTCGTAGACCGACATGCCCGCCGTCACCCCGCCGCCCGGTGAGTTGATGTAGATGTGGATGTCCTTGTCCGGGTTGTCGGCCTCTAGAAACAACAGCTGCGCCACCACCAGGTTCGCCATGTAGTCCTCGATGGGCCCCACGACGAAGATCACCCGTTCCTTGAGTAGGCGCGAGTAGATGTCGTAGGCACGCTCACCGCGCGCCGTCTGCTCGACGACCATTGGAACCAGGTTCAACGCGCGGGTTTCCCGCATGGTATCAGTCACGACGGTTCTCCTGCCGGAGCGGTATCGGTGGCTGCGGAGCCGCCGGTGACCTCGGCAAATGTGGTGGGCTTGTCTTCGACCCGGCACCGCTCTAGCACCCAGTCGACCACCTGATCCTCCAACACCATCGCTCGCAACGACTCGATCGCGCGCTGGTTCTGGCGGTACCACTGTTTGACCTCATCTGGACGTTCGTAGCTCGCAGCCAGCCGGTCGAGCTCGGCCTCGATGCGGCTGGGATCCGGCTTCAGGTGGTTGCTACGCACAATCTCTGCCACTACGAGTCCCAGGCCTACCCTGCGTTGGGCGCCACCCTCCACACGCTCGCGCACCTCACTGGGAACCGGCGCGGACGCCTCGGCGTCGGCTGGCAGCGCCCCTGTCTGTGTCGCTAACGCTCGCACCTCCTGCTCAACTAAGACCTTGGGCAGGTCGACCTGGTTCGCCTCGTGCAGCGCGTGCATCACCTGCTCTTTGAGGTTCCGACGCACAGCTTGAGCCAGCTCGCGCTCCAGATTCGCCCGCAGCTCGGAGCGAAGCCGCTCCAGGCTACCGTCCTCGATGCCGAAAGCGCGGGCGAATTGCTCGTCCAGCTCCGGCAGCTCGGAGGCCTCGACGGCGTTGACCTTGACCCCGAACTCGGCCACCTTGCCCGCTAGCGCCTCGGCCTGATAGCCCTCGGGGAACGTCAGGCTGAAGCGCCGCTCATCACCCGCATTGGCACCACGCAACTTATCTTCGAAACCCGGGATCAAACCGCCCGAGCCCAGCACCACCGGCAGATCTTCGCCGGTGCCGCCGGGAAAGGGCTCGCTCTCTCCTTCCAGCACACCCTTGAAGTCGATGACGACGCGATCTCCCTGCTCGGCGGACCGTTCCACGGGGTGCCAGGTCTGGCGCTGCCGGCGCAGCCGGTCCAGCATCTCCTCCACCTCGGTGTCGCTGACACTGGCGACCGGCCGCTTGATGGCGATCGAGTCGATCCCCTGCACCGATATCTCGGGGTAGACCTCGAATGTCGCCTGGAAGCTGTAGTCCTCACCCTCCTTGGGCTGGTGAGCATGAATGCGGGGACCGCCCGCCGGGCGCAACTGCTCCCGGCTGACCGCGTCCACGAAGCTCTTCTCGATGACTTCCTGGGTCACCTCGGCCAGCACCGACTGGCCAAAGCGGCGCTTGAGAACTTTCATGGGGACCTTGCCCGGGCGGAAACCGTCGAGCCGCACGCGACGACTCAGATCCCGCAACCGGCGCTCCACTTCGCCCTGGATGTCGTTGGAGGGTACCTGGACTGTCAGCCGCCGCTGCAGACCTTCCAGGACTTCAACCGATACCTGCATGCTCGATCTCCCGGATCCAGACACCGCCCCCGGAACCTGCTGAACCCATGCTGCGATGTGATGTTCGTGCTGGTGCGAAAGGAGAGACTCGAACTCTCACGGGCTAAGCCCACTGGAACCTAAATCCAGCGCGTCTACCAATTCCGCCACTTTCGCGCAAAGCCGTCCGGTACGCTCGACATCGGCGTGAGCGAACCGCTCCCTTTCAAGCAGAAAAGGGGCTGCGCTGACGCAGCCCCTGGTCGGATGGTGGGCCGTGTAGGACTCGAACCTACAACCAATTGATTAAGAGTCAACTGCTCTACCAATTGAGCTAACGGCCCGAAAGGTGGGGTGGATGATGGGACTCGAACCCACGACGACTGGATCCACAATCCAGGGCTCTACCAACTGAGCTACATCCACCTTCGTGATCGATCGGACTTGGCGCGCCCGGCAGGACTCGAACCTGCTACCCTCGGATTAGAAGTCCGATGCTCTATCCAAATGAGCTACGGGCGCTGGACCCGTTGCGCCTCGGCTCTCCATCCCCGAAATCCGGATGACGGCGATGGTCGGGGTAGAGGGATTCGAACCCCCGGCCCCCTGCTCCCAAAGCAGGTGCGCTACCAGACTGCGCCATACCCCGGGGACCTACAGATGAACACCCCGGATGTCGGGAGCGCGAATCATACCGACGCGCCCTCAGATGCGTCAACGCAGGCGCGCGCCAGCCGAGGTCGCTTGCTGCTATCCTTTCGCGCTTTACAGCAATGGAGGAAACAACGCATGCGTCCCTGGCTAGCTTGGACTACCGGCATTTGTCTCCTGCTCAGCTTTTCGGCGCAGGCATCCACGCAGGTCACGCTGCAGACCAGCATGGGCACCTTCGTGCTGGAGTTGGATGAGGCCGCTGCCCCGGCGACGGTAGAGAATTTCCTCGGGTACGTGCGTCGCGGCGATTACGAGGGCACCATTTTCCACCGCGTGATTCCGGGCTTCATGATCCAGGGTGGCGGCTTCGACAGCGAATTCGAGCGGGGCCCAACCGCGGCACCCATCACCAACGAAGCCGACAACGGTCTGCAGAATACCCGCGGTACCATCGCCATGGCTCGCACCGGCGATCCTCATTCGGCGACCAATCAGTTCTTCATCAACCTGGCCGACAACGATTTCCTGGATCATCGCGGCAAGAATCCTTCAGGCTGGGGCTACTGTGTCTTTGGCCAAGTCACCGAGGGCATGGAAGTGGTCGACGCCATCGCTGCCCTGCCCCGGGGCGCGGCCGGTCCATTCCGGGAAGATGTGCCGCAGCAGACAGTAACCATCGAGCGGGCTACCGTGTCCGAGTGAGTATCCGGGGGCGGCGCTCCGGAAGGTGGCCAGCCAAACTGGATATTTCGTCAGGTCAGCAGGTGAGCTATCAGGACTAGCTACCTCCTTCCCTGCAACCCATCGCTGCGGGCAGGTCCCGCCAAGGAGACCCCGATGATCCGATTGCACACCAATCATGGGGAGATCGCCATCGAATTGAATCACGAGCAGGCCCCGGCCACCTGTGAAAACTTCATGGCCTATGCCCGCGACGGCTTCTATGAGGGCACTCTGTTTCACCGGGTGGTGCGGGGCTTTGTCATTCAGGGCGGCGGAATGACCGCCGGTTTGCATTCCAAGCCCACCAAAGCACCGGTGGGCAACGAGGCTGACAATGGCCTGAAGAATGCGCGCGGCACGGTCGCCATGGCTCGCACCAGTGATCCGCACTCGGCGTCGTCGCAATTCTTCATCAACCTGGCAGACAACGACTTCCTGAATCATACCGCGACCACATCCCAAGGTTGGGGCTATTGCGTGTTCGCAGAGGTGGTGGAGGGTATGGACGTGGTCGAGCGTATCGCGGCCGTCAGCACCGGCAGCCACGGCCCTCACCGCGACGTGCCCAGTGACGAGGTGGTCATCGAGCGGGTCGAGATCGGCGGCTGAATCGTGGCAGTACTTTTCATTTCCGATTTGCATCTGGACCCGGCACGACCGGACATCACGGAGCTTTTCCTGCGCTTCCTGCAGGACCGTGTGCCCGGCAACCAGGCGCTCTACATCCTCGGTGACCTGTTCGAGGCCTGGGTGGGCGATGACGACGACTC
>CAZLYT010000527.1:0-2685 GCA_964563515.1 uncultured Candidatus Competibacteraceae bacterium | reverse complement strand
CGGCAGCCTGCGCACGCACCGATGGGTTCAGTCCCGCCGGGATCTCAGCTGTGCGGACTTTTCGAGTTGTACGCTAGTTGACTTAGCCCGACACCATTGAGGATTCCCTTGTTGCGCGGTCCGGCCAGAGAGAGCTCGATCCCACCAAGCCAACACCCTGGCAGACGCCGGGGTCTTTACTGGGCATCAACCAGAACTGAACTCAAGGATTTCTCGTGAAGGTGGCGCTGCAACGAAATCCGCCGGGCGCATAGAAGTTGAATATCGACAATATCAACTGGTTTCCATCCGTATTGGCGCCCACTGGCCAATTCTAAGGTCGTCGGTTCCTCCGCAAGAAGACTTGCGAGTCGCTGGTATCATCGATGTGGAAGTCTATGCTCCGGCTAGCTTCGGCGCGCTGTCGCGCGGCCGGAGGCTGGACGGAAGCTCCTACAACTGCCGGGCTAGGGGAATTCTGGGTGCCAAACGGTTTTAGGCTGAACAACGCCCTGAATGATGTTAGTCGGGAACGCTGGCACCAGGCACTGGATCGGGAACAGCGACCGTGGAAGATGCGGCAGACTTTGACGGCCACCAACTCCGGTGTCGGCGTCTACAGATTCACACGGGAATGCGCTCTCGATTTGTGGCTGCTCTCGTTCTCGATTCGTCCCAGCCCAGAGGAAATCACCGAAAATGAGCACCAAAAGGTCCTCTCCGAACCCGCCCTGGTGGCGCGGCGCAGTGATCTACCAAGTCTATCCGCGGAGCTTTTTCGACTCCAACGGCGACGGCATTGGCGATCTTCCAGGCATCTTCTCGAAGCTCGACTACGTCGCATCGCTCGGGGTCGACGCCTTGTGGATCTCACCCTTCTTCAAGTCGCCGATGAAAGACTACGGCTACGATGTCTCCGACTACCGCACCGTTGATCCCATTTTCGGCAGCAATGCGGATTTCGATCGCCTAGTCGAAGCCGCTCACGCTCGGGGACTGAAGGTCATGGTCGACATGGTGCTGGCGCACACGTCCGACCAGCATCCCTGGTTCCAAGAGAGCCGACAGAGCCGCACCAACCCGAAAGCCGATTGGTACGTGTGGGCACAGGCCAAGGCAGACGGCACGCCACCCAACAACTGGATGGCGGCATTTGGCGGTCCGTCCTGGAAGTGGGAACCGCGACGGCGCCAGTACTATCTGCACCACTTTCTGGAGGCCCAGCCCAACCTCGACTGGCACAATCCGGACGTCGTCGAGGCCATGCTGGGAGAAGTCGAGTTCTGGCTGAAGTGCGGTGTCGACGGTCTGAGGCTCGATGCCATCACCACCCTGGTGCACGATCCCGAGCTTCGTGACAACCCACCCGTTGGCGAAGCCGCAGCCGGCGACAGTCCAGCCTCCAAAGACATGCCCTTCGCCTACCAGCAGCATCTCTATGACCGGGACCATCCCGACATCATGAAGCGATTTGCGTCCCTACGCGCCCTCGTCAATCGATATCCCGACCGCTTCATGCTGGGCGAAATCGCCGATGTGGACAGCATTTCGGCCACCGCCCGTTACACCCAGGGCGAGGACGCACTCCACACCGGCTATACCTTCCAGCTGATCAAGGAGGAGTTCGGACTCCAACAGATGCGCTCGGTCATCGGCCGCTTCGAGAACGAGATCGGCGCCGGTTGGGCCACCCACGCCTTCGGCAACCATGACTGCAAGCGGGTGGTCAGCCGCTGGGGCAGGTTGCCTGGGCTCGGCGGAGACCGGCCGGCACTCGCCAAGCTGCTGATGGCGTGCTTGTTGTCACTGCGCGGAAGCATCTGCCTCTATCAGGGCGAGGAGCTTGGCCTGACCGAAGCCGATCTGCCCTTGGAAGCGTTACGCGACCCTTGGGGCATCGAGTTCTACCCAATGTTCCAGGGTCGCGACGGCTGCCGAACGCCGATGCCGTGGACGGACGAACCGGACCGTGCAGGCTTTACGAGCGGGGTGCCGTGGCTTCCCGTCTGGCATGAGCACCTGGATCTGTGCGTGGACCACCAGGAAGCCGACCCGAAGTCGGTGCTCAACAGCTATCGCCGCTTCTTGGCTTGGCGTAAGCAGCACCCTGCTTTGATATTCGGCGACAAAGTGCTGATCGAGAAGCCGGACCCGATCTACGCCTTCGAACGGCGGCACTCCAATGAGCGGCTACTGTGTGTCTTCAACTTCTCCAATTCGGCGGCCGAAACGCGCTCCAGCGAGCGATGGCAACCCCTTTCCGGGCACGGATTCGAGGCGGCACTCGAAGGTATCAATCTCGTGCTACCGCCCTTCGGAGTCTTCTTCGGAGGCGCTAAATAGGCTGTCCCCGGTAACTTGTTCAGTCTCAGTCGTGCGCCACTGACTGCTCGCAGCCTCGCAACGCTGGCGGCCGCACCCGAACTGCAATTCCACTCGGCGGCGGCCTGCGGTTGGGGCAACAGCGGAATCGAAAATCCGCCGCCTGCCCAACCGATGACGACGGACGCAACTGCCATTGAACGCCTCCGTCGCTGCCGCCGCCACATGCGGTGGCAGACCTCCGTATATGGTGGTTAGTACACGCTTCGGACCGCGCCACGAATCGGCTTTTCCTCCTCAGCATATTGATTTGATGCGATTATTTCGGACGGCCCCGAACCTGGCCGGGTGCTTGCGTAAGCCCTCCGCGACCCTTTGGAGTTG
>CAZLYT010000526.1:0-3353 GCA_964563515.1 uncultured Candidatus Competibacteraceae bacterium | reverse complement strand
TTCCTGGCGATTCTGGTAGTGGGCTTTGTTTATGAGTGGAAGCGAGGTGCCCTGGAGTGGGAGTAGAAGGTGTCCTCCGTGAAGGCTTCGTCACGACCACCGCGGACAAGCTGATCAATTGGGCCCGGACCGGGTCCATGTGGCCGATGACCTTCGGGCTCGCCTGCTGCGCGGTGGAGATGATGCACGCGGGCGCAGCTCGATACGACCTGGATCGCTTCGGTATAGTGTTTCGGGCGAGTCCGCGCCAATCCGACGTGATGATTGTTGCGGGCACGCTGGTGAACAAGATGGCGCCGGCCCTGCGCAAAGTCTACGACCAGATGGCCGAGCCCCGCTGGGTGATCTCCATGGGGTCCTGCGCCAACGGGGGTGGCTACTACCACTACTCTTACGCCGTGGTGCGTGGCTGCGACCGCATCGTGCCGGTCGATGTGTATGTGCCGGGCTGTCCACCGACAGCCGAAGCACTGCTGTACGGAATCATCCAGCTGCAAAAGAAGATTCGGCGCACCAACACCATTGCGCGCTGACCCACCGGCCATGGCCGGTGTAATCCAATCGAGTCCATGACGTCTCCGCCACTCGGCTGGGCGACGCTTGGGCGACGAGCGACGATAAACATGCCGATATTCGCCGAGCAACTGACGGATCGCTTCGCAGACCTGATCGAGCCGCGCGAGGCATTTGGTGAGGTCACTGCCGAGGTGGCGGCCCAGAACTGGATCCAGGTCTGCACCGCCCTGCGCGAAGAGGAGCCTTTCAGCTTCGAGCAGATGGTGGATCTCTGCGGTGTCGACTATGCCGCCTACGGTCAGGGTGAGTGGGCCACCAACGAGACCACCCGCACCGGTTTCTCCCGCGGCGTGGTCGAGCGCGCCACCGGGCGCGGGCTGAAAAGTGTGCAGCGCTACGCCGCGGCCGACCGCAGCCGCCGATTCGGCGTCGTCATCCATCTATTGTCGTATCGCTATAATCGTCGGCTGCGCTTGCGCTGCTTTGCTCCCGATGACGATATGCCGGTGGTGCCGTCGCTGGTGGAGGTGTGGCGCAGCGCCAACTGGTACGAGCGCGAGGCCTTCGACCTGTTCGGTATCGTGTTCGAAGGTCATCCGGATCTGCGCCGCATCCTCACCGATTACGGTTTCATCGGACACCCCTTCCGCAAGGACTTTCCGCTGATCGGCCAGGTGGAGATGCGCTATGACCCGGAGCGTGGCCGGGTTGTCTACCAGCCCGTCAGCATCGAAGCACGAGTGCTGGTGCCGCGGGTGATTCGCCACGACCACCGCTACCAAGTCGAGGACCTCCCGGCGAAGGAAGGCGAGGGCGATGCCTGAGATCCGCAACTACACCTTGAACTTCGGCCCCCAGCATCCGGCCGCCCACGGTGTCCTGCGCCTGGTGCTGGAGCTCGACGGCGAGGTGATCCAGCGCGCCGATCCGCATATCGGATTATTGCACCGCGCCACTGAGAAGCTCGCCGAAAGCAAGCCCTTCAACCAAAGCATCGGCTACATGGACCGGCTGGACTACGTGTCCATGATGTGCAACGAGCACGGTTACGTGCTTGCCATCGAGAAGCTGCTCGAACTCGAGCCGCCGCTTCGGGCCCAGTACATCCGGGTGTTGTTCGACGAGCTGACCCGCATCCTCAACCACCTCATGTGGCTGGGTGCTCACGGTCTCGACATCGGTGCCATGACCGTGTTCCTGTACTGCTTCCGGGAGCGCGAGGATTTGATGGACGTTTACGAGGCGGTGTCGGGTGCGCGCATGCACGCCACCTACTACCGTCCTGGCGGCGTCTACCGCGATCTCCCCGACCGCATGCCCCGCTACGAGTACTCCAAGTTCCGCAGTCGGCGTGAGGTGGACCAGCTCAACGAGATCCGCTCCGGCACCGTGCTCGACTTCATCGAGGCCTTCAGTGAGCGCTTTCCGTCGCGCGTGGACGACTACGAGACCTTGCTCACTGACAACCGGATCTGGAAGCAGCGCACGGTGGGTATCGGTGTGGTGAGTGCGGAGGAGGCGTTGAACCGCGGCTTCTCCGGTCCCGTTCTGCGTGGCTCCGGCGTGCCTTGGGATCTGCGCAAGCGCCAGCCTTACGAAGTCTATGACCGGATGGACTTCGACATTCCGGTGGGAAGCAACGGTGACTGCTACGACCGCTACCTGGTGCGGATCGAGGAGATGCGCCAATCCAACCGCATCGTGCGCCAGTGCGTGGATTGGCTGAAGAATCATCCAGGCCCCGTCATGGTGGACGACTTCAAGGTGCGCCCGCCCAATCGCGAGGAGATGAAGGAGGACATGGAGGCTCTCATCCATCACTTCAAGCTGTTCACCGAGGGTTACTGCACCCCGGAAGGACAGGTGTACGCAGCGGTGGAGCATCCCAAGGGCGAGTTTGGCTGCTACATCATCTCCGATGGCGCCAACAAACCCTATCGCCTGAAGATCCGGGCACCGGGCTTCGCCCACCTGGCAGGTATCGACTACCTGGTGCGAGGGCACATGCTCGCCGACGTGGTGGCGGTGATAGGAACCTTGGATGTCGTGTTCGGAGAGATCGACCGGTGAGCACCGAGAGCGAGCAGGCCACCCTGTCGGACCATGTCCGCGAGGAAATTGACCACTGGTTGACCCGCTACCCGCCCGAGGGCAAACGGTCGGCGGTGCTGGCCGCCCTGCGTGCGGTGCAGCACGACAATGGCGGTTATCTGACTCGCCCCCTCATGGACGCTGTTGCCGACTATCTGGAGCTGCCAGCCATCGCCGTGTACGAGGTGGCGACCTTCTACTCGATGCTGGAGACGCGGCCAGTGGGTCGTCACAGCATCTCGGTCTGCACCAACGTCTCCTGCATGCTGCGGGGCGCCGACGAGATCGTTGCGCACCTGGAGCAGCGCCTTGGAATTCGGCTCGGGGAGAGCACGACGGACGGCAAGTTCTACCTCAAGCGCGAGGAAGAGTGCCTGGCGGCCTGCTGCGGTGCGCCGATGATGCAGGTGAACCACGTCTACCACGAGAACCTTACGCCCGAGAAGGTAGACGCCATCTTGGCGGGCCTGGAGTGAGGCATGGCTAACGAGGTCTGTTACGCAACCCTCGGACACGATCAGCCCTGGTCCTTGGACACCTACCGCAAGATCGGCGGCTATCAGGTATGGCAACGGATTCTGAGCGAGCGCCAGTCGCGCGCCGACATCATCGAGGAAATCAAGTCCTCGGGCCTGCGCGGGCGGGGGGGCGCTGGCTTTCCCACCGGGCTGAAATGGAGCTTCATGCCCAAGAACTACGACGGCCAGATGTATCTGGTCTGCAACTCGGACGAGTCGGAACCCGGC
>CAZLYT010000525.1:0-5149 GCA_964563515.1 uncultured Candidatus Competibacteraceae bacterium | reverse complement strand
GCGGGGCTGGAGCTGCGCGAGGACATCCAGACCGTGCTCGAGCCGAACATGGTGGTCTCGATGGAGCCGATGATCATGATCCCGGAGGGCCAGCCGGGTGCGGGCGGCTATCGAGAGCACGACATCCTGGTGGTCACCGAGGACGGCGCCGAGGACATCATCAAGTTCCCCTACGGCCCTGAGCACAACATCGTCATGCGCTAACACCGACTAGCGCGAGGCCAGGAACGTTCCAGACGTTCCTGGCCCTTACCTGAACCATCGTTCACACCGCGGCATTGCCGGCCGTGGTGAGTGTCAGGGCGCGCTCAAACAACGTCAGCGGCTATATGGCGGCCAAGTCAATTTCAGGACACTGCAATGAACAAGTATTCGATTTTCAGCCTTGCGCGAAATGCATTGAGCCATCATGAAAAATGGCAACCGGCTTGGCGTAGCCCCGAACCGAAGCGAATCTACGAAGTGTTGATCGTCGGCGGCGGGGGTCATGGTCTCGCCACCGCCTATTACCTCGCCAAGGAGCACGGGATTTCCAATGTCGCCGTGCTAGAAAAAGGCTGGTTGGGGGGCGGAAACACCGGCCGCAATACCACGATCGTGCGCTCCAATTACCTGTGGGACGAGGCGGCGCACCTTTACGAGAAGGCCATGAAGCTGTGGGAAGGCTTGAGCCAGGACCTGAACTACAACGTCATGTTCAGCCAGCGCGGGGTCTACAACCTGGGCCACACCCTCCAGGACATGCGCGATATCGAGCGCCGCGTCAATGCCAATCGCTTGAACGGCATCGACGGCGAGGTGGTACTCGCAGACGAGCTGAAGAAGCGCATCCCTATCCTCAACTGCTCACCGGATGCCCGCTACCCGGTGCTCGGCGCCTCCTTCCAGCCCCGGGCGGGGGTGGCGCGCCACGATGCGGTGGCCTGGGGCTTTGCCCGCGCCGCCGACGCCCGCGGCGTGGACATCATCCAGAAGTGCGAGGTCACCGGCATTCGCCGAGACAATGGACGGGTCGTGGGGGTGGAGACCAACAGAGGCTTCATCCAGGCCCCCAAGGTCGGCGTAGTGGTGGCCGGTCATGCCAGCGTGCTGGCGGAAATGGCGGGTGTGCGCCTGCCCATCGAGAGCCATCCGCTGCAGGCGCTGGTCTCCGAGCCCATCAAGCCGGTGCTGGACACGGTAGTCATGTCCAACGCGGTGCACGGCTACATCAGCCAGTCCGATAAGGGCGATCTGGTGATCGGCGCGGGCGTCGACCAGTACAACGGCTACGGCCAGCGCGGCAGCTACCACACCATCGAAGGCAATATTGCGGCCATCAAGGAGCTGTTTCCGATCTTCAGCCGCGTGCGCATGAATCGCCAGTGGGGCGGGATCGTGGACGTCTGCCCCGATGCCTGCCCGATCATCAGTAAGACCGCGGTGCAGGGGCTTTATTTCAACTGCGGCTGGGGCACCGGTGGCTTCAAGGCGACCCCTGGCTCCGGCTGGACCTTCGCTCACACCATCGCCCGCGACGAGCCGCATCCCCTCAACGCGCCGTTCGCGCTGGAGCGTTTCACCACTGGCGCTCTGATCGACGAGCACGGCGCCGCCGGCGTGGCTCACTAGGAGGATTTCCCATGATGTTGATTTCATGCCCCTGGTGTGGGCCCCGCGACGAAAGCGAATTCACTTGCGGCGGAGAGGCCCACATCGTCCGACCCAAAGACCCCGACGCCCTCAGTGATCCCGAATGGGCGGAATACCTCTTCATGCGCAAGAACCCGAAGGGCCTACATCGCGAACAGTGGAACCACGCGGCCGGCTGCCGGCGCTGGTTCAACGTCGAGCGCGACACCGTGAGCTACCAGATCAAACACGTCTATCGAGTGGGCGAGCAGCCGGCCGGAGGTGGGCAATGACACAGCCGAATCGACTCCCGGCGGGCGGGCGCATCGACCGCGCCAGGCCCGTCACATTTAATTTCAATGGCAGAAGCTATCAAGGCTTCGAGGGCGATACCGTGGCCTCGGCCCTGCTCGCCAACGATGTCCATCTGGTGGGACGGAGCTGGAAGTACCATCGCCCCCGAGGCATCCTCGGCGCGGGTGCGGAGGAGCCCAATGCCATCCTGCAGCTCGGAACCGCTAACCGCACGGTGCCCAACCCGCGCGCCACCCAGACCGAGCTCTACGACGGACTGACCGCGCGCAGCGTCAACTGCTGGCCCAGCCTGGACTTCGACTTGATGTCCCTCAACAACTGGTTCGCGAAGCTGATGCCGGCCGGCTTCTACTACAAGACCTTCATGTGGCCGAAGAGCCTCTGGCTGCGCTACGAGCACTTCATCCGCAAGGCCTCCGGCCTCGGCGAATCACCGAGCCAACCCGATCCGGACGACTACGACAAGACCAATGCCCACTGCGACGTTCTCGTCGTGGGAGGGGGTCCGGCAGGGCTCGCGGCGGCGCTCGCGGCGGCACGCTCTGGTGCCAGGGTAATCCTGGCCGACGAGCAGAACGAGCTCGGCGGCAGCCTCCGCGGCAGCCGCGAGACCATTGATGGCGCGCCCGCCAACGATTGGGCGGCAAAGGCGGTGGCGGAGCTCGAGGCTGCGGACGAGGTGCGCCTGCTGCCACGCAGCACCGTTTACGGTTACCACGACCACAACTTCCTCACCGTCGCGGAGCGGTTGACCGATCATCTACCCGAGCCTGCGCGTGCCGGTCCCCGGGAGCGGGTGTGGCGAGTGCGCGCCCGACAGTTAGTGATCGCTGCTGGCGCCATCGAACGGCCGCTGGTGTTCGCCAACAACGACCGGCCGGGTGTCATGCTGGCATCCAGCGTCTCGACCTATATCAACCGCTACGCGGTGGTGCCGGGCCGCCAGGTGGCCGTCTTTACCAACAACGACAGCGCCTATCGAACCGCGCTGGATCTGGCCGAGGTCAAGACGCAGGTGACGGTTGTGGACGTTCGCCGGCAGCCGAACGGCGCGCTGCCGCGGCGTGCGCGCGAGGCCGGCATCGAGATCGTCGCCGGCAGTGCCGTGGTTGACGTGAAGGGGAGCAAGCGGGTCCGAGGCGTCGAGGTCATGACGCTGTCCCATGACGGCAGCGCGGTACAGGGCGCGGGCCGCCCCTTCGCCTGTGATCTGCTAGCCGTGTCCGGCGGGTGCAATCCAGCGGTGCACCTTCATGCCCAGTCCGGCGGAAAGGCCCGCTGGGACGAGGCCAAGGCGTGCTTCGTCCCCGGTCAGTCGGTCCAAACGGAGCGCTCGGCGGGCGCCGCCAACGGCGCCTTCTCGCTCGGGCAGTGCTTGGCAGAAGGCTTCGCGGCCGGCAGCGAGGCCGCTCGTGCCGCGGGTTTCGACGACGGGCCCGTGGCCAGCCTTCCGCGCACCGAGGAGGTGGGCGAAGAGCCATTGCGGCCTATGTGGCTAGTGCCCTCACCGCATCGTCCGGGCCACGGGCCGAAGCAGTTCGTCGACCCCCAGAACGATGTCGGTGCCTCCGACATCATGCTGGCCGCGCGGGAAGGCTACCACTCGGTGGAGCACGTCAAGCGCTACACCGCCATGGGCTTCGGCACCGACCAGGGCAAGGTGGGCAACATCAACGGCATGGGCATCCTGGCCCAGGCGCTCGGCAACGACATTCCGACCACGGGCACCACCACCTTCCGGCCCAATTACACGCCGGTGACCTTCGGTGCCATGGCGGGCCGCGATATCGGCCCCGAGCTGTTCGACCCCGTGCGCAAGACCGCCCTGCATCAGTGGCACGTGGAGCACGGCGCCAAGTTCGAGAACGTCGGCCAATGGAAGCGCCCCTGGTACTACCCGAAACCGGGCGAGTCGATGCAAGACGCGGTCAACCGCGAGTGCCTGGCGACCCGCAACAGCGTCGGCATCATGGACGCCTCCACACTCGGCAAGATCGAGGTCAAGGGTCCCGATGCGGGTGAGTTCCTGAACCGCATCTACACCAACGGCTGGCTGAAGCTCGGCATCAACCGCGCCCGTTACGGCTTCATGCTGGGCGAGGACGGCATGGTCATGGATGATGGCGTGACTATTCGCCTCGCCGAGGACCATTACTTCATGCATACCACCACCGGTGGCGCCGCCCGGGTGCTCGCCTGGATGGAGCGCTGGCTGCAATCCGAGTGGCCGGAGCTGAAGGTCTACTTGACCTCGGTCACCGACCACTGGGCCACCGCCGCGGTGGTGGGCCCGAACAGCCGCAAGGTGGTGAGTGCGGTGTGCGAGGGCATCGACTTCTCGGCCGAGGCATTTCCGTTCCTGTCCTCGCGAGAAGGCACGGCAGCCGGGGTGCCGGCGCGGGTGAATCGTATCAGCTTCTCCGGCGAGCTCGCTTATGAGGTCAACATATCGGCCAACTATGGTCGCCACATGTGGGAGGCGTTGATGGCAGCGGGCGCCGACTACGGCATCACCCCCTACGGCACCGAGACCATGCACGTGCTCCGCGCCGAGAAGGGCTACATCATCGCAGGCCAGGATACCGACGGCTCGGTGACGCCGGTGGACCTGGGCATGGAAGGGATACTGGCCAAGAACAAGGACTTCCTCGGTCGGCGGTCACTGAAGCGCGCCGACTGCGTGCGCTCCGATCGCAAGCAGCTGGTGGGGCTGCTGACCGAGGATCCGCAGAGCGTGTTGCCGGAGGGCGGGCAGATCGTGCGCGATCCCTCGGCGCCGATGCCGGTGCCCATGGTGGGGCACGTGACCTCCAGCTACTACAGCGCCGTGCTCGGCCGCTCTATTGCTCTCGCCCTGGTCAAGGGTGGGCAGTCGCGCCTGGGGGAAAAAGTCCATGTTCCGCTGGCCGATGGTCGCGTCATCGCCGCCACGACCGCCAACCCCGTGTTCTACGATCCACAGGGAGCGCGCCAAAATGTCTGATGCAATTCGCCAAGAAAGCCCACTGGTGCGCTTCGATCTGCGCCGCCGGGCCACTGCAGCAGCGCCTGCCGATGCCGGTGTCATAGCGTCGGATAGAGCCTTCCTGGGCCATCTCAACCTCCGGGGGGACCCTGACGATTCCGCGTTTCTCGAGGCGGTGAATACGGTGCTGGGTTTGACCCTCCCGCTCGAGCCCAACACCGTGTCCAAGTCTGGCGACCTGGTGGCCTGCTGGCTGGG
>CAZLYT010000524.1:0-11115 GCA_964563515.1 uncultured Candidatus Competibacteraceae bacterium | reverse complement strand
GCATAGGGTAGGTTGGTGAAGCCTAACCCACCGTGCAAGGGCGTCAACGGTGCATTGCGCGTTCGCCGGTGCGCCCCTGCTCGAACCGGGTAGGCCGCGCTCTTGAATCATTATGAACAAAGCTTTAGGTGGTGCTAGATGGGAAATCTGAGGAGAGCGGAGGTGGCAGTCGACACCGTGCTCCTTCACGGCAGAGGACGCAATCAGAGCCTCCATCAGTGAGCGGTCCTTATTCGCGGGTCTGGTTGGGACGGCCCTATCCGCTGGGCGCCACCTGGGACGGCGAAGGAGTCAACTTCGCCTTGTTCTCGGAGCACGCCGAGAAGGTCGAGCTGTGCCTGTTCGACAGCAAGGGGCGGCGCGAGGTGCAGCGGGTCGAGCTGCCGGAGCAGACCGATCGGGTGTGGCACGGCTATTTGCCGGATGCCCGCCCGGGCTTGCTCTATGGCTACCGGGTGCATGGGCCCTATGCACCCAACCACGGCCAACGCTTCAATGCCAACAAGCTGCTGCTGGACCCGTACGCGCGGGCCACCGAAGGCCAGATTCGATGGTCCGACGTGCATTTCGGCTATCGGCTCGGGCACCGGGACGACGACCTCTCCATGGATCGGCGCAACAGCGCTCCGGGAATGCCCAAGTGCAAGGTCATCGACCCGGCCTTCAGCTGGGGCGACGACCAGCCGCCCCGCACGCCCTGGTCCGACACGGTCATCTACGAGATGCATGTGAAAGGCTTCACCGAACGCCACCCGGAGGTGCCGGAGGGCTTGCGCGGCACCTACGCCGGCATGACGGCGGCGCCGGTGATCGATTATTTGCGCGGACTGGGGGTGACGGCGGTCGAGCTGATGCCGGTGCACGCCTTCGTGGACGACCGCCACCTGGTGCAGAAGGGGCTGCGCAACTACTGGGGCTACAACACCATCGGCTTCTTTGCCCCCGACGGTCGCTACTCCGCCAGCGGATCGGTGCGTGAGTTCAAGACCATGGTGAAGACCCTACACTCGGCAGGAATCGAGGTGATCCTCGACGTGGTCTACAACCACACCGCCGAGGGCAACCAGATGGGCCCGACGCTGTGCTTCCGGGGTATCGACAATGCCGCCTACTACCGATTGGTGGGCGACAACCCGCGCTATTACATGGACTACACTGGCTGTGGCAACACCTTGAACATGATGCACCCGCGGGTGCTGCAGCTCATCATGGACAGCCTCCGCTATTGGGTGGAGGAGATGCACGTGGACGGCTTCCGTTTCGATCTCGCCTCGGCCCTGGCGCGAGAGCTTCATGCCGTGGACCAGCTCGGCGCCTTCATGGACATCATCCATCAGGACCCGGTGATCTCCCAGACCAAACTCATCGCCGAGCCCTGGGACCTGGGGGAGGGCGGCTATCAGGTCGGCAACTTCCCGGTGGGCTGGACCGAGTGGAACGGGCGCTATCGCGATTCGGTGCGCGACTACTGGCGCGGTCAGGGTGGGCTCATCGGCGAGCTGGCGTCGCGGCTCGCGGGCTCCAGCGATCTCTACGAGCGCAGCGGCCGCCGGCCCACGGCCAGCATCAACTTCGTCACCTGTCACGACGGCTTCACCCTGCGCGACCTGGTCAGCTACAACGGCAAGCACAACGCGGCCAACCAGGAAGACAACCGCGACGGCGAGTCCGAGAACCGCAGCTGGAACTGCGGCGAGGAAGGCGTCACCGACGACCCGGAGGTCAATGCCTTGCGCCGGCGCCAGCAGCGCAACTTTCTCGCCACGCTGCTGCTCTCCCAGGGTGTGCCGATGCTGCTGATGGGCGACGAGATCGGCCGCAGCCAAGACGGCAACAACAACACCTACTGCCAGGACAACGAGCTGACCTGGGTCGATTGGGACCTCAGTGACGAGGCGCGCTCGCTGCTCAATTTCGTGCGGCGTGTAGTGCGCCTGCGCCGCAAGCATCCCTCGTTCCGCCGCAGCCGCTTCTTCGCCGGTCGGCGGGTGGGCGAGGGCATGAAAGACATCGTCTGGCTCAATTCCGATGGCACCGAGATGACCGACGAGCAGTGGAATCAGCATTACGCGCGCTGCCTGGGGGCGCTGAAGTCGGGGGCCGAGCCCGTGGAGCGTGACAGGCGCAATCGCGCCGTCTATGACGACGACTTGCTGCTGCTGCTCAATGCCGCCGACCACGAGGTTCCCTTCCGCTTGCCGGCGTTTCGGGAGGACGTGCCCTGGGAAGTGGTCATCGACACCAGCACCAAATCCGGCAGTGGCCGTCGAGTACACCTACCGAGCGGTGGCAGCTATCCGCTGACGGCGCGCAGCTTCGTGCTGCTGACCCAGCGCCGCGACAGCGATGCCGGTCGGGAACTGAGGAGCAGCCCATGAAGCGGCGGCACCAGATGCAATTTGGCGCCGAGGTGCAGCCGGATGGCAGCGTGCGCTTCCGGCTCTGGGCGCCCGGCGCCACTCGAGTCGATAGTTGCCTGGAGCACGATGGCGAGGAGCGACTGCTGCCGATGAGCGGGCTGCAGGGGGGCTGGTTCGAGCTGATCTCCGACCAAGCCCGGGTAGGCAGCCGCTACCGCTACGCCATCGACGGCGGACAGCGGGTGCCCGACCCGGCGTCCCGCTTCCAGAGCGCCGACGTCCACGGTCCCAGCGAAGTGGTCGACCCCGCCGCCTTCGACTGGAGCGATGGCGACTGGCGCGGCCGGCCCTGGGAGGAGGCGGTGATCTACGAGCTCCATGTGGGGAGCTTCAGCCCCGAGGGCACCTTTGCCGGTGTCGTCGACAAGCTCGACCATCTGGTCGATCTCGGCGTGACCGCCATCGAGCTGATGCCGGTGGCGGATTTTCCGGGGCACTGCAACTGGGGCTACGACGGCGTGCTGCCGTTCGCGCCGGACGCGAGCTACGGCCGGCCCGAGGACTTGAAGGCCCTAGTGGCGGCGGCGCATGGCCGTGGGCTGATGGTCTTGCTGGACGTGGTCTACAACCACTTCGGCCCCGACGGCAACTACTTGCACGCCTACGCGCCGGGGTTCTTCACCGACGCCCATCACACGCCCTGGGGCGCGGCCATTAACTTCGATCAACCAGGCAGCGCCGAGGTGCGTCGCTACTTCATCGACAACGCCCTCTATTGGATCCAGGAGTTTCACTTCGACGGCCTGCGTCTGGACGCCGTGCATGCCATCCGCGACGACTCTGCCCTGCACGTGTTGGACGAACTCGCTCGCGACGTGGCCAAAGGCCCCGGTCGTGAGCGGGCAGTGCATCTGGTGCTAGAGAACGAGGACAACGATGCACGCTTTCTGAGCCGTGATGCCCAGGGCCGGCCCCGCGCCTACACCGCTCAGTGGAACGACGATATCCACCACGCCATGCACGTGGTGCTCACCGGTGAAACCGACGGCTACTACGCCGACTATGCCGACCGGCCGCTGGCCCACCTGGGCCGCTGTCTGACCGAGGGCTATGCCTATCAAGGTGACAGCTCCGCCCACCGCGGTGGCAAGGTTCGCGGCGAGTCCAGCCGGCATCTGCCGCCCACCGCCTTCGTGGCGTTTCTGCAGAACCACGACCAGGTGGGCAACCGGGCGCTGGGCGAGCGCATGAGCGTGTTGGCAGAACCCGAGGCCCATCGCGCGGTGCTGGCGGTGCTGTTGCTGGCGCCCTCGCCGCCGCTGCTATTCATGGGTGAGGAGTTCGCCACTCCGCAGCCCTTCCCCTTCTTCTGCGACTTCGGTCCGCAGCTGGCACGAGCGGTCACCGACGGCCGGCGCGGTGAGTTCGCGAGCTTCGAGCGCTTCGCCGACCCGGCCGCCCGGGAGGCCATCCCGGATCCAAACGACCCCGCCACCTTCGAGCTGGCGCGCCTGGATTGGGGGCTTCTGGATCGGGCCGAGCACCAGGAGTGGCTGGCCTACTATGGGGAGCTGCTGAAGCTGCGGCAGCGGGAGATCGTGCCCAGGCTGGCGGGCACCGGCGGCAACGCCGGTCGCTGGAGCTTGTTGGGAGGCGACGGGCTGCACGCGCACTGGCGCCTGGGCGATGGATCGTCCCTGTCCCTGGTGGCCAACCTGGGTCCGCACCCGTTGCGCTCGGAGCTGCTGCCACCCGAGGTCGGGAGGACGCTGTTCACGCTGCCCAGGTCGGAAGCCAAGATGGCAGCGGACGAGCTGCCGCGATGGTCTGTAGTGTGGCGGGTGGCGGCTGCCAGCGCCAACGCCGGTAACGGGGCCGGAGCGTTGTGAGCACCGGCGCGTTGGAGGCGCTCTGCGACCACTACGGTATCGCCTCCGAATACGAAGACATCTGGGGCGCCCAGCACCCGGTAGCCGAGGAGACTCGCCAGGCCTTGCTGGGCGCCATGGGTGTGGCCGCGGACAGCGAGTCTGCCGCGGAGGCATCACTACGAGCCGCCGAGGAACGCATTTGGCGGCGCCACCTACCGCCGGTGCAAGTTGCTCGGGAAGATGCTGGCCAGCTCGAAGTCGCACTTTATCTGCCGCAATCTCGGGCCAACGCAACCATAGCCTGGCGGCTAGAAGAAGAGGGCGGCACGACCCGTGACGGGCAGTTGTCCGCCGAAGATCTACCACCGTGCGAGCAGCGCGAGATCGGCGGCGAAACCTGGCTGCGCTGCATCCTGAGCGTCGAGCCGCCGTCGGCTATCGGCTACCATCGATTCACGGTCGAGGGCGTTGCAGACGAGCCGGCGTCCATGTCCCTGGTAGTGGCGCCAGCGCAATGCTATCGGCCGCAGGCGGTGGCAGACGACCGCCGAGTGTGGGGTCTGGGGGCGCAGCTCTACGGCATTCGCTCCGCGCGCAATTGGGGCACCGGTGACTTCACCGACGTGTTTAGGCTGCTCGCCTTCGCCGCCGACGCCGGCGCCGGCATGCTGGGCTTGAGCCCGCTGCACGCGCTTTTTCCCCACAATCCGACCCACGCCAGTCCGTACAGCCCGTCGAGCCGGCGTTTCCTGAATCCACTCTATCTGGACATCGAGATCATCCCAGAGCTGGCCGAGTGCGGCTCCGCGCAGGCGCTGATTGCCGACGAGGCATTCCAGGCAGAGCTACGCGCCTTGCGAAGTACGGAGCTGGTGGACTATGGCGCAGTCGCCCGGGTCAAACGCGCCGTGCTGGAGCCGCTGTATCAGCACTTTCGCCAACACCATCTGGATGCGGACTCCGAGCGCGGCCGGGCCTTCCACGCTTTTCAGAGCGCAGAGGGCGAGGCGCTGAGACGCCATGCGCTGCACGAGACTCTTCAGGAAGCGCTGCACCAGAGCGACGAGAAATGCTGGGGATGGCCGGTCTGGCCGGAAGCCTATCGCGACATCGACAGCAGCGCGGTCGTCGAGTTTGCCACCGCCCATGGTGAGCGCATCGAGTTCTTCGAATACTTGCAGTGGCTGGCGCATGACCAGCTCGCGGCCGCTGGCCGCCGCGCGGCCGAGCTTGGACTGGGCGTTGGCATCTACCAGGATGTGGCAGTGGGCTGCGACGTGGGTGGCGCCGAGGTTTGGGCCAACCCGGAGCTATTCGCCACCGCCGCGCGCATCGGCGCGCCGCCCGACGACTTCAGCCGCAAAGGGCAGGACTGGGGCCTGCCGCCCTGGATACCCAGTGAGCTCCGGGAGCAAGCCTACGAGCCATTCATCGCGGTTCTGCGCAGTGGCATGGCGCAAGCCGGCGCGCTGCGGATCGACCATGTGATGGCGCTCTACCGCCTTTACTGGATCCCGCCCGGGGCTGCCAGCGCCGCGGAAGGCGACTACGTCCACTATCCCTTTCAGGACCTGCTGGGAATTCTCGCGCTGGAGAGCCAGCGCAACCGCTGTCTCGTCATTGGCGAGGATCTGGGCACCGTTCCGGAAGAGGTCCGCGAGGGCCTGAGCGGGATCGGGGTACTCTCCTACCGCCTGCTGTACTTCGAGAAAGACGAGAGCGGCGCCTTCCAGCCGCCGAGCCATTATCCAGCGGACGCCCTGGTTGCGGTGACTACCCATGACTTGCCGACACTGGCGGGATTCTGGAGCGGGATCGACCTGGAGCTTCGCCGAAACCTCGAACTCTTCCCCGACCAGCAGGTGTACGAGAGCCTGGTGGTCAGGCGTGCCGAGGAGCGTGCGAGGGTGCTGTTGGCGCTCACCCGAGAGGGGCTCCTGCCTCCCGAGGGTCACGTCAATCCTGCCGTCTATCCGGAGATGACGCCGGAGCTCGCCGCCGCGGTGCACCGCTACTTGGCCCGCGCCCCTTCTCGCTGCGCAATGGCCCAGCTCGAGGACCTATTCGGCCAAACCGAGCAGGTCAACCTACCCGGCAGCATCGATGAGTACCCGAATTGGCGCCGCAAGCTGCCACTGGAGCTCGAGCACTGGACCGAGGACCCAGGCGTTGAGGTGATCCTCGATGCGCTCCGCGGCGAGCGCGGACGCGCGGTCACGGCGCTGCTGCCCGTGGAGCGGCCCGGGCTTCCGCGCCAGGCCGAAATCCCCCGCGGCACCTATCGGCTGCAGCTCAACGCGGGCTTCACCTTTGCGGATGCGGCTGCCCTGGTGCCTTACCTGACCCAGCTTGGCGTTAGTCACTGCTACTGCTCGCCCTATCTCAAGGCGCGCCCCGGCAGCACCCACGGCTACGACATCATCGACCACGAGGCGCTCAACCCGGAACTCGGCGACGAGGCGGCTTTCGAGGCCTTCTGCGACACGTTGCGCGACCACGGCATGGGTCAGATCCTAGACGTGGTGCCCAATCACATGGGGGTGCTGGGGGCGGACAATCGTTGGTGGCTGCAGGTGCTGGAGAATGGACAGGCTTCGCCCTACGCCGAGTTCTTCGACATCGACTGGGTGCCCTTGAAGGACGAGCTTCGCGGCAAGGTATTGCTGCCCGTGCTGGGAGATCACTACGGCGCCGTGCTGGAACGTGGCGAGCTGGTGCTCAAGTTCGATGCCAGCACCGGAGAGTTCTCGGTGCATTACTACGAGCACCGTTTTCCCATCGACCCTCGGGAGTATCCCGCCATCCTGGGCCGGCGTCTGAGCGAGCTGGAAGCGCGGCTGGGGCCGGGCGACAGCGTGCTGCTAGAGTTCCAAAGCCTGCTGACTGCCTTCGGCAACCTGCCACCGCGCAGCGCCACCGAACCCGAGTCCAAGGCCAATCGGGAGCGCGATAAGGAGATCCACAAACGGCGGTTGGCCACGCTGTGCCATGAAGATGCCGACCTCGCGCACTTCGTGGAACACGCCCTGGACGAGTACAACGGCCGTCCCGACTTACCGGCGGATCCCGGGCTGCTGCACGGGCTGCTGGAGGCGCAAGCTTACCGGCTCGCCTTTTGGCGGGTAGCCGGCGACCAGATCAACTATCGTCGTTTTTTCGATATCAACGAGCTTGCTGGTCTGCGCATGGAGCGCGACGAAGTGTTCGAGGCGACTCATGCGCTGGTGCTCGATCTAGTCGCCCAACGCAAGGTGCAGGGTCTTCGCATCGATCACCCGGACGGGCTGTACGATCCACGCAAGTACTTCGAGCAGGTACAGGCGGCGGTGGCTGCGCTGGTAGTTGCTGCGCCGGATGAGCCCCCCGACCCGAAGCCCGTCTACCTGGTGATCGAAAAGATCCTGGGCGAAGGGGAACGCCTGCCGGCGGACTGGCCGGTGCATGGCACCACCGGTTATCAATTCTCGGACCTCATCGGGGGTCTGTTCGTGGATCCGGCTGGTGCCGGTGCTTTGGCCCGCATCTACGGGGATTTCATCGACGCCCTGCCCGACCTCAAGGAAACCATCTACCAAGCCAAGCATCTGGTCATGCGCGAGGCCTTGGCGAGCGAGCTCAACGTGCTGGCACGCAACATGGCGCGGATCGCCGAGGCCGATGCCCATACCCGGGATTTCACCGAGGAGAGTTTGCGCCGAGCCATCGCCGAGGTGGTGGCCTGCTTCCCGGTCTACCGCACTTACATCACCGGTGACGCGCCCACCGAGGCTGAGCGCGGCTACATCGAGCAGGCCGTGGAGGAGGCCCGCCGCCGCAGTCGCTGGGACGCACCGGTGTTTGACTTCCTGCGCCAGGTGCTACTCACGACCATCGCCGACGGTAAACCCGAAAGCTACCGCCAGCGCGTTCTGAGCGTGGCCATGCACTTCCAGCAGTACACCGGGCCGGTGACCGCCAAAGGGGTGGAGGACACGGCTTTCTATCGCTATCACCGGCTCGTCTCCCTCAACGAGGTTGGTGGCGAGCCGGAGCGCTTCGGGGTCAGTCCGGGGGAGCTGCACGAGCTCAGTGTCGATCGCCAGGCGCGTTGGCCCCACGCCATGCACGCGACTTCCACCCACGACTGCAAGCGCTCCGAGGACTTGCGGGCCCGGCTGCATCTGCTCTCTGAGCTGCCCGCCGCGTGGGCCGAGCAGGCCAGCCGCTGGGCCGAGCTCAACGAGCCGCTCAAGACGGCGCGAGGCGGCGCCCTGTGGCCCGATAGCAACACCGAGTACTTGCTCTACCAGACGCTGCTCGGTGCCTGGCCCCTGGATGAGCTCGACGATGAGGCGCCTAGCGCCACGCTGATAGAACGGTTCCAGAACTACATGGTGAAGGCGGTGCGGGAGGCCAAGGCGCACACCTCGTGGACCAACCCGGATCCGGACTACGAGTCGGCCCTGCACCAGTTCATCGCCGCCTTGCTGCACCCCGAGACCGGTCGAGGCTTTCGCGCCGAGTTTCTGCCTTTCCAGCGCCAGCTCGCCCGGCTGGGTTTGTTCAATGCCCTGTCGCAGGCATTGCTCAAGCTCACGCTGCCCGGTGTGCCGGACATCTACCAGGGCACCGAGTTGTGGGACTTCAGCCTGGTCGACCCCGACAACCGCCGCCCGGTGGACTATGACCACCGGCGGGCTCAGTTGGCGTCTTTGCGCCAGGATTTCGCGCCCGGCGCAGATTGGACCGCCTCGGCGCGGATGCTGTCCGAGTCCCTGACCGACGGTCGCGCCAAATTGCTGGTGACCTGGCGCGCCCTGGCATTGCGTCGGACCCACCCGGCCTTGTTCCAGCACGGTGATCATGTCCCGCTCCGGGTGCTGGGGGCGCACGCCGTCAACGTCTTCGCCTTTGCCCGCCGGCTCGGTGACGACGTGGTTCTGACCGCGGTGCCGCGTCTGGTCGGGCGTCACCTGGGAACCCCCACCGGACCAGGCTATTGGCGCGACACCCGGGTCGAGCTGCCGCCGGAGTTGGAGGCTGCATCGGTCTTCGACGTCTTCACAGGCGCCGAGCTTTCCGTCAACATCGCCGACGGGAACGGCGCTATTCCGATTTCCACCTGGCTTGCGCACTTTCCCGCTGGATTGGCAGCCTCCCGCGCTCTGCTCGAGGAACTCGAAGCCGCTTCATGAGTTTACCGTCGCAGCCGCCGCAGGCAGTTTCTGCAGCGTTGGCATTGCTGGACAAGCACCGGCTGGTGCTCGCCATACACGACCCCTGCTTTCCCAGCAGGCCCGAGGAGGATCTGTGCCTCGGCACACCCTACGGCGGAGGCGGTCGCGACTTCGTGCGCTTTGCCCGGGCCCTCGGTTTCGACGGTTTGCAGCTCGGGCCCCAGGGCCTGGTCTCCCGTAGCAACCCCTCGCCCTACGACTCCACCCTGTTCTCCCGCAACGTCCTCAACATCGACCTGTTCCAGGTGGCGAACGATCCCCGCTGGGGCGGACTGCTGCGCCCAGAGCGGCTGGCCGAGCTGGTTGCGGCGCGGCCGGCTGGCGCCGATGGTCGGGTTCAGCACAGCCATGCCTTCGACGCCTATCTGGCCGTGCTCGACGAGCTTCATGAGCAGTTTCGCGCGGCCGCGGGCACAGGCCCGGGCAACGCGCTTGCTGACGAGTTGGCGGCTTTCACCGAGCGCCATCGGGCCTGGCTGGTGCCGGATTCCCTCTATTACGCCCTGGCTGCCCGCCAGGGTGGCGCCCACCACCGGGATTGGCCGGTGGCGGATCGGGCCTGCGCCGATGCCTTGTTGATGCACCCGCCGCCGGGCTCAGAGGCGGCGTGTCAACGCCGTCGCCTGGCCCTGAGCACGAGCTGGCGCAGCCTATGGAGCGCTTCGCCCTGGCCCAGCTCATCGTTCACACCCAGCATCAGGCACTGCGGGCCGAGGCCAATGCCAGCGGCATGCGCCTCTACGGAGACCTGCAGGTGGGGCTCGCCTCTTGCGACGAGTGGCAGCGGGCGCATCTCTATCTCCCGGGTTATCGGCTCGGCGCCCCACCCAGCCGCACCAACCCCGAGGGACAGCCCTGGGGCTACGGCATCCTGGATCCGGCGCTCTACTACGGTGCTGATGGCAGGCCTGGCCCCGCGCTGCGCTTCTTGCAGGCCCGCGTGGAGAAGTTCCTCGACGAGTTCGACGGCTTGCGCATCGACCATCCCCATGGCCTGGTGTGTCCCTGGGTATATCGCAGCGACGATCCAGACCCGCTGCACGCGATGCAGCATGGCGCTCGCTTGTTCTCGGCTCCAACGCTCTCAGACCATCCCGAGCTGGCGCATTACGCGATACCTCGCGTCGAGCAGCTCAGCGCTGGCCCAGCAACGCCGCGCCATGCCGACGATTGGGTGCGGGCGCTGGAGCCGGACCAGGTGGCGCGCTACTCGATCCTGCTGGATGCCTTGGTCGAGGCGGTCGGTGCCCATGGCGGCAGCATCGACGACGTGGTCTGCGAGGTCTTGAGCACCCAGCCCTACCCGCTGCAGCGGGCCATGGAGCGGCATGGACTGGGTCGCTTCCGGGTCACCCAGAAAGCCAATCTGCAGAATCCCGCCGACGTCTATCGCAGCGAGAATGCCCGCCCCGAGGATTGGATCATGGTGGGCAATCACGATACCTCGGCCATGTGGCGTCTGGCCCGGGCGTGGGCGGGCAGCGCAGTCGGTGAGCAGCAGGGTGCATACCTGGCGCGTCGCCTGCTGCCAGAAGGCGACACCGAGGCCATGGCCCGGGAGCTCGCGGCCGACCCGGCCAAGCTGCTGCATGCCAAGGTGGCAGACATCTTCGCCAGTCGCGCCCGCCATGTGGCGGTGTTCTTCAGCGATCTGCTCGGCCTGGCCGA
>CAZLYT010000523.1:0-9389 GCA_964563515.1 uncultured Candidatus Competibacteraceae bacterium | reverse complement strand
GCCGGGACCGGCAAGACGGCCCTGGTGACGGGTGGCGCCCGGCGCATTGGCGCTGCCATCGTGCGGGCGCTGCACGCCGCCGGCGCCAACGTGGTGCTTCACTACCACAGCTCGGCAAACGAGGCCCGGGAGCTGGCGCGGGAGCTGGAGCAGGCTCGGGCAGGGTCCACCGCGCTGGTCGCCGGCGACCTGCTGGGCCGAGATCGCCTTGGCGGGCTCATTGAGCAAGCCTGCGAAACTTTCGGGGGTCTCGACTTGCTGGTGAACAACGCCTCCAGCTTCTTTCCGACGCCACTGGGCCAGGTCACCGGAGCGATCTGGGATAACCTGATTGGCACTAACCTGCAAGCCCCTTTCTTCTTGTCCCAGGCGGCGTTCCCGCGGCTGCGCAGTCGTCGCGGCAGTATCGTGAACATCGTCGACATTCACGCTGCATGCCCCATGCGAGCCTTTCCCGTCTACTCTGTGGCCAAGGCGGGACTGGCCGGACTGACCCGGGCGCTTGCACTGGAGATGGCGCCGGAGGTCCGGGTCAACGGCGTAGCGCCCGGCGCCATCTTGTGGCCAGAGCTGCCGCTGCAGGAGGATGTCGACCGCATCCTGTCGCGTATTCCGTTGGGGCGCGCGGGCGAACCCAAAGATATCGCCGCTGCGGTCTGCTACCTGGCGCTGCAGGCCAACTACGTGACCGGACAGATCCTGGCCATCGACGGTGGACGCAGCCTGAATGTTTGAAGCATGAACAAAGATTGGGTAATCGGTGCAGTCGATCGGTAGGAGGAGTCCTCCCCCAGTGGCTTGCCGGTCACGGGCTGAGTCTGCTTATATGCCCCGCCTGTGCAATTTGTCCGCCCCAGACACCACCTTATGACACGAAACTGGTTGCCGATCGCCCTCTCGGTCTGGGCCGCCGTCATCTGGTCAGGCGGCGTACAGGCGCAGACCACCCGCTACGTGACCGACAGCCTCCGCCTGGAGGCGCGTACGGGCCCGAGCACCGGCTACCGCATCGTTCGCATGTTGGAGAGCGGGACACCGGTCACGGTGCTCGAAGAGGCCGACGGTTATAGCCGCATTCGCGCACCGGAAGGTGCTGAGGCCTGGATCCTCACCCGCTATCTCATGGACGAGCCCTCGGCGCGCAATCAGCTCGCGGCCGCGCGGGAGGAGCTCGAGACTGTCAAGGCAGAGAACGCCGAGCTTCGTTCCGCCATGGATACCGCCCGCAGCCAGGGGGCGCAGACCGAGAGCGCACGCAGCAAGCTGGAGCAAGACTACGCGCGGGTGAGCAAGGAGCTGTCGGAGATCCGCCGCACCGCTGCCGCCACCCTCGCCATCGAGCAACAGAATCAGGAGCTGCAGACCAAGGTGGTCAACCTGGAGCGGGAGCTGCAGCTGGCGCAGCAGGAGAACATGTCTCTCAGCGACCGTGGCGACCGAGACTGGTTCGTCACCGGCGCGGCGGTGCTGTTTGGCGGCATCGTGCTGGGATTGATCCTGCCGCGTCTGCGCTGGAAGCGGCGTCGCGGCTGGAGTGAGCTATGAGCGGACGCTCCGCGAAAGCGCGCGGCCGGAGGCTGGACGGAAGCTCCTAGGAACAGCGGCGAGGCGCAATTGGGGCGTCAATACATTTCGGCTAAACAATGGCATAGAGGACGTCAGATAAGAGCCCCGGGGTTGCAAAGAGCGGCTCAGAGCTCCATCGGCACGGTCTCCAGCTCCTGCCCCGCGGCGTCGAAACCCTCCCATAATTCCCCGACGGTGGTGCCCAGCAACGGATGCCAGAGGCCCGGCGCGACGTCCGCCAGTGGCCGCAGCACGAAGGCGTAGCGGCCGATATCGCCCCGCGGAAGCCGCAGGCCCGGTTCCCTGATCACGGCGTCGTCGTACATGAGCAAGTCGATATCCAGGGTGCGAGAGGAAAATTTGACCTCGTCGCGAACCCGCCCGTGGCGCTCCTCGATCTCCCGCAACAGCGTGGCCAGCCGGTGGACCTCAAGGACGGTGTCCAACACCGCCACCAGGTTGTAGAAGTCGTCACCTTCGAAACCCACCGCCGCCGACCGGTACACCGGAGACAGGGTGATCGGGCCAAACAGCGTCCGTAGCTCCTCGACTCCGGCGCGCAGGTTGGTCTCCGGCCGAATGTTGCTGCCGATGCCGAGGTAAGCCCGCGGCACGCTCAGCTCCGGGTCCCGCGCTCGATGACCACTCCCACGTCCCGGCTGCCCCGAATGGCCCCCGGCTTGCTCAGTGCCACCTTTACCCAAGGTGCCGAGAACTCGGTCAGCACGATTTCGGCGATTTTCTCGGCCAATGTTTCCACCAGAAAGTACTCGCTGGACTCCACGAACTGGATCAAGCGCTTGGCTACAGCCTTATAGTTGAGCGTGTCCACGATTGAGTCGCTGACCGCCGCCTTGCGGACGTCGGCTGCGATCTCCAGATCCAGGGCCACCGTCTGCTTGATCTGCCGCTCCCAATCGTAGATCCCGATAACCGTCTCGATGCGCAGATCGCGCAGAAAGAATATGTCCATTCGCTGCCTGCCAACCTCACCGTTGCGTGGCGGAAATATTACGGCCCCGAGCGCGGCCGGTCATGTTGGAAGTCCTGGGAGCGTGGTTCCCTTGACCCTGTGCCCGCCGGCAACCACAGTAGCGCTATGCTGATCGCGATACTTTTGATAGTCGGCGGTTATCTGCTGGGTTCCGTTGCCTCGGCCATTATCACCTGCCGGCTGATGGGGCTACCCGATCCTCGCGGCGAAGGGTCGGGAAATCCCGGTGCCACCAATGTGCTGCGCTTCGGCGGCCGCAAGGCGGCAGCGATTACCCTGACCGGTGACATACTGAAGGGGCTGCTGCCCGTGCTGGTCGCCCGGCTACTGGGGGCAGGGCCTGGCGTCGTCGGCGCGGTGGCGGTGGCGGCCTTCGTGGGACACCTCTATCCAGTCTTCTTCAATTTCCGCGGCGGCAAGGGCGTCGCCACCGCAGGCGGCGCATTGCTGGCACTGACGCCGCCGGTGGGGCTCATCGCCGTAGTCATCTGGTTGGTACTGGCCGCCCTGTTCCGCTACGCCTCCCTGGCCGGGGTGAGTGCAGCGGTCGCCGCCCCGATGCTGGCCTGGCTGTTTGGCTATCCGGGGCCGGTGATCCTGGCAGCGCTGGTGATGGGCGCGCTGCTGATCTGGCGCCACCAGACCAACATCCAACGGCTGCTGGCCGGCACCGAGGGACGCATCGGCACCGGCCGGGAGGAGCCGGAGAGCTGAGCCGGTCGAGACCAAACCCATCTCTGAAATATTTGTCGAAATAAGGCTATGAGAGGGTGGATTAGCGCGGCGTAATCCACCCTCCATCGCAGCGACTAGACGGTGCATTACGGCCGGACGACCTAGTGCACCCTACGCCCGATTTCAGAGTGGGGGCAACGCCAGGCGCGAAGGCCTATCGGGGCACTTCGACCTCCTCCAAGGGCCAGCGGGCCCGGGCCCGGATCGCCAATCCTTCGGTGCCACCCCGGGTGAGCCGATACCGTCCCGCCAGCGCAATCATGGCCGCATTGTCGGTACAGAACTCGGGCCGCGGGTAGAACACATCGACCTGGAGTTGCCGGCCGAGGCTCGCCAGCCGTGCCCGCAGGCGGGCGTTGGCACCGACACCTCCCGCGACCACCAGGCGCTCGAGCCCGGTCTCGGCCACCGCTCGCTCGCACTTGATGGCCAAGGTGTCGACCACGGCGTCCTCGAAGGCCCGTGCCACATCGGCGCGGTCCTGCTCGGTGCCGGGAAGCGCATTCCAAGCCTGCAGCACCGCGGTCTTGAGACCGCTGAAGCTGAGCGCCAGACCGGGGCGATCGGTCATGGGACGGGGGAAACGAAAGCGCCCGGACTGCCCTGCTTCGGCCAACCGCGCCACCGCCGGCCCGCCGGGATAGCCGAGTCCCAGCAGCTTGGCGGTCTTGTCGAAAGCTTCGCCGGCGGCATCGTCCAGGGTATCGCCGAGGATCCGGTACCGACCCAGCCCCGAAACTTCCACCAGCATGGTGTGTCCCCCCGACACCAATAGCGCCAGGAAGGGGAAGCTCGGCGGCTGTGGCTCCAACATGGGCGCGAGCAGATGGCCTTCCAGGTGATGCACGCCAACAGCCGGAACATCCCAAGCCCAAGCCAGCGCCCGGCCGAAGGCGGCCCCCACCAGCAATGCACCGAGCAGGCCCGGCCCAGCCGTGTAGGCTACTCCGCCGACATCCTCGCGGCCGACACCACTGGCCTCCAGCAGCTCCCGCAGCAGCGGCAGCAGCCGCTGGACGTGATCGCGGGATGCCAGCTCCGGGACTACGCCGCCATAGACTGCGTGCAAGTCCGCCTGGCTGTGGAGAAAGTGGGCGATGAGCCCCTGTTCGCCACAGAGCGCAACACCGGTCTCGTCGCAGGAGGTTTCGATACCCAGAACGATCATGGCGAGGGATTGTCGAGGGCGCAGGCCGGCGCCGCAAGCGGCCTTGAAATCGCATCGGGCAAAGACTAGCATTGCGCGCCTGCACCAGCCGGGGCTGGAGTCCGTGCGTCCCTGTCAATCGAGGTAGCTGCTTAATGCCGTCAGTCAAAGTTCGGGAGAACGAGCCTTTCGATGTGGCGCTCCGTCGCTTCAAGCGCTCATGCGAAAAGGCCGGCATTCTCTCGGAAATCCGCCGCCGGGAGTTTTACGAAAAGCCCACCCAAGAACGCAAGCGCAAAAAGGCCGCCGCCGTAAAGCGGCACGTGAAGAAACTGGTGCGCGAGCAGCAACGGCGCAAGCGACTGTACTGATCCTTCGATTCCCTGGACTCCTCCGATCGCCGTCGATGACCCTGAAGGCACGTCTGCAGGACGACATGAAGGCGGCGATGCGCGCCCGGGAGCAGGCGCGCCTTGGCACCATCCGGCTGATTCTGGCCGAGATCAAGCAGCGCGAGGTTGACGGGCGCACCACCCTGGCAGACCAGGACGTGGTGGCCGTGCTGGAGAAGATGGCCAAGCAACGGCGCGATTCCATCGCTCAGTTCCAACGGGGCGGGCGCCCCGATCTGGTCTCCAAGGAAGAGGCCGAGCTCAGCCTGATTCAGAGCTATCTGCCGGAGCCGTTGTCCGAGACGCAGCTCGAGGGGCTCGTTGCCGAGGCCATTACCGAGGCCGGAGCCACCTCGCCCCGGGACATGGGCAAGGTCATGGCTATACTCAAAGAACGTGCCCAGGGACGCATCTCGATGGCGGAGGCCAGTCAGAGGGTCAAGGCCAGG
This sequence comes from uncultured Candidatus Competibacteraceae bacterium, assembly GCA_964563515.1. Taxonomy (GTDB): domain Bacteria; phylum Pseudomonadota; class Gammaproteobacteria; order Competibacterales; family JAHEDQ01; genus CAZLYT01. The sequence goes on along the minus strand of CAZLYT010000523.1, from coordinate 4,106 downwards.
CTTTCGGCCTAACGACGCCCCCGGGGAGATCACTCCAACTCGGTCGACGAATGCTCGATGAGTGGTCGGATACCCCGTTCTTTCATTGACGAATTGCTGACACGGATCGACATCGTCGAAGTCGTGGGCACCCGCGTGCCACTGCGCAAGGCCGGGCGTGAGTTCGCTGCCTGCTGCCCATTTCACTCCGAGAAGACTCCATCGTTCACGGTGAGCCCCACCAAGCAGTTCTATCACTGCTTCGGTTGCGGCGCCCACGGCAGCGCCATCGGGTTCCTGATGGAGCACGAGCGCCTGAGCTTTCCGGAGGCTGTCGAGGAGTTGGCCGGCACGGTGGGGCTGGAAGTGCCCTATGAAGGCGGTGCGGCGGAACGTCCTCGCGACGACGGCAGCTACGAGGTCATGGAGCGCGCCCAGCGCTATTTCCAGGAAGTCCTGCGGCATTCCGGTGCCGAGGGGCAGGCATGGACCTACCTAAAGCGTAGGGGGCTCGACGAGGCTCTGGTGGGTGACTTCGGCATTGGCTACGCGTTGGATAGCTGGGACGACCTGATACGACACATGGAGCGGCGCGGCGTCGGCGTGGAGGCTTTGCTGCAGGCCGGCCTGGTGGTGCGCAGCGAGCAGGGCAAGACCTACGACCGCTTTCGCGACCGGATCATGTTTCCGATTCGAGACCGACGCGGGCGCACCGTCGCCTTCGGCGGGCGGGTACTGGGAGACGCCAAGCCGAAGTATCTGAACTCACCGGAAACCGCCATATTCGCGAAGGGGCGCATCCTCTATGGGCTGTACGAAGCCTTGGCCGCGACCGCGAAGCTGGAGCAGCTGCTGGTCGTCGAGGGTTACATGGACGTGGTGGCACTGGCCCAATTCGGTCTGCGCAACGCCGTGGCAGCCCTCGGCACCGCTGCCACCCGCGAGCATCTACAGGCCGCATTCCGGGTGGCATCCACCCTGGTGTTTTGCTTCGACGGCGACCGCGCCGGCCGCGGCGCCGCCAGTCGGGCCATGGAGAACGTGCTGCCGCTGATTCAGGACGGTCGGCAGGCACGGTTTTTGTTCCTGCCCGAGGGCGAGGATCCGGACAGCTTGATTCGCCGCGAGGGCGCCGCCGCCTTCAGCGAGCGCGCCACCGCCGCAACCCCACTGTCGGAGTTTTTCTTGCGCACGGTGAGCAAGGGCATCGATCTCAGCACGGCGGACGGCCGTGCGCAGTTGCTGGAGCGGGCGCGTCCCAAGCTGGCGCGGGTGCCCGCCGGCATCTTTCTGGAGCTTCTGATGCAGACCTTGGCGGACCGCACCCACCAGCCAGTGGAGCGTGTGCGACGCCAGCTCGCAGGGCCTGGGGTTGGGCAGGCGCCGCGTCCGCGGGTGGCCGTCAACCGCACAGCGGTGCGCCACGGCATCGCATTGCTGTTGCACAGACCGGCGCTGGCATCCGAAGTGGAGTTGCCCGAGGATCTCGCCGCCATACCCGAGCCCGGGGCGACACTGCTGGCGGAGCTCCTTGAAATCTCTCGATCGCACCCACACTTAAGTGGGGCAGCGTTGGTGGAGCGATATCGCGACAGCGAACACTGGGAAGCCTTGGCACGGCTCTGCGAATGGGAACCGGAGATCCCGGAAGACCGTCTAAGCGTCGAGTTGGCTGATACTTTGCGCAGGCTCCGAGAACGCCACGCGCCGCGTCGGCTGCTACTGGAAAAGCTGGCCCGCGACGAGCCTTTGACCGACGCCGAACGAGAAACGTTGCGCCAGAATGCCGACCGGCGGCAAATGAACTAGTATGAAACTCTTGTGGGAATCGATCGGGAAGTGTCAAAATTCCAGGTTCCGCTCGATCCGCGTACATCTTCGCGAGGTGTGAACCTAGATGGGTGAACAGCAGCACTCGCAGCTGAAGAAGCTCATTGCCCGAGGCAAGGACCAGGGATTCCTGACCTATGCCGAGGTCAATGATCATCTGCCCGACGACATCGTCGATCCCGAACAGATCGAAGAGATCATCGGGATGATCAATGATATGGGCATTGAGGTGCTGGAGTCCGCCGCGGAAGCGGAATCCATCATGCTCAGCGACTCATCGGTCGAAGATGACGACGAGGCAGCGGAAGAGGCCGCCGCCGCCCTGGCAGCGGTCGATGCGGAGTTTGGCCGTACCACCGACCCTGTGCGCATGTACATGCGCGAAATGGGGACCGTCGAGCTGCTCACTCGGGAAGGCGAGATTTCCATCGCCAAGCGCATCGAGGAGGGCATGAATCAGGTGTTGGCCGCAGTGGCGGACTTTCCGCGGGCGGTCGATCTGTTGCTGACCGAGTTTGCGGCGGTCGAGGCCGGTGAGTCTCGCCTCAGTGACCTCATCGCAGGTTTCGCCGACGCCGACGAGGAAGCATCGAATACCCCCTTCGCTGCGAATGCCACGACCCATAGCGCGAGCAAGCAGGAAGCCGCCGGCAATGACGACTCCGACGACGACTCGGATGTTGAGTCCGATGACGACGAGGAGACCACCGCAGCGGACACCGGCCCAGACCCCGAGGAGGCCGCCGCTCGCTTCACCGCGCTGCGAGAGACCGTCGAGCACATTCGTCATCTGCAAGCGAGCAACGGCAACCCGGGGGAGATCAAGCGCTTGCGCGCCCAAGCCGCGCAGATCTTCATGAGCTTCCGGCTGGTTGGCAAGCTGCTGGACCGAATGAGCGGAACGCTGCGCGAGGTCGTCGACCGAATCCGCGACCAGGAGCGCGCTGCGCTGCGGCTTTGCGTCTCCGAGATCGGCATGAGCCGTAAGGAGTTCGTCTCCACCTTCCCGGGCAACGAGACCCACCCTAGCTGGATCGAAGGCCGCATTGCGGCGCTGCCCAACCTGCGCGAGCGCCTCGAGCAGCACCGCGGAGAGATCGAGCGCATGCAGGGGCGGCTAGCCAGCATCGAGGCCGAAGTTAGTCTCAGCATTGCAGACGTCAAGGACATCAACCGCGCCATGTCCATTGGCGAGGCCAAGGCTCGTCGCGCCAAGAAAGAGATGGTCGAGGCCAACCTGCGACTGGTGATCTCCATCGCCAAGAAGTACACCAACCGCGGTCTGCAGTTCCTCGACCTGATTCAAGAGGGAAACATCGGGCTGATGAAGGCGGTGGACAAGTTCGAATACCGCCGGGGCTACAAGTTCTCCACCTACGCGACCTGGTGGATCCGGCAGGCCATCACCCGCTCCATCGCCGACCAGGCCCGGACCATCCGCATCCCGGTGCACATGATCGAGACCATCAACAAGCTTAACCGGGTGTCCCGGCAGATGCTGCAGGAGATGGGTCGCGATCCCACGCCGGACGAGCTCGCAGAGCGCATGGAGATGCCCGAGGACAAGGTCCGCAAGGTGCTGAAGATTGCCAAGGAGCCGATCTCCATGGAGACCCCCATCGGCGACGACGAGGACTCGCATCTCGGCGACTTCATCGAGGACGCCGCCGTGGTGTCGCCGCTGGACAGCGCCACCAGCGAGGGCTTGCGCGAGGCCACCCGCGACATCCTCGCCGGCCTCACCCCGCGCGAGGCCAAGGTGCTGCGCATGCGCTTCGGCATCGACATGAACACCGACCACACCCTGGAAGAGGTCGGCAAGCAGTTCGACGTCACCCGCGAGCGCATCCGGCAGATCGAGGCCAAGGCACTGCGGAAGCTCAGACACCCAAATCGCTCGGAGCAGTTGCGGAGTTTCTTGGATTTGGATTGAGCGGGGGAGGGGGGTCCCCATGCGCCACGGAGCCAAGTATACTTCCGCGACCCGGGGGCCCTTAGCTCAGTCGGTTAGAGCAGCGGACTCATAATCCGTAGGTCGTAGGTTCGAGCCCTACAGGGCCCATTCCTTGGCGCGCTATCCGGTACCACACGCTCCTGCGTAAGCCTGTGCCCACGTGTTCCGCTCACTCCACAGTCCTATATGCGCATTCTGCTAGCTTCTCAGACAGCAACTGGTGCTGCGGCCCTGCGTCAGTCCCTCGCTTCACTTTTTTCCCTCAATGACTTTAATCTCAGCGCCAGCGCTCCGCCAGCGAATTCAGCTGCCGTCGCGGAAGCCTTACGAAGTCATGAGTTTC
>CAZLYT010000522.1:0-6141 GCA_964563515.1 uncultured Candidatus Competibacteraceae bacterium | reverse complement strand
GCCCAGATGGGAACGGTCGCCGAGCTTGAGTCCGGTAGCGATCAAGCTCACCAGGATGGCGATGGTGAGCAACCACACATTGTGATGCACAGCGTCGTCGATAGGGCCGGCGACGAAGGCGGTATTCAGCGAGAGCGCGAGAATCAGAAAGAATCCGAAGGTGACCCGTTCGAGGTTCATGGATGTGCTCCTCGGACACAGTCCCCACAGCTCTTAAAGCGGTTCACCGCATGCGGCGTAGCAGCGTTTTGGTGGTCGTGCTTCATGAATCTGTCTGCGGGCTTGGTTTGCTGATTTGTCTGGTCCGGTCAATGTACGGCCGGCCGCTCGCAAGGGCCGCGAGGCTACGCGCCAACTGGCACAGGTCGGTCGCGCTGGCGTCCCCCTTCGCCATCTGTCCAAGCAAAGGGCTCAAGTCGCGGAAAATCAAGCGGCGCGTAGAGGTCCGCGCCGTCTCTTCGGCAACCGCGCTCGCCTGGATGCACGGTCCCTCACTCCCAGCAGCCAACTTTTGGTTGCATGTGGCTGGATCTGTGGCAGGCTTTGCGCTCCGCGCCCGTAGCTCAGCTGGATAGAGCACCAGGCTTCGAACCTGGGAGTCGGGAGTTCGAGTCTCTCCGGGCGCGCACCTCTTGACGACTTGGCTCACTTGCAACGCCACCTCGCCGTCCGTCTCCGCCAGTCTTCAATGACTCCTCGCTGCCTTCATCGCGTTGTTTCGTGTGTCGGCCCTTCCGGCTCAGAACGCTGTCATTGTTGGGTTTGAGCCAGGCCGACGCCGCTGGCGGGTTGGGCTCGCTGCCGCGAAGATCGGCGCGCCATGAGCAGCTCGACCCGCGGTGGTGCTGCCGGTAGCCACCGGCGCAACACTCCGAGTTTGGTCACAACCACGAACACCCACGCTGCGACCATGCAGCTCGACTCGCAGCAGTCGGGTTGACGGTTGCGCGGCCTTCCAAGTCGGACAGTTTCGGGCCATTGTTCTGTTGCGACGGATCGGATGGAGTACGTACATGCCCGGAACTGGCCACGGCAACGCGCGCGACTTGATGTCGCACGACCACCCCGAAGCGGCGGTCCAACACCTGGTGGCGCTGTACGACGAGGCCGTGGGCCGCATCCGTGAGCGTCATCGTCGCTTTGTGGCGGGGCAGCACGACTCGCTTCCAGCCGTCGATGCTTACTACCCATACGTAGGCATCGAAATTGGTCGCGAACAATTATCCACTATCCCGAGGCCGGCATATGGAACGCTTCGCTTTCCGGGCGTGCACGGCACCACCGTCACCCGGCCCGACTTGTTTCGGGACTATCTGCTGGAGCAGCTCACGCTGCTGATCGAGAGTCATGGCGTGCCGATCCAGGTCGGCGTTAGCGATCAGCCCATCGCGCTCCCCTTCGTGGTGGAAGAGTCCACTGCCGATCTTTCCGCCGAGCAGGTTCGCGAGATGGAGTCCATCTTCTATCTCCCCAACCTCGGCCAGATCGACGACGCAATTGCCAACGGCGTCTACCAGACGCGCCCGCGCCACCCATTCCCCCTGTCATTGTTTCCAGCGCAGCGGGTGGATCTGGCGCTGCAGCGCCTGCACCACTACACCGGCACCGATCCCCGCTATTTTCAGGGCTTCGTGCTGTTCACCAACTACCAGCGTTACGTGCAAGACTTCGTGCGCTTAGGTCGCAAGCAGATCGAAAGCAGCGACCAGTACGTGGCGTTGGTGGAGCCGGGCGATGTGGTGACGCCGAACCAGCGACTGGATGACGCACCCACCGCGGGAGGCGAGCCGCCAGACCACATGCCACCGATGCCGGCCTACCACCTGGCGCAGAGCGACGGCCTGGGCGTGACCCTGGTCAACATCGGCATCGGGCCCTCCAACGCCAAGACCCTGACCGATCATCTGGCGGTGCTGCGGCCCCATTGCTGGCTCATGGTCGGCCACTGCGGCGGGCTGCGGCGCTCGCAGCAGCTCGGGGACTATGTGCTGGCCCACGCCTACATTCGCGAGGATCACGTGCTGGACCAGGATCTGCCGCTGTGGGTGCCGGTGCCACCCATCGCCGAGGTCCAGGTGGCGCTGCAGCAGGCGGTGGCAGAGGTGACTGGCTTGTCGGGCTGGGATCTGAAGACGCGGCTGCGCACCGGCACGGTGGCCAGCACCGACAATCGCAACTGGGAGCTGCGCTACCGGGAGCTGCATGAGCGCTTCAGCCAGTCGCGGGCCATTGCCGTGGACATGGAAAGCGCCACCATCGCCGCCAACGGCTTTCGGCTGCGGGTGCCCTACGGCACGCTGCTGTGCGTGTCGGACAAGCCCATGCACGGCGAGCTCAAGCTGCGCAGCATGGCCAACTCCTTCTATCGCACCCGGGTCAACCAGCATCTCTACATCGGGCTCGAGACCATCCGCATCCTGAAGCAGTCGGGCATCGACACGCTGCATTCTCGAAAGCTGCGAAGTTTTGACGAGCCGGCTTTTCGCTAGGAGGTCTCGCCCCAATCTCGGCAGCGCATTCTCAGGCGGCAAACGGGAATCAGCTCGCCCGCCGCCTTCCTGGACGGCGGATTGCGCTTCGCTCATCGGCCCTCTCAGCGGCGGGGGGAAGGCGCGGTACCATCGGAGTCGGTGGCAGCGAGGGAGTTCTATTGGGATATGTCTGACCAGAAGCCAATGAAGGTGGTAGTTGTCGGCGGCGTCGCGGGGGGTATGTCGGCGGCCGCTCGGCTGCGCCGCCTGGACGAGCAGGCCGAGATCGTCGTGCTGGAGCGGGACGACTACGTCTCCTTCGCCAACTGTGGTCTGCCCTACCACATCGGTGGCTCGATCCCGGAGCGGGATGCACTGCTGCTGCAGACCCCCGCCAGCCTGGCGGAATCGTTGGCGCTGGATGTGCGGACCGGCCATGAGGTGACCGCCATCGATCGCGCCGGCAGCCGCTTGACCGTGGTCGAGCGAGCCAGCAGACGCCGCTACTACGAGCACTACGACCGGTTGGTGCTCGCCACCGGCGCGGTGCCGATCAAACCATCGCTGCCTGGTGTCGACCACCCACGAATCTTCACCTTGCGCACCATTCCGGACATGGACGCCATCAAGGCGGTAGTGGATGGCGGCGCCGCCAGCGCCGTGGTCATCGGTGGTGGCTACATCGGCCTGGAGGTGGCCGAGGCGCTGCGGGAGCGGGATTTGTCCGTCACCTTGGTGGAAGCCGCCCACCACGTCATGGCGGTGCTCGACCGGGAGATGTCCCGCGAGGTGGAGGACCACCTGGAGTCCTACGGGTTACGCCTGCTACTGGCGTCCCGGGCCCAAGGCTTCGCGCCTGCCGATGACGGCTCGGGCGGGGTGACGGTGGACCTGGGCGACAACGGCCTGGTCAGCGCCGACCTGGTGGTAATGGCGGTAGGCGTGGGGCCGGAATCCAGCCTGGCCCGGGATGCCGGCTTGGAGCTTGCCAAGCGCGGCGCCATCGTGACCAATGCTAACCAGCAAACCTCGGACCCGCTGATCTATGCCGTGGGTGACGCCGTCGAGGTCACCGACACGGTCACCGGCGAGCGGGTCCAGGTGCCGCTCGCAGGACCCGCCAACCGGCAAGGTCGTATTGCCGCCGATCATATTGCCGGTCGGAGCGGTCGTAGCGCGCGCTACACCACCACCCAGGGTACCTCGGTGGTGAAGGTGTTCGAGATGACGGCGGGCTGCACGGGGGCATCGGAGAAGAGACGTTGCGCCGGCTGCAGCTGCCCTATGCCAAAGTGTATGCGCACCCGAACGGCCACGCGTCCTACTACCCAGGCACCGCGCCCATGCACTTGAAGCTACTGTTCGACACCGGCGACGGCCGGGTGCTTGGGGCACAGGTCGCCGGCTTTGACGGCGTCGACAAGCGCATCGACGTGCTGGCGGTCGCGATCCGGGCCGGCATGACGGTGGAGGTCCTGGAGTCACTGGAGCTCGCCTATGCTCCGCCCTATGGCTCCGCCAAGGACCCGGTGAACATGGCGGGATTTCAGGCCGCCAACCTGCTACGTGGCGACCTGCGGCTGTGGTACGCAGAGCAATGGCCAGACCTCCCCGCAACTGCGCTGCTGCTCGACGTGCGCTCACCCGCCGAGCACGAGAGATGGCACATTCCGGGATCGGTGCTGATGCCCCTCAAGACCCTCCGCCCGCGGTTGGCCGAGATCCCCAAGGATCGACCCATCTACCTCTACTGCCGCTCGGGATTCCGCTCCTACCTGGCCTACCGGCTGTTGTCTCAGAGCGGCTACGACGCCCAGACCCTGTCGGGTGGCGAGCTCACTTTCATGGCGGTTCACCGGGGGATGCCGCCGGTCGGGCACCGCGGCATCCCGGTGATCACCTATGCGGAGGATGAGACGGCAGGGGCCGGCTGAGCGCGGGGTGCCTCGACGGCTCCCGCAAGGCTATTCGACCTCTTGCTTCACCCGGGTCAGCACTGCCGTGAAGAAGGCTGCCTGGTCCTCAGTGAGCCTGGCGTGATGGCTTAGGAACTCGCTGATGGGCTGTCCCGACTCACGCCCGAAGACGACGCCGTCCCGCAGTTCCAGCGACTCGCGTGCAAACTCCGTGGCAAGACCGTGGCAGCGCTCGCAACTGGCCTGAAACAGGGGTGGGGTCTCCACCTGGGCTCGCAACATCGCGAGCACCGCCTCGACCTCGTTGTTCTTGAGGTAGTGGTTCTGCATGAAGTCTCCGAGCTCCCGGTCCGGGTGACTGCCTTGCAGCCTGTCGTCCTCAATGCGTAAAAACTTGCGCGCGAACTCGGCGGAATGTCCGTGACATTCGGCGCAACGGTCATCCCATAAGGCGTGCAGATCTACCGCCGACGCCGACAGCGGCAACAAGGCTGATACCGCAAGAAAGCCCAAACGATGTCGCCAACCACTTGTCACGCGGATAGATCTGCGGACGCTAGAGCCGCTCCGGCAGATGCTTGCGGACTTCATCGGGCGAGTGCCGCAACAGGTCGGCGTCGAGCTCGCTCGCCACGGTGGCTTTGACGGTATGGTCCAGCGCCTCGCGCAACTTTCCCAGGAATGCTGGTGCCGCCACCAGGTGCAGTCGTTCGAAGCGCCGTTCGTCGAGCGCGGATTTGAGGTGGCTGGCGAGCCGTTGAGCGAAGCGGATCGCCTCCTGCTGTTGCGGGTCGTGACGCCGGCTCATGGCGTGACGACCCTCGCCGGCGCTGTCAAAGCTACGACCTTGGTCGTCGGAATCGATATCCTGGTTGCGCAGGCGACCCGAGGGATTGAGCATGTCCTCGATTTCACTCAGCGCGGCAGTCGGCTTGTCGGCACCGAAGATGCGGGCACCAGCACTGTCTGCCACGACTATCCAGATCTTTTGCATCGGGGTTGTCATCTCCAGGCATAGGGGAACGTCAGCGCCGCAGGCGCCGCAGCCATCGGGAGCCGCGCGTGCAGTGTATGCCGTCGTCCTGAGCGGTGACAGCGGTTCGAAGCGCCTCCCGCGGAGCAACCCGCGGCGCGCTAAATGTCGGCCAGCTCAGTCAAATTCTTGGAAAGCTGGCGCCGCTCCTTGTCCTGCTGCTCGACCAAGGCCGAGAACAGCTCCTGCAACTCGGGGACATCGGATTCCTCTGCCAGCTGCTGATAGGATTCCATTAGCCAGCCGTGGAAGCGTGCGGCCAGGTCGGTTACCGCATCCAGGTCCATGTCCGCCGGCAGCTTGGCATCGCGGAAGGGTTCGGGAAGCTCGCTGCGCGTGGAGTACTGAATCCAGGTTTCGAGCACTTCCTCGGGTGCTTCCGAGCGATAGCGGTCGAGGCTAGCCTTGAGGTTGGCCTCCTGCCCGGCGAGGTAGTCCAGCACCAGCTGCACCCGCTTGCGCTCCGCCACCTCTTCCAGGTGTTCATACTGCTGTCGCATATGCTCGTGAAATCTGGCGATGGGGCTCAGTACCTCCCGGCTTCGCTCGCAAGTCATGTCTTGTGCCCTGGTAGCCTCCCGATGGTAGCGCCTTGGCGCGACGGCACATGGCGGCCGGCAGCGTGGAGCCTGGGCCGAAGTGGAATGGTCAGTCGCGGCACCCCGGCGACATGTTGCATCCTATACAAAGGTAGCAGCAGTGTCGGCTGGGTCCGCCGTGT
>CAZLYT010000521.1:0-3010 GCA_964563515.1 uncultured Candidatus Competibacteraceae bacterium | reverse complement strand
CCCCGCGGCTCCTCGACCTTGATGACGTCAGCACCCAGGTCGGCCAGTAGCAGACCGCCCGAAGGCCCAGCTACGATGTGGCTGAGTTCGAGAACGCGAAAGCCAGTAAGCGGTAGGCGGCCGGTCCCGCCCGTTGCAGCTCCGTCTGTCATCTGCGATATCTTCCTCCAAGTAGTCACGACCCGTGTCCGCCCGGTCGTTCGCTGGCTGACCGTGGCACTCGATGAACGTCAGGCCGAATCGCTCGGATCGTCGCTCCCGCTGTTCGGACCGGGGTCCTGCTGATTCTGACGCAAGAACTCCTCGAGCTCGCGCAGCGCTACGTCTGAGCTGGGAATCTCGCTGGGCAGATCGTCCTCGGTCAGATGGTTCAACTCGTCGGGGGGCTCCTGATCCTCATCGACCAGCCCGCTGTCGAGGCGCTGGACGTAGCTTTGCAGCTCCTCCCGGCTGACGCTGTGTAGCTCCTCCAAGTCGATCGGGAGCCCGATCAGCTTGTCCCCCCCAGCGCCGCCACGCCAAACGCGCCGCCCCTCCGTCCCCAGGTCCCCATCCGGGCGGCGCTGGCCGGCGGTCTGCGACGACTCACGCTGCTCGGTGGCGTGCCACCCTGCTCTGGCACGGCGAGCAAGGCGGCACGCCGGGGGCGATGGGGTCGGTGGAAAAGGCCGTTTGAATTTCCTCTCCTCCCGCCGAATATTCCTGACGCATTCTATCGCAACAGGCGGCATTGTCAACTTATTTGGACTGATATCGTCGCCGGGCAATAGCAGACACTTTTCGGCCTGGCATCCTACCAACTCGGCTCTTACGCCACTCACATTCCCCCGAATTACGTGGTAGAGCATCTCAGCCGCTCATCGAAAGCCGCCTGAGGTGAGGATTTGCAGGTAGAGCATCCAGTCTTGAGTCGGTAAACGCCTGCCTTCCATTTCCACCCCACATTGACCCGCATTCAGGGCTCGACGTTGATAGGGAATCAGGTTATATAAGTGTGCTAGACCGGTGAGAAACGCCGCTTGACTCCCACCGGGATGGTGGAAGCCCTTCATGGCAAATAGCTTCCGGTCGATAGCGTTGTGGGCTTGATCCAACAGGGTGCTGCTGGCCGGCATCTTGGGGTCTTCGAGCACCGCATACCAGCCCGACTTTTTGTCTCCAAACCACTGAATCCGCTGGAATGTGGGTTTTCCAGCTCTCTCCAAGGTGTCGACTAATAGAGCTTGTTGTTTGAGACCGGCTGCAGAGAGGTAATTTTTCTCAGTTTGCGACCATAAGCTTTTGCGGTGTCCCATGCGGTTGTTGAATGCAGAAGCCTTGACACCAGCCAGGGCTTCCGCCCCCACTGCCTGCTCCCGCCCCCCTCGCGCTTGAGGCTGGCATAGCACCGCGTTCGCTCACCGATTCTCCAGCATCTGCAGGATCACCCCCCGCACCTCCTGAGCTCGAAACGGCTTCTCGAGACGCGGCCGTTTGACCTGGGCGAAAAAGGCCTGCGCCTTCGGACTCAACACATCCCCCGTGAGGAAGATGATCCGCGATAGCAGGTGCGGATAGCGGCGCTCTAGCTCGCGGTAGAACCCCGGCCCGTCCAGGCCGGGCATACGCATATCGCAGAGAATAATATCATAGGAACGCTCCTGGATGGCAACGAGCCCCTCATGGCCAGTGGCAACGATGGTGATATCGTGACCGCTGCGTCGCAGAAGTCGTCCCAAGGCGTGCTGCACGCCGGGTTCATCATCGATGAGCAAGATCGTCCCGCGCTGTGCCTGCTCAAGTTCAACCGGTTCGGGAAGCGCCTCCGGAGAGGGAATATCAGGAGCCGCAACCGGCAGGGCAACCGAAACCGTCGTGCCATGCCCGAGTTGGCTGGCGATACGAATGGTACCGCCATGTCCCTCCACAACGTTGCGGCACAGTGACAACCCTAAGCCGTTGCCCACCCCCTGGGCTTTGGTGGTAAAGAAGGGCTCGAAGACGCGGCGCTGATGGTCGGCCGAAATGCCAGGTCCGGTATCTGCCACGTCCAGCGTCACCTGTGTCCGCTCCGCATTGGCTGCCGTGGTGAGCGTCAGGTGCTGGGATGGGGCGGCCTCCTCCCGCAGAGCATGGTGGGCATTAGTGATGAGATTCGCGACCACATGATGCAGCTGATGGGAATCGGCCCAGACCAGCGGCAGGTCTTCGGCCAGGTGGAGGTGCACGGTAATGCCGTCTGCCGCAAGGGCGTGCCGCAGCAGGACGAGCACGTCGCCAATGACCGCATTGAGCGCCACGGCACTGCGCGTTGGCGCCTGCTGCCGGGCCAGGGCCAGAAAGCTTTGCACCACACTGTTACAGCGCTCCACCGCCTGACGTAGCGTCTTGAGGTCCTCCATCCACGAGCCGGGCCCTCTTTCTTCTTGTAGGTTGTCGAGCTGTAGGGCGGCAACGGCGAGGGGATTGTTGAGTTCATGCGCCACGTTGGCCAGAAGCGTGCCTAAGGCAGCGAGCTTTTCCTGTTGAAACAGCGATTCTTGCATGCGTTGCCGCTCGCTTATCTCGTGGTGCAGGGACTCATGGGCCTGCTGGAGCTCGGCCACGCGCTGCTCCAAAGTCGTATTGAGCGTGCGCAGCGCCTCACCCGCCTCTTGCCGCGTGGTCTGGAACTGCTCCTCGCTCTCTCGCGCCTGCTGCTCGACCCGCTTGAGCGGCGTAATATCAACAAAGGTGACGACGACCCCTTCGGTGCGGCCCTCGGTCGTGCTGTAGGGCGTCAGCCGCATGAGATAGTAGCAGCCGTCGTCCCTCTGCACCTCGTGCACAATCGGTATCAGCGTCTCCAAGACCTGCTGGGTGTCGCGCAGGATATGGGCATTGCCAAGCCGGTGCGTCACGTGCGCCAGCGGACGGCCCCGGTCGACCGGCATGATGTTGAAGAGCTTCGTCAACGCCGGCGTGTAGAGCTTGATCGTGAGTTGACGGTCGACAAAGAGCGTGCCGACATCGGTTGCCGCCATGAGGTTGT
>CAZLYT010000520.1:0-2245 GCA_964563515.1 uncultured Candidatus Competibacteraceae bacterium | reverse complement strand
GAACCGGGCGTGGTATCCGTGTGCGTCGAGCCCCGCACGCATCCCCTCAGCGCTGTGTGGCGGGGCCGTGCGCTCGCGTCCGCTCGGAGCCTCTCCGACAAAGCGTACGTGATAGATGCGGGCGCGCCCGCGACCGGTCGTCTGGCCGTCGGCCCAGTCGGAGATCATCAGCGACCCGTCGTGCATGACAACCAGATCGGTCGGCTTGAAGCCGTACGGGTCTTCCGCATCGCCGACGGCGAAGTCCTGCTCGCGCACATCGGCAAAGCCCGCACCGGCCCGCTGCGGCTCGTAGCGGACGACGGCCCGGCCCCATTCGCAGAACAACAGGTTGCCGCGGAACTCAGGCGGGAACTGTGTCTCGCGGTAGCAGATGCCGCCGGCCGACGAGCCGCGTCCCAGGTCGGCGATCGGCCGCAGCGCCTCGTCCGGGTGGTCACGGTACAGGTACGGATAGCCGTGGTCCGCACTGTGGAAGCTCCAGCTCACCCGGACCATGTAGTCGCCGCCGTCGTTCTCGTTGTCGCGCACGAAGACGTTCAAGTGCTCATCGAGCGCAATGTCGTAGATGTTGCGCAGTCCGCGGGCGAAAAGGTGTAGATCGCTTCCGTCCATCCGGCAACGCAGTATGCCTCCACCTTCGAGCACGAACGTGTCGCCCTCCGGGCGCGGGACGCGGCAGCCGTTATCGCCCAGCGCCAGGTACAGCCAGCCGTCGTGGCCTGCCGCAATTCCGTTGGCGCAGTGCAGCCGTGAGGGGTTCTGCTCGGGCGGCAGTCCCAGACCGGGGAGCAGAACATGTCGTTCATCGCCCGCGCCGTCTCCATCCGTGTCGCGCACGGCCGTCAGCAGCGGAGCGTGCATGACGTACAGCGTTCCGTCGAGGAATTCCAGTCCCTGGATCGATCCGAACCCGGTGGCGTATACCACTGCCCGGTCGGCATAACCGTCGCCGTCGGTGTCTTCAATGAGCCGGACGTCGTCGCGGCGGACAATCGGGTCGCCCTGCCCTTTGACGTAGTCATTGGCCACAAACAGCGTACGCGGTCGCGGTCCCGGCGCGATCACCGACGGGTACTCGACGAGCGGATCACAGGCAAACAGAGTTGCGGCAAACCCCGGCGGCACGTGCAGCGGTGGAAACCGCTGCTCGGTGGCTGGCCCGGTCGGCGGAGGCGCTGTTTCCAAAGTGGCCGCGGAGTCCGCTCCGCAGCAGGCCAGCCACACAGCCAGCAGGGCCGCCAGAACAGCGGCGAGTGAGCGGAACCGGGGCATGGTGTGCGGCCTCCTCAGGCCTGGTCTCGACGGCAGGCTTTCAGCAGCATGATCGCCGGGTTGTAGCGGTACATGTAGCCCATCTGCACGAGCAGATCTTGACGCTGCGCCGCGTCGAGAATGCGTCGGAACTGCGGCAACGATTCGCCGGCGGGCTTGTCGAGGTGGACGTGCTTCCCGGCCGCGACGCAGCGTTCGGCCACGTCGAGCAGGTCGCGGACGCGCGTCTCGACCAGCACGGCATCCAGGCCGGGGACGTTGAGGAGTTGCTCCTCGCTCATCCACGGCAGGTCGCGGTAGACGTCCTGCGTGCGGGCGCGGGTCTGCAGCTCCGGATCGGGTTCGACGATGCCCACGACCTCATAGTCCGCCGACTGCCGGTAGACGTGCAGCTTGCCGGCATGGGCGTGGCCGACGCCGATTTGGCCGATGCGAATCTTTCTGGTTGCCGGCGGCTCTCCCGCAAACAGCCGGGAGTTAAGGCCGGTGCTTACGGTCGTCGCACCGAACAGCCCGGTGCCGCCGATCTGCAGCAGTTCACGGCGCGTGATCCCGGAAGCTGCCTTGTGAATTCGGCCGAGTCTCTGCGACATGACTTGATCCCAGTTACGACACATGACGAGGCGACGGCCAGTATACTCATCCGGCGGCTGAGTGGCACGTCTTGCGAAGTGCGC
Source organism: uncultured Candidatus Competibacteraceae bacterium (assembly GCA_964563515.1). GTDB lineage: Bacteria > Pseudomonadota > Gammaproteobacteria > Competibacterales > JAHEDQ01 > CAZLYT01. Next base: position 293 of record CAZLYT010000520.1, on the reverse strand, counting down.
AACAGTGGCGCAGCGAGACTGCGGCCTTCGCTCGGGGCATCAGCGGGGCTGGTCAGTCAGCCAGCCGCGGACCCGGCGCGCTCCGTCGTGAGTGGATGGTCGGCGGCTTCCCCGTCGACCGCCGCCCGATGGTCCACGTGGAAGGCGACGAAAGTCGCCCGGCCCAGAACGATTTCGCCTGTGTGGCAGTGCGGTTACGATTGGAGGTAGCCGCGACGCACTTGATGTCTGCCGGTCAAACTCTCTGTGGAACGCGAGCTCATCATGAAACACGCCACAAAGCTGTCTACCTG
>CAZLYT010000519.1:0-1558 GCA_964563515.1 uncultured Candidatus Competibacteraceae bacterium | reverse complement strand
ATGCAAACCCTGGCGTTGCATCTCATCAAATTGCCGGGTGACCGCCAGCAACTGCTGAACATTGGCCACCCGCTGTTCCCCGCGCGGCTGGGTCAAAAGCCAGTCCAGGTAATGAGTCTCTCCCAGACTTCTTTCCAGGCGTTGGGAGAGGGGACCGCTCCGCGCGAGAACGCGCCACCGTTCGAACCGCGCCAGGAAAACGTCCACCCGCGCAAACAAGCTCGCGCGATCCTCTTCGCCGGTCACCGCTCCCGGCCCGCTCCCGGGCACGTTCGGGCCTGGCGCCCCCCGCGTTGCCCTTTGCGCGCCCTCGATCTCGTGCCAGCGCAAAAGGGCGGTCCAGAAGCGCGCCTTCCGCGCCGCCAGGCGAACGGTGGCCAGTTCTTCAAGGGACAAGCCGGCCAGAGGCGAGCGCAGGACGGCGATGGCCGGGATGTCCTGCAGCGGATTGTCCAGGAGTCTGAGGAGATTGATCAGGTCAGCTACTTCCAGGCTGTCAAAGAATCCGCTTCGCTTCGCTTGCAGGGGAAGGCCCAGCCGGGAGAATTCTTTGGCGAAGCTCTCGACTTTATTCTGGGGAGAGCGAAGCAGGATGACCACGTCGCTCCACTCGAGCGTCCGCCGCGCCTGCCGTTTTTCGTCCCACACCTGGTAATTCGCCGCGCGCATTTCGAGCAAACGCCGGGCGATGAGCCGCGCTTCCTTCTCGGCGGCGGAGAATTCGGCCAGGACGTTTTCACCTTCGCTTTCGGGGGCTGACTTTTCCTTGAAGAGAAGATTGATCTCGACCCGCGGTCCCGGTCCTGATGCAGGCGGGTGTTCCCCGGTCAGGCGCGGTCCGCCACGGTCGCCCAGGTTTAACCGGGCTGCCTGATCGAACTCGACTCCGCCGAGGTCGCGGCGCATCAAGGTGGCGAACAGCGCGTTCGCAAACTCGAGAATGGATGCGTCACTGCGGAAGTTTTCCTGCAAATCGACCACCGTCCCCTGCCCTGCCGAGGATCGCCATCGTTCAGCGTAGCTCTGGAAAATGTGCGGTTCCGCCTGGCGAAAACGGTAGATGCTCTGCTTGACGTCTCCCACGAGAAACCTGTTTCCCACCCCGGCTTCGCGGCTGATGGCCGTCAGGATGCGATCCTGCGCGGCGTTGATGTCCTGGTACTCATCGACAAACACGTGGGTGAAGCGCTCCCGCCAATGGTATCCGAGAGGAGTTGGTTGAGCCCGTTCCAGGTCCCAAAGCAAGCGAAGGGCGAACTGCTCGAGGTCATGAAAATCCAGCGCACCCAACTCGCGTTTGCGCGCGGCGAATTCATCCGCAAACTCCATCGCCAGCCGGAGCAAAGCCTGGACCGGCGCCCGCACCCAGGCCCAGTCTTCCGCGATGGGATCGCTGTCATCCTCCGGCCGCAGGCTGGCGAGGAAAGTCGCTTCCTCGAAAAACCTTTCGAACCGGGTGCGATGAATTCCTTTCGCGCCGCGCGCCCAGGAAGTATCCAGCGCCTTGATCTGAACCAGGGCCGCCACCGTTTCCGATTCCCCTCCGCCGCCTCCGGGA
>CAZLYT010000518.1:0-9040 GCA_964563515.1 uncultured Candidatus Competibacteraceae bacterium | reverse complement strand
CTCACTGCGCCCGTCTTCATCCTAATAGGTTTGGGATTCGTTGCGGTTTGGGCGGAGCTCGTCACCAAAGTCGGCATCGCCGCGCTCGGCAAGTTCGTGGTGACGTTCGCGCTTCCTGCGATGCTGTTTCGCGCACTGGCGGAACGGTCCTTCAACGAGATCCTGAACTTTCACTATTTGGCGGTCTACGGCGGTGGCTCACTACTTGCGTTGGCCTTTGGCGTTGCGGTCGCCAAATTCTGGCGGCGGAAGAGCCTGCAGCAAAGTGTGTTTCACGGGATGGGTGGAGCCATGTCCAACAGTGGCTTCATAGGTTATCCCATCGTTTTTCAGTTATTCGGCGCGCCGGCGGTGGTGGCGGTCGCACTTTCGATGATTATCGAGAGCGTGGTGATATTGCCGCTGACTCTGACGGTAGCCGAGATCACCTCGGGCACCGGAAAGCGTCGACTGCTCATACTCCAGCGAACACTGCGGCGGCTTGCAACGAATCCTTTGATCATCGCAATTGTCGCCGGCTTGATTTGCGCTCTCGCGGAAATTCCATTGCCCGCTTTCATTACACGGGCAGTCGACCTATTAGCTTCTTCCGCGGCTCCGACGGCGCTGTTTGTGATCGGTGGTATCCTGTTCGGGCAGCGGGTCGGCACTATGGTGACTGACGTCGCTTCGATTGCGGCCACCAAACTCGTCGTGCATCCCCTGTGCGTGCTCGCAGCTTTGCTGATTGCGCCACCCTTCGACCCCATCTTGCAGTCCGTGGCATTTCTGCTCGCCTGCATGCCCATGGCGAGTGTATTTCCCCTACTCGGCAAGCTGTACGGATACGAGTCGGTGTGCTCGGGGGCGCTGGTGGCCGCCACCGTAGTGTCTTTTGTCTCCATCAGTCTGGCGATATGGGGCGTAGATACCCTTGGCCCGGTCACGGGCAGCGGCTGAGCAGAATGAGAAGATTGTCAATCTGGTCGCCCAAGTGGCCATCCCCAGGTTCCATACATCCCGTTCCCATCCTCGCGCATCAGCCTTTGTTCGCCGCCTGCTCAGGGTATCGCGGGTCATCGGTACCCCTATGCTCACTGCGACAGGCGCTTTCGGCAGTGCGGATGGTCGCAAGCTCTTTCAGTCAGCTCCCTCCAAGTGGACGCGATGCAGGTGCAGCGCTTCGAAGATCGGCGCGTCGCTGAACCGGAATAGGTCAAGCGCGCCGGAGTCAGAGTCGGAAGCCGAGGCCTCGGAGTGGACAGAGAACGGCTGCCGTCGCAGTCAAGACCGATGTCGTCACCAAAGAGGGATGTCGGGGCTCGGCAAGTTCGCCGGCACGTTCGCCCTTCCAGCGCTGCTGCTTCGCACCCTGGCGGAACGGTCGCTGGAAGAGATCCCGAATCTCAATTCCCTCGGCGTCTACGGCGCTGGTTCCATCATGCCGGCCACGGGCCACACGCCGAGGCCCAGTCCACGCCAGTAGTCTGTTAAGCTCGCGAAACACTCCCGGCTTTTCTATCCTTGACCCAGGACTGGGCTCTCGCGTCACGTCGCGTCGCAGTAGCCAGTAGGAGAACCGTCGGAGGTTTGACGCCGATTCCCGACCGCCAGGGTGCCTCGTACCCCCGCCCTGCGGAGGCGCTCCGCAGAGTGGATGAGCGGCATCCTTTCGGGTCATTGACCGGCGATCCATTTTCCAGCCCCCGGCGCGGCTTTCGATTGACGCGGTCGGTACCCACATCACTCCGACACCCGCGAAGGACGTCGCCGGCAGTGAGCTTTGGTTTGGTCCCCTTCTGGGGAGCCTCAGTATCGATGGCATGCGCGCGATACCGGCCACTTTGACCAATTGCATGGCAAACGGCGGGCTTCCCGCTCGTGTCGTAGCCCGCAACCCTGACAGACGGACAAAAGGGATGTTTCCAGCTTCCATACGCTATGGAATCCCCCTTCTCATCTTGGTGTTTACCGTGATCCTCACGGTCTACATGGTTCAAAGAGAATGGAGGACGACGGAAGCATTCGTCCGGGGCGAGGCGGTTTCCGACATTCTGGGCCGCATGACGTTGCTCCAAAAGCAGATCAGCTATGCCTCCGGCAATGGGGAGCACGAGCGCGTCACTCAAGAAATATCGCTGCTTGGCAGCGAACCTGTCTCGCAGTTCGCAATGCTGGCCGATGCCGGTGCAGTGGTGCTCGCCGCGACGGACCGTGACTGGATCGGCCGACCGCTGAGGCAGGTGACCCGCGGCCAATGGCCAGACTGGTCGGGGGAACCGCTGCCGGACATCATCGAGCGGGTTCGCGCGAAGAATACCGGCGAGCTCTACCTGACCGCTGGCGGCCGCTACGTCCTGGCAGTTTTTCCAATCGCCCTGGGCGAGCGCGTCGACATCCCTTCCTCGCAGCGGCTAGGCGTGCTGCTGATGCAAAGGGACCTCTCACCTCAGCTCGCCGACGCCCGGCGCACCGTCGGGGAACTTTGGATGGAGATGACCGGCGTGCTTGCGGGGCTGGCAGTCGTCCTCGGCATCCTGATCCATCTCCTGGTGACGCGCCGCCTCAACACCTTGTTGAACGCTACCAAGCGGTTCGCCGCCGGCCACCTGGAAGTGCGCTCAAGACTCAGCGGAAACGACGAGGTCGCCGCCCTGGGCGGTGCCTTCGACTGCATGGCGGAGCAGATTGCAGACACCCAGAAGCAGCTCGAGCAACGCGTGCAGCAAAGGACGGTAGAGCTCGCGGAAACGGTGAGCGAGCTGAAAAAGGAGATCGCCGAACGGCGACGAGTCGAGCAGACACTATTTGGCGAGAAGGAGCGGATCCGAGTCACGTTGGCGTCCATCGGCGATGCCGTGATCACCGCCGACCTTGCTGGCCGCATCGACTACTTGAATTCCAGTGCGGAACGACTGACAGGTTGGTCCAGGGCAGAGGCCGCCGGTCAAACTCTCCATCACGTATTCCACGTCGTTGATGAAAGCACCAGGGAATCAGTGGAAGGGCCGGTGGAACGGTGCTTTCGGGATGGCCAGGCCGTGGGGATAGCAGCCAACACCCTGTTGTTATGCCGCGACGGTCAGGAGCGATCCATCGATTACTCGGCTTCGCCCATTCATGATCATCAGCGCATCATCGTGGGTGCCGTACTGGTCTTTCGGGACGTGACCGAGGCCCGTAGAACAGCACGTCAACTGAGTTACCAAGCCTCCCACGACGCTCTCACCGGGCTGGTCAATCGGCGGGAATTCGAGCGCCGGTTGGAGCGCATACTCACCACCTCCTCGCCGGAGGAAGGCTATGCGATCGTCTACCTGGATCTGGATCAATTCAAGGTGGTCAATGATACCTACGGCCACGTGGCCGGCGACGCATTGCTGCGGCAGGTAGGCGGTATCCTCGCTGCCCAGGTACGCAAGCGGGACACGATTGCGCGTCTCGGCGGCGACGAGTTCGGGGCCTTGGTCGAACACTGCGGAGAAGAACAAGTATTGCGCATCGCCTGCAAGATGCGCGAGGCCTTGCAGGATTTTCGCTTCGCCTGGCAGGAGCGTGGATTTACCATTGGCGCCAGCATCGGGGTGGTGCCTATCGAACCTGGCATCGATACGCTGGCCAGCGTTTTCAGGGCCGCGGACAGTGCCTGCTATGTAGCAAAAGAGCAGGGTCGCAATCGAATACACGTCTATAAGCGCGACGACGAGGAATTGGTCCAGCGGCACGGCGAGATGCAATGGGTACTGCGCATTCAGGAAGCCATCGCGGAGAGCCAGTTCGTGCTCTTCTACCAGCCCATCTTATCCCTCGATCACACCGGCGATTGTCGTGGCGAGGTGCTGCTGCGGTTGCTCAACCGCGATGGCACGGTGGTGCCGCCCGGCGCCTTCATTCCAGCTGCGGAACGCTACAATCAAATGCAGGCCATCGACCGTTGGGTCGTGCGTACCGTGTTTGCCGCTTTGACCGAGCCCGGCGCTTTCCCACCTGCGGCCCGTGTTGCAATCAACGTGTCCGGCCAATCGCTGGGTGACAGCCATTTTCTGGAGTTCATCGAGCAGCAAATAGAGGAGCGCGCGGTCCCAGTCGAACGCATCTGCTTCGAGATTACTGAAACTGCAGCGATCAGCAATCTAACGCATGCGATGCGGTTTTTCACCGATCTCAAACAGCGCGGCTGCAGCTTTGCACTGGATGATTTTGGTATTGGCCTGTCCTCGTTCGCCTATCTCAAGTCGCTGCCGGTGGATTTCTTGAAGATTGACGGCAGCTTCGTCAAAGACATGACCCGGGACCGCATCGACCATGCCATGGTGGAGGCAATTCACCGCATCGGACACGTGATGGGTATCAAGACCATTGCGGAATCCGTAGAAAGCGCATCCATACTCGCCCAAGTACGATCAATTGGCGTGGACTACGCGCAAGGTTACGAGATAGGGAAGCCCAGACCGCTGCCGGTGTCGGCGTTCGAGTATGAGCCAATGGATTCATAGCTGCCATCGCAGAGGTCGGATGCAGGTAAGTATTGCGGCCAGCGGGAGCTTTGGGCTGTGTGCGTGAGTACCAGCTGTGAACTTGGTGCTACCCGCGCTACACAGATGTCGTGTAGTGTCGTTTGGCCGCCGGCACTATTTTTCGCGCTGCTGCTCGCGAGCATTGCTGCCGATGCCGAGGAGCGTTGCCAGGTTCCCGCCGGAAAGTTTGTCAGCATACAGGGAGACGTCGATATCGAGCATGTCGAGGGCGCCCGGCGCGAGGCAGAGCCGGAGGCTCGGCTGTGCGAGGGCGACACCATTCATGTGGGTCGCCGTAGTCGTGCCGCCATCCAATTGATGAACCAGGCGGTGTTGCGAATCGACCAGAATACCACTATTCGACTGGTCCACATCGCGGTCGAAACGCGGCGGCAGTCTTGGATAGAGCTCGTTAGGGGTGCGATTGAATCCTTCAGTCATAAACCGTGGCTGCTAAGGGTGACCACGCCCCACCTCGACGGGGATGTCGATGGCACCGAGTTTTATGTCCGGGTGGACGATGGAGGCTCGACGCTCATTGTCATGCAAGGAAGGGTGCGGGTATCCAATGAAGTGGGCGGGGTAACGGTCGGCCCGGCGCAAGGCGTCACGGTGAAGGCGGGGACGGCTCCAACGCTGCGCAATATCATTCGCCCCCGGGATGAAGTGCAATGGGCCATGCACTACCCGCCCGTGCTTTATCTTCGGCCTGAGCAGCTCGCCAGCGGACCAGCGTTGATCGAGGTGGTACGAGAGGCGATCGAGGCGTACTGGCGAGGAGATCTCCGAGCGGCAATGGAGTCGATTGCGGCGGTGCCGGAGACGGTCCAGGACCCAGGTCTCCTGTCCTTACGCGCTTCATTGCTGCTGTCTGTGGGTCGAGTCGAGGAGGCAGAAGGAGACATCGAGCGCGCTCTGAGAGGGGCTGCGGGCGACGGCGAGGCGCTGGCCCTGCGATCGATCATCTCGCTGGTACGAAATCAGCGGGAAGAAGCGCTCGAGGCGGCTGAGAGTGCCGTCGCCGCGGCTCCGAACTCTGCCACTGCGTTGATCGCCCTGTCCTATGCGCACCAGGCCAGCTATGACCTCGAGGGCGCGCGGGCGAGCCTCGAGCAGGCAGTCGCCAAGGAGCCGGGCAACGCGCTGGCGTGGGCGCGGTTGGCGGAGCTCTGGTCGGCGTTCGGGTACGTGGAACGGGCACTCACGGCAGCGCGGCAGGCGGTGGCGCTGGAGCCCATGCTCTCGCGCACGCAGTCGGTGCTGGGTTTCGCCTTCCTGGCGGGGGTCGAGACGGCGGCAGCCAAGGCTGCCTTCGACGAGGCCATTACGCTGGACCAGGCTGATCCACTTCCCCGGCTGGGCTTGGGGCTCGCCAAGATTCGCGAGGGCGACCTGGAAGGCGGGCGCCGGCAGATCGAGGTGGCCGCAAGTCTGAACCCCAACGACGCCCTCGTGCGGAGCTACCTCGGCAAGTCCTACTACGAAGAGAAGCGCACACCGTTGGATCTACGCGAGTATGAGGTCGCCAAGCAACTGGACCCCAACGACCCCACACCATGGCTCTACGGTGCGATCGCGAAGCAGACCACCAATCGCCCGGTCGAAGCTTTGCAGGATTTGAACACATCCATCGCATTGAACCAAGGCCGGGCCGTCTACCGGTCGCGCCTGCTGCTCGACTCGGACCTGGCGGCGCGCAGCGCGAGTATTGCAAGGATCTACAGCGATCTGGGTTTCCAGAGGCTTGCCTTGGTCGAAGGCTGGAAGTCTGTCAATACCGACCCCACCAACTTTTCCGCCCACCGCCTGCTGGCCGACAGCTACGCCGCGCTGCTCCGCCACGAGATTGCCCGGGTCAGCGAGCTGCTCCAGTCCCAATTGCTGCAACCACTCAACCTGGCGCCTATCCAGCCCCGGCTCGCCGAAAGCAATCTGTTCCTGATTGCCGCCGCAGGGCCCGGCTGGCCCTCGTTCAACGAGTTCAGCTCGCTGTTCAATCGCGATCGAACGACGGTGCTAGCAAGCGCCCTGGTCGGTGGTAATGACACCTTCGGGGCTGAGGGCGTCATCGCTGGAATCAATGAGAAGACCTCGTTCAGCTTGGGTGTCACCCGTTTCGACACCGATGGATTTCGCGTCAACAACGACCAACGCGACGAGCTCGTCAATGCGTTCGTGCAGCAGGAGCTCACTCCCGCGACCAGCATCCAGGCCGAGTATCGCTACCGGGAGGGTGAGCAAGGCGATCTGCAGCAGCGATTCTTTCCAGAAGACTTCTTTTCCGGCTTACGAGACGAACTGAAACAGCACACTTTGCGCGTGGGCGGACGACACGCATTCTCGCCCGGTTCGGTCTTGCTTGGATCGTTGGCCTATCTGCAGGCAGACGCCCGCATAAGGACTGACGACTTTCCAGTCATTGGCAGCTACACCGACCTGAAGATTCCGGAACGATCCCTGGGCGGTGAGCTTTCACACCTTGTCCGCTCCAAGCGTTTCAACCTCAGGACCGGCTTCGGCTTTTTCCACGTGGACGCCGAGCTCGATACCACCGTTGGATTCGATCCACCGGGAATGGCAATGCAACCACCGTTACAGTTCACGAAACAAGAGGACATTCGCCATGCCAATGTCTACACCTATGCCGACGTGGGTCTGGCAGACAACGTGAGGGCCTCTGTTGGTGCCAGCTATGACTCAATCAGCGGCGACCTGGAGAAGGATCAGTTCAACCCGAAGCTCGGGATTACTTGGGCCCCGAGTGCTGGTACGGTCCTCCGTGCTGCGGCGTTCAGAGTGTTGAAACGAACACTCATCAATGATCAGACGCTCGAGCCGACCCAGGTGGCAGGATTCAATCAGTTTTACGATGATGCCAATCTGACCGAATCATGGCGCTACGGCGCGGCGATCGATCAGAAGCTGGCAAGGGACACATTTGCAGGCATCGAAGTCTCGAAGCGAGATCTGAAGGTGCCGTTTCTCGATCTGGCAGACGACGGCGCCAGCTTGGTGAACCGTGAGGCTGACTGGAAAGAGTATGGGGGCCTCGCCTACGTCCTTTGGACGCCCTCGCCCCGGTTCGCAGTCAGCGCGGACTATCGGTTTGACCGATTCGACCGGGACGAGCGGTTCGGGGCCGGTTTCACGAAACTGGATACGCACCGATTCGCGGTGGGCATGAGTTTCTTCGGCCGTTCCGGACTAACCGCCTCGTTGACACCCACTTACTGGCAGCAAGAGGGCGAATTCGAAGGCTTTTTCGACCACACAGCGGCACGCTCCGGTAGTGACAAATTCTGGACTGTAGATGCAACGGTTGGATTCCGCCTGCCGAAGCGTTACGGGTTCGTCACCGCGGGTGCGACCAATCTGTTCGATGAGGAATTCAGGTTCTTTGAGGTCGATGCGAGCAATCCCACGATTCAACCGGACCGAACATTCTTCGTGAGGGTCACGCTGGCGCTTCCGTAGGCGCCGGTCGTCCATCCGGGGCAGGTTGGGTCCAGGGTCGGCAAGGGCTTGTCGATCATCGGAGTGCCACGCAAACTGAAGGAGATTGTCATGTTCAAGTCTGCCAAAGCCATTGGCATATCGGGTGTTGTCCTGCTGGTAATGCTGATTGCCGAGGCCGATGCACACTACATGTATGCAAGCGGTCGATGGGTCTACCACAGCGTGGGTTGCATCGCGGAAGTAGAGTCGGTTTCGAATCCTTCCACCACGCCGGCAGCGGTGGAGTGCGCGGTTTCCACGACTCTGGTAGAGACCCTGTGTCAGGATGCGTCAGGTTACGTGTATCCAGTCACTCTGCCGCTCCAGGTGGGCCTGAGCGCAGCAGTGCCAATCGCGGTGGAGCATGTCAGCGAAGGGCTGGCCGAGGTGGAAGTTGTCGTGCCCGATGCGCCATTGTTGGACATCAACGTCAACCTCGCGTGTGTGGGCGCGACTCCCATCGACGTCATGGTCCGCAACATGGCCTCCACGGTCACCGTTTCCCGGTGCGTCGGATCGATTCTCGGTCCTTGCGAAGTGCGACTGGTGACGAGTACTGCTGAGGCAGTGTGTGAGCTTCCGCCGCAGTTCAACTTCAGCAACTACCCCGAGAATCTCCCGCCCGAGGGAACTCCATACTCCTGTACGGAACCGCTGGTAGTGCACGTATTCTGAGGCGCCGCCAGGGCGGACGGACAAGGACGTCCGGTGCTGGCAGCCGCAGGAGCGTCGGATAAGCGCGTATGGCGCCACCCACCGTCCAGGGGTCGCGGGGAAGGTGCACGATGCGATTGCTAGTGCACCCGAGTGGCGCGCAGACTGTAAGGCGGAAGCCCCGAAAGGGTGGTCCGCCGGATTTCCGTGCGCCGCCGCAAATCCCCCCGCGCTTAGGCCGTTCCGGCTGACCCTGCCGCGGATACTGCTGCCCGCAGTGCGAGCAGGTAGCTGTCGACGCCGAAGCCCGCGATCTGACCCTTCACGATCTCGGCAAACACCGAGTGGTGTCGAAATTCTTCGCGGGCATGGATGTTCGACATGTGCAGTTCGAC
>CAZLYT010000517.1:0-2215 GCA_964563515.1 uncultured Candidatus Competibacteraceae bacterium | reverse complement strand
TCCGCCTTCTGACCAAGCGCCTGCGGGCTCTGGACCAGAAGGCCGACGTCGCCTGGATCGAATCACGCGAAGCAACCAGCCAGACCCGGAGAGAGAATGCGGCGGCGGAACTGGCCCGGCTGCACCAGAAGGCGCAGGCGCTTTTCCTGGAATTCCGTTATCAGCCGCGGTTCCTCGATGACCTCACGCTGGTGGCCGAAAACATCCACCAGAAATTCAGTGCCAGCTTTCGTGTCTTGCATGACCTGACGGCGCATCATCGTTCACTCGAGGCTCGCTCCATCATTCGTGCGGAGAAACAAAAGATCGAAGGACTCGAACTCTTCGTGCGCATGCCTCATCGGGAATTCGTCCGGGTCCATCAGCAACTGAAAGCAGCTGAGGCCAAAGTCATCCAGGCGCGCACCGAGATGGCGGAAGCCAATCTCCGGCTGGTGGTTTCCATCGCGAAGAAATACGTCAATCGTGGCGTGGCGTTCCTCGACCTCATTCAGGAAGGGAACATTGGCCTCATGCGCGGAGTCGAAAAGTTCGAGTATCAACGGGGGTATAAATTCTCCACCTACGCCAGTTGGTGGATTCGTCAGGCGATCAGCCGCTGCGTCGCGGATCAGGCCCGCACCATCCGTCTGCCCGTGCACATGGTCGAGATCATCAACAAGGTCATGCGCGTGCAGCGCCAGCTCCTGCAGGAACTCGGACGCGAGCCCGGTCCCGAGGAGATTGCCGGCGAACTCCAGCTTCCCGTCGACCGCGTCCGGGGAATCCTCAAAGCGTCCCAACACGCCGTCTCCTTGCAGGCGCCCGTCGGAGATGACGACGCCAAGGTGGGTGATTTTATCGAGGATGCGCAGGCTGAAGATCCGTCCGAGATGACCAGTTCCAGCCTCCTCAAACAGCGGCTCGACGAGGTGCTCTCGACGCTTACTGATCGGGAACGGAAAGTAATCGAACTCCGGTTCGGTTTGAAGGACGGCTACGAACGCACGCTCGAGGAGGTCGGCAAGCAATATCAGGTCACGCGGGAACGCATCCGCCAGATCGAAGCCAAAGCGCTCCGTAAAATCCGCCATCCCACCCGCGTCAAGCATCTGCACGGTTTTCTCGAGGCGGAGCCGATCTGAGTCTCTGTCATGTCGATCCACTCGATGAAAAACTCCCGGGGTAGCTCCCTCCAGGAAAATGACCGACTCGCCGGGTTGAACAAGGACGGTGTGGTCGACGGTCGGTCCGCCGCCAATGGTGGCCGGGCGATCGTCCCAGCGGTAGCCGCCCAAGTTCACCGGCTCGTCGCCATGGTCACTCGCGCGTGATCGTTTCGTCCATATTGAGCAGGACGCGGGAAACGACCGTGTAAGCGGCCAACTGGGTGGGTGTCACGCCGGGAGGCAGATCTTTTCCAGGGCCCGGCTGGCCCGTCGCGACTTCATTCGGATTCACCCACCCTTCGGCCAGTCGGCGTGTTTGATTCCGGAGCAGCGCCAGGAGTTCAGCCTCTTCATCAGCGGTCGGTCGGCGCGTGAGGGCACGGCGGAAAGCGTAACGAATTCGTTCGCTCTCGGTGCTCCCCCCGTTTTCCAGAGTCACCCGGGCGAGGGCCTGCGCGCACTCGACAAACAGCGGTTCATTCAACGAGACCAGCGCCTGCAATGGCGAGTTGCTCCGCTGACGCCGCACGCACGAGAAGTCCGCGTTCGGAACGTCGAAGGTCTGGAGCATCGGGTAGGGAGTCGAGCGGCGGCGAAAGGTATAAAGCGCGCGGCGGTATTGATTCGGGCCGGTCTCGTGTTTCCAGGGAAAGGGCGCGTAGCTGGCCGGCGGCTGAAAGAGGAATTCCGGCGCAGGAGGCATGATGCTCGGTCCGCCGAAAGCGGGGTTCAACAATCCGCTGGCCGCGAGGGCGATGTCCCGCACAATTTCCCCTTCCACCCGGAAGCGCGAGCCACGCGCCAGTAATCGATTGTAAGGATCGCGCGCGTACAATTCCTCCATGATCCGGCTGCTCTGACGATAAGTTGCGCTCTGGACGATCAAACGATGGATGTGCTTGATGCTCCATGGGACCGCGACGTCTTTGGCCCCCCGAACAACCGACGGCTTCATGAATTCACAGGCGAGCCAGTCGAGCAACTCCGGATGGCTTGGGGCCTCGGATTGCACTCCAAAATCCTCCGGCGTATCAACGATGCCGAACCCGAAATACGCCTGCCAGATT
>CAZLYT010000516.1:0-5066 GCA_964563515.1 uncultured Candidatus Competibacteraceae bacterium | reverse complement strand
CGAATATCCCCTACGAATGAGCGCTGTCGCGACTGCGCGTATGCCAGCAGGATTGGCACGCGAAGGTGACGGTACAAGGATCACCCAATGAACGATCGGCAATCCTGCAGCAAGGACAAGCACCCTGTGTGGGTGGGGCGTACGTATGCGACCCGTTGGTCGCACGACGCGACTGTCACGGACGTTCACTGAACTGTAAGGAGATCGAAATGAACTGGGATCGAGCGGAAGGCAACTGGAAGCAATTCAAGGGCATTGTCAAGGAGCAATGGGGCAAGCTCACCGACGACCAGCTCGACGTGATTGCAGGCAAGCGCACTCAGCTCGCCGGCAAGATCCAGGAAGCGTACGGGTTCTCGAAAGAGGAAGCTGAGCGGCAGCTCTCCGACTGGGAAAAACGCCAGCGTGAATTCAGGCGCCCCCTGTAACTAGGCCGCGGCGGGCGCGAAGGCGCCCGCCAATGTCCAACCCGAAAAGGAAGAAACGACATAGACTTCAATATTTGTTGCGAGCTCGACTGCACGATGGAGAGGCAGAGCGAGTTCCACTTCAACGTCTGCGCCGCCGAAAACTCGCATCAACTCGCCGAAGGGCATCTGCGGGTCCACGGTGTCGCGTGGGCCGTCGTCGCGCACACCGATAGCCGCTTCCCCGCTGGCTCGTTTGCTTCGCGCACGCCTACCAGCGCGTGGAGGCGCTCACCATCGGAGAGCTGTGGGCATTGTCATGGTCGAGAAGCTGCGCCGCCTGAGCGTGCGTAACATCGGCTCGCAAATGAATTGGCAAACCACCGACGCGTTCGTCGACGAGCTGTGGCCCGCTTTGGGCACGCGACCCGCGCGGACGACCGAAGGCGTGATCCGTGGTCTTGGACGCGACATGCCTGCGCCCGGCATTCGCGGCTCAACTGGTGCAGCGCCCGCGGTACCAAGCCGCGGACGCCACGCCGCTCCTCGAGCGACTCAACCGCGCGCCGGGCAGCTATGAGCCTTGAGCGTAGCGCCTGAAGTGGGTGTTCCACCTCGACAAGGCGGACATTGCGCAGCGAACCGGCCTGCTGCCCGAGAGCCGGACGCCGCCAGCCGGTCTGTTCGACTGACCACGGAAATCTTTCACCGTCGACGCGCGTTGCTGCCAACCAAACGGAGGCGGCGCGGCATTGGTTGCACTGATGGTCGGGATGGGGCGGCAATGGAACGAGGAAAGGGTGGAATGCTCGCCAGCGCGGTGGCACTCAGTGCGCCTTCTTGGTCTGCCCTTGGGGGAATCGCTGACTGTGTCCGTGAACCACCAGTGTGGCCTTGGCGGAAGAGCGTTTACTCAGCCTATAATCCTGACAATTCTGCTATGCCGGGGGATCGGCAATCATAAGGAAACTGCTATGGATGTCATTAAAGACGGCCGCGACCGTTTCCGCAAAGCCTTTATCTTGTTTCTGGTCGTCGGCATTACCGTATTGTTTGTTTTTATGGTGCGGGACTTTCTGATCGCCATTATACTGGCTGGTATTTTCTGTGGGTTGTTGTATCCGATATACCGTCGCCTGCTTCGAATACCGGTTTTGCAGAGTCATCCCGGAGTAACGTCGGCTCTTTTACTAGTACTTGCTTTCATAGCCATCGGTATCCCGCTGGGCGGACTCCTGGGCATTGTTACCGCGGAAGCGATCGATATCAGTGAAAACGTCGTGCCCTGGATCCAGGAGAATTTGCTTCCTCAACTGATTCTTTCCGACAAGTTGCCGTATTGGGTGCCGTTTGCCGACCAATTGGACCCCTACAAGGAGTCCATTCTGGGCAAACTTGGTGAGGCGACCAGCGCTACGGGCACGTTCCTGGTCAAGAGCGGTTCGGCGCTGACGCAGGGCACCGTGACCTTTCTGCTGAAACTGTTCGTGATGTTGTACGCCATGTTCTTTTTTTTTCTGCGGGGGCCACAGTGGATACAGGATTTTGCAAGTTATCTGCCTTTGACCGCTGAAGACCGGCAACAGGTTATAAACCGGTGGCTTTCGGTTACGAGCGCAAGTTTAAAAGGAATTCTGGGTATCGGTGTATTGCAGGGCTTTCTAGTGGGGCTGGCTTTCTGGGTTATCGGTCTTGAAGGCGCAGCGTTTTGGGGCACCATCGTTGTCGTCATGTCGGCTGTACCTGGAATAGGTCCGCCGGTGATATGGATACCGGCCGCGCTGTATCTGTTTCTGACCGGTCAGACGGGTTGGGGAATCGGCTTAACGATTTGGGGGGCCGTTGTAGTCGGAACGATCGATAATGTTTTGCGTCCACGCATCGTCAGCGCAGAAGCTAGAATACCGGACTTGCTGATATTGGTCAGTACGTTCGGTGGAATCGGTATGTTCGGCGCAATCGGCATTATCATCGGTCCGGTTGTCGCTGCCAGTCTAGTTACGATTCTCGATATTTACGAACATGCTTTTGTCCGGCAACTGTCCAGTAAATAGGTTGCCCTCACAAACGTGCGAATGTTGAGAGGCCTTAAGGTTTGAGAGGCCTTGAGGTTTGAGAGGCCTGATACCACCTACCTCGGCCAGAGCGGCGCCAGGCTGGATGCGAATGCCGCCAGTGTCCCGGGTCCCTGATGAGCTATTCCGGCTTAACAACCGAATCTCGGACCTGATGGCCGGGATCGGCTGGCAACGGAAGGAGGAAAGGGTGAATTCCCGCCGGGGCGGCGTTCAGTGCGACTGCTTGGTCACGCTGAGGGTGAATCGCCGACTGTGCCGGTGAACTACCAGTGTGGCCTTGGGGAAAGGGGCGGGTTTTTGGATCATGTGCGATGTTCAGCTATCCGATGAGCGCCGGGCGCTTGCCGATCGAGGTGCCCGTCGGGCCCCGTTGCGAACCCGGGACCCGGCGCGCTAGCGGCGCGAGGCGATTCGGCGGAGACTGTGTCCAACGTTCGGAATCCTCCATCATGACCCGCAATATACCCATAACAGCTTCCGACCTGCGCGGCGCCAGCCGCTTGGCGGTGGACGCCGTCACTGCCGCGACCCATCTGGTGGAGGCGATGCACTACACAATCGCGCGGCGGGTGGCGCCGGCCGGACTGGTGGGGTGGACGGCGACCCGCGGCATTCCGGGAGTCGTCTACGGCAGCGTGCGCGGCATCGCACGGCTGGTCGGCGGTGGGATCGACGCGGTGCTCGCACCGTTGGTGCCGCCGCTGGACCAGGGGCATTCGTCGCCCGGGCGCGAGGCCCTGGTGGCGGCCACCAACGGCGTGCTGGGCGATTACCTCGAGGCCAGCGGCAATCCGCTGGCGATTCCCATGCGGATGCGGCGCAACGGGGCGCCGCTGACGATCGAGCGCGCGGCACTGGCCGCGGCGATTGCGCGGCCCGGCGCCAGGCTGCTGGTGGTGGTGCACGGCATCTGCATGAACGATCTGCAGTTGAATCGCGAGGGCCACGACCACGGCGCTGCGCTTGAGCGCGACCTCGGCTGGACGCCGGTTTACCTGCACTACAACAGCGGACTGCACGTCTCCGTCAACGGCCGGCGCCTCGCCGATCTGCTGGAGGACCTGGTGCGCGAGTGGCCGGTGCCGCTGCAGGCGCTGGCGATCGTGGGCCACAGCATGGGAGGGCTGCTGGCACGTAGCGCCTGCCATTACGGGCGAAAGTCCGGTCATGGTTGGCTGCGCCATCTGCACAAGCTGGTGCTTCTCGGCACGCCGCACCACGGTTCGCCGCTGGAGCGGGCCGGTAACTGGCTGGATGCGACGCTCGGCGCCAGCCGCTACAGCGCGCCGCTGGCGCGACTGGGCAAGATCCGCAGCGCCGGCGTCACTGATCTGCGCTACGGCAATCTCCTGGACGAGGACTGGCACGGGCGCGACCGTTTCGCCCGCGACGGCGACCGCCGCCGGCCGGTGCCGCTGCCGGATGGCGTGGCGTGCTTCACCGTCGCCGCGACATTGGAGGCCAACCGCAGCCGCGTTGCCGCGGTGCTGCCGAGTGATGGGCTGGTCACGCTGGATAGTGCGCTCGGACGTCACCCGAATCCGGAGCTGTCGTTGGAGTTTCCGACTGGCCATTCCTGGATCGCGTCCGGCATGGGCCACTTCGATCTGCTTTCGCGGCCGGAGGTTTACGCCCGCCTCCGCGACTGGCTGGCGCGCTAGCGCGGCGTGCGATCGACAACGGTCTCAGGGCCGGTGTACGCCGCCAATGCCCGATCGACGAAGGCCGTCGCGGAGCCCACGTAATTGAGAGGGTCGAAGAGCCGATCCAGATCCTCGTCGGAGAGGTGGTCCTGTACCCGCGGGTTCTCCGCCAACACGTCCCGTAGATGTCGCATTTGCTGGGTGGCCTGTCGCGAGGCTTGTTCCACCAGCTCATGGGCGACCATGCGGCCGAGCGGCCGACCTAGTGTCATGGTCACGGCCTCGGCTAGCACCAGGCCGCGGGTGAGCTCCAGGTTCTGCCGCATGCGATCGGCATCCACTTCCAGCCCGCTGAGCATGTGGACGAGCTGGGCCAGGCTGCCCCCAGCGAGCCGGCAGATCTCCGGCAGCGTCTCCCACTCGGCGTGCCAGTTGCCCATGCCGCGCTCGTGTTCCTGCACCATGGCGCTGAGCATCACCGACACCAGGCCCGGTATCCGTGTCGCCGCCGACAGCACGGCGGCGCAGCCCACCGGATTGCGCTTGTGGGGCATGGTCGAGGATCCGCCCTTGCCAGCCTCTGCGGGCTCGAAGGCTTCGCCGACCTCGGTCTGCATCATGAGCGAGATGTCGCGGGCGATCTTGCCCAGGGTGCCAACCAGCAGCCCGAGCGTAGTCGCCACCTCCGCCATTCGGTCGCGGTGGCTGTGCCAGGGCAGATCGGGCAGCGCGAGCCCGAGCTCCTCGGCGAGCTTCTCCGCCACCTCCAGGCCCCGGTCATCGAGAGCGGCCAGGGTCCCGGCGGCGCCGCCGAGTTGCAGCACCAGCAGGCGCGGGCGTAGCTCGTCCAGGCGCGCACGGTGGCGCTCTATCGCAGACAGCCAACCCGCCGCCTTCAGTCCCAAGGTCACCGGCGGTGCCTGCTGCAGCCAAGTGCG
>CAZLYT010000515.1:0-1729 GCA_964563515.1 uncultured Candidatus Competibacteraceae bacterium | reverse complement strand
TAGGGTCTGTAGACATTCATTTAAGGGCGAGAAGGGTCCCGACGAGGTAGATGGTTGCGGCGAAGCTGGTATCGGTTTTGTCATAGCGGGTAGCGATGCGGCGGAATTCTTTGAGCCGCTGGAAGAAGTTCTCGATCAGGTGCCGCCATTTGTACATCTCACAATCGTGGGGAATGGGTGTCTTTCGATCTGTCTTGGAGGGGATGACGGCGGTGGCGCCCCGCTCGCTCAAGATGGTCCGCAAGGCGTTGCTGTCGAAGGCCTTGAGGCTTCGCCTCCCCGATGGGCAGTCGGCGATGAGGGCCTCGAAATCGACGCCCGTGATCAGCGGTTCGAGGCCGACGCTGTCGTGACGCTGGCCGGGGAGCAGGACAAAGCGCACCAAATTGCCCAAAGCATCGACGAGAGCTACGATCTTCGTCGTCAGGCCGCCGCGCGATCGGCCAATGGCCTGATTGTAAGTCCCCCTTTTGCGCCGGTTCCGTGCCGGTGGACCTTGACGATCGTGCCATCGACGATGGCGTACTCGAAATCGAGATCTTGCGATAATTCTTCGAACATCCCCTCAAAGACGCCCTTAAGCACCCACCGGCGGAAGCGCTTCCACACCGAGGACCACTTGCCGTACAACGCCGGCAGGTCGCGCCACGGCGCGCCGGCGCGCGCAACCCACAAAACGGCCTCGACAAACAGGCGGTTGTTCTCTCCCGACCGGCCGGGATCACCTTTTTTGCCAGGCAGAAGGGGAGCAATGCGCTCCCATTGGGCATCGTTGAGCAACTGTCGATCCAAGGCTGACCTCCATTCTTACAGCCTCGAATACGATTTCCCTTCTCAAGGGGATCTCCTTTTCGACATTCGAATGTCTACAGGCCCTAGTACTACAGCCGAGTTTTTTGTGGTAGACTGGATGCCATGGAGGGTTTTGCAGGAGTTTGCCATGGCTGCGATGGATGATGCTGCCGATTGGGCGCGCGGGCTGGATGGGCTGGCCGAGCGGATTGCGCCGCGTTTCTCTCGGGTCGAGCCGCGGCGGCGGGCTGTGGCCTATCTGAAGGGGCTTTTGGCGTTTCCACGCCCCCTTCGGGCAGGCGCCGGTGGAGCGCAAGAACGGCTGGCAGCTGGCGGAGGCGGCCGGCGATTCCACGCCCGATGGGATGCAGGATTTCCTGGCCCGGATGCTTTGGGACGTCGATCTGGTGCGCGACGATTTGCGGGCGTACGTGGTCGAGCATCTGGGCGATGCGGATGCGGTGCTGGTGCTCGACGAGACCGGGTTTATCAAGAAAGGCACGAAGTCGGCCGGCGTGCAGCGGCAGTACTCGGGCACGGCGGGGCGCATCGAAAACTGCCAGATCGGCGTCTTCCTCGGCTATGCCAGCCGCCACGGCCACGCCCTGATCGACCGGGCGCTCTACCTGCCCGAGAGCTGGGTTAATGATCCGGCGCGGCGGCATGAGGCGGGTGTGCCGGAAGAGGTGGCCTTTGAGGCTCCGCCTCCCCTGCGGGCAGCGACCAGGCCCACGCTCGGGCGCTGGATGCTGGAACGCGCATTCGCGGCCGGCGTACCCTGTGCCTGGGTGACGGCGGACAGCGTCTATGGCGCCGATCATGCGCTCCGGCGGATCATTGAGGCGAGCGGGCGCGGCTATGTCCTGGCGGTCACGAGCGCCCACCACCTCGGCTGCAAGCCGGTGGCGGACTGGCTTGAGGACGTCAAGACGTGGCA
>CAZLYT010000514.1:0-4049 GCA_964563515.1 uncultured Candidatus Competibacteraceae bacterium | reverse complement strand
GCAGCCCTATATCCAGCATCGGGGCGGTCCACCTGGATTCCTTCGGGTACTGGACGAGGATACCCTCGGCTTCGCCGATTTTGCCGGCAACCGGCAGTTCATCAGCCTGGGAAACCTGGCCGACAATCCCAAAGCGCAGCTGTTTCTCATCGACTACGGCGCACGGCGCCGCGTCAAGATCTGGGGCGAGGCGCGGGTGGTGGAAGACGATGCCGAGCTGACCGCGAAGCTAATGCCGGAAGGCTACCAGGCCCGTGCCGAGTGGGCGATCCTGTTTAGCGTCTCGGCCTGGAACGCCAACTGTCCCCAGCACATCCCGCAGCGCTTTGAGGCGGCCGAGGTCGCCGCCGCCCTGGCCGAACGGGATGCTCGCATCGAGGCGCTGGAAGCGGAGATCATGGCGCTGAGAAAGGGGGCGGCCGCGCTGGATGAAATGCCGTAGAAAATGGCGAACCCCCCTGCGGGGCGTCCGCCCTCATTCGGCTAGTACAAGGGTTAGTGCCAGCGCAATGCCGCCGTCCAGCGCAGCATTGGACGGATTACGCTGCGCTAATCCGCCTTGCGGGCGTATTTGGAGCCCGTCACGCCGACATGAAGGTGCCGCCGTTGACATGGATGATCTGGCCGGTGATGTAGGAGGAGTCGTCACAGGCCAAGAACACATAGGCCGGAGCCACCTCGGCCGGCTGCCCCGGGCGACCCATCAGGGTGTTGCGACCGAATTGCGCCACCTCGTCCTCGGAGAAGCTAGCCGGTATCAATGGGGTCCAGATGGGACCGGGCGCCACTGCGTTGACACGGATGCCGCGCTCGGCAAGGTTCGACGCCAACGAGAAGGTGAAGGCCTGCACCGCCCCTTTGGCAGCCGAGTAGTCGATCAGCGTTGGCTTGCCGCGGGCACCGGTGACGGAGCTGGTGTTGATGATGGAGGCCCCTGGGTGCAAGTGCGGCAACGTAGCTTGGGTGAGATAGAACATCGCAAACACGTTGCTCTGGAAGGTGCGTTCCAGCATTTCCGGCGTAATCTCCTCAAGGGACGGTTGGGGATGCTGCTCGGCGGCGTTGTTGACCAGGATGTCGACCCGGCCCAGCGCGTCGACGGTCTGCTCCACCACGGCACGGGCAGTCTTGTCATCGCCCAGGTCGGCTGTCAGGGCCACACATTGGCGTCCTTCGTCCTCCACCATCTGAGCCGTGATCTGGGCGTCGTCGGCTTCCCGATCCAGACAGACGATGGCGACGTCGCTCCCCTCCCGAGCGAAGTGCAGGGCAACCGCGCGTCCGATTCCGCTGTCACCGCCGCTGATCAAGGCGACCCGACCGGCGAGCTTGCCGGCCCCCCGGTAGTCGTCGCGGATCGATACCGGCTGCGGATGCATATCGCTCTGCAACCCCGGCTGCCGATCTTGCTTCTGGGCCGGCAAATCAGTGGGATAGTTGGCCATGCTCACACCTCGGAGTGACGGGATCAGCCGCGGTGCTGCGGCACCGTCGCGCTGGTGGAGCAGCAACGTTCGTCGCGCTCCAATGTTCCCGGCACAGCCCGCAATCTGCGGGGGATCTCGCCCCGCTGTCCGGCGGCGCGCTCGTGCAGGCAACAGCGTTCTCGAGGCAGGAGCGCGTTGCGCCTCATCGCGGCGTGTGCCGCTGCGGCGGATAGCTCATCGCCCATCGCCCGAAGCCCGGACTCGAGGACCGCTCAGAGCCTCGACAGCAGCTCGGCCTTCTTGGCGTTGAACTCGTCCTCTGTCAGCACGCCCTTGGCTTTCAGGGCGGCCAGCCGCTCGATCTTGTCGAAGATGTCGTCGGCGCCCCCGGACTGGCGTTCCGTGCGCTCCGTGGCGGTCGCTCCGGGCGAGGGAGCCGCGGGAGCCGCGGGAGCCTTCGCTGATGCTGCATCGGGCTCCCGGGTCGCGGCCCCTTTGGTGCCTTCATCGGCCTCGACCACCTTCAGGCCCGAGGCTGCCACCAAGCCTTCACTGCCCACGAAGACGAGGGACGCCCCGTGACTTTGCTGCTGAGAAACCCCGGTGATGTGATGCCGGCCGGTGTCGTAGAGGGTAGTTCTGCCGCCGGCCTGCACCGCCAGCCGTCGGCGCTCCGGAAAGTAGGCGTAGCGGACCTCGTTTTGGGCGCCGGAGGCGCTGGGCTCACCCAATTCCTCTGGCCACCAGCGGCCCGAGCGACCGACAAACCCGGACACGAACAGACTGCCGCCGCCCCCCAGCGCAGCCGTAGTCTCAGTACTTTCGCTGCCAACGCCGCCTTGATATTGGGACTGGGATCGGCCGGCACCGCGCGCCCGATTCAGCACGGGATCGTCTGCCAGCAGGGCGGTGAGCTCGTTGCACAAGGCGTCCACCTTCGCCTTGAGGCCGTGGTTGAACATGTCGCCCACCATGATCATGCCGCCGGACATCCACTGCCCCGCTCCACCAAGCTCCGGGTGGTTGAACTGCGCGCTGCGACCATGACCTTCGACCAACGCATACAGCAAGGTGACGACCGCATCCTCGCTGACGCCGTGGCGTTGGGCGACCTCCTCGACTAAGTCCCTGGCTACCGGGGTGAGCTGCATCATGTCTGCGTCTCCGTCTCCATTGCGCATCCAGCCTATAGGGAGCTGAACGAGGCCCGCGGGGGAAGGTTCCGGGCCGGTTCAGGACGGGTTGCGGCCGTCGGCCCGCTGCACGCGTCGGCCGAAGGTAAGCACCCGATAGAGGTATCCACCCACCAGACCGACCATGATCACGTTGGCGATGGGATTGAGGATGCCACTGACCCGATCATAGCCCTCGCCCAACAGGAATCCTGCAGTCGCGAGCAACGCCGTCCAGGCGACCGTTCCAAGGGCCGAAAAGAGCGTGAAGCGAGCCAGATCCATGCGCGCGACACCGGCCGGCACCGAGATCAGCGTGCGAACTCCAGGGACCATGCGCCCCAGGAACACCGCTTTGCCGCCGTGGCGGTCGAACCAAGCGTCGGCCTGGTCGATGTCTTTCGGGGTCAAAGTCAGCAAGCGCCCGTGGCGACGCGCGAAGCGCTTGAGCTTCTCGCAACCCAACCAATAGCCGAGCAGAAACCACAAAAAGGCGCCGGCCAGGGATCCAACGCTGCCGGCAATCACCGCGCCGATCAGGCTGAGCTCGCCTAGAGCCGCGTTGTAGCCTGCCAAAGGCATGATGACCTCCGAGGGTATCGGAGGAAACACGTTCTCCGCCAACATCAATGCGGCGATGCCCAAATAACCACCTTGGTCGATCAGATTCGTCATCCAGTCGAGCATGAGATTCTCCCGTGCGGCGATACGCAGCCTGGCAGCATGATTCCGCCGCGCTCGCACAGAGCGCAGAACGCTCCCCGAGCAGCGGTGTTCCGTCTGCAATGCGGTAGCGCAGGAAGCGAGCTGAAACCGATCCCTCTGCAGTCGGCGAGAACCTGCTGCAAGTCATAGGCTTCCAAATTGAAGAAAGGTCTAGTCTTTGGCCGCCAGCCAGCCCGCGGTTCAACGCGTCCGGCGCGCGTTCGCTGGCAGTCGCCTGGCCCCGATTCGACATAAACGACCAGTCTGATAAGGTGGCATAAGATAAGAGCTGGGCAGCATACAAATTCCGCTGGCTCCAGCCTCATTGCGACCTAGCGTCTCAATCGCCCCTTCGCATCAGCAAAATGTCAGATAAGATCCTCGTCGAGAACCTCACAAAAATCTTCGGCCCTGATCCTGAGCAAGCCCTGGACATGCTCGAAAAGGGTCTAGACAAGGCCGAGATTTACGAACGCACCCGCACCACGGTTGGTGTCCACGATGCCAGCTTTGCCGTCCCTTCCGGCGAGATCTTCGTGGTCATGGGTCTTTCCGGGTCCGGCAAGTCCACCCTGGTGCGCATGCTCAATCGCCTCATCTCACCCACCACGGGCAAGGTCACCGTGGAAGGGCAGGATGTTACGGCCATGGACTCCTCCGCGCTGCGCGCGCTACGGCGGGATCGGATGAGCATGGTGTTTCAACATTTTGCCTTGCTGCCACATCGCACGGTGGCGGAGAACGC
>CAZLYT010000513.1:0-1595 GCA_964563515.1 uncultured Candidatus Competibacteraceae bacterium | reverse complement strand
TGTCGTTCAACAAGGTCGAAGTGCCGTGCAGCGCCACATATCCGATCTCGTCCTTGGCGACGCCGGCATCTTCGATGGCGATCGTCATGGCTCGCGCCGGCTCCGCGCCGTCCGGGTTGAGGCGCACTCGGTGATAGGCGTCACAAGTCGAACCGTAACCCAATATCTCGGCGTAAATTTTTGCGCCCCGAGTCAGAGCGCGCTGCCTTTCCTCAAGAACCAGGATCCACGCGCCCTCGCCAAGCACGAAGCCGTCGCGCATGCGGTCGAACGGCCGGGACGCGCGCTCGGGCTCCCGATTGCGCGATGCCGATACCACGCCCATGACGCAGAAGCCTTGCATGATGCCCGGCGTGATCGTGGCGTCGGCGCCGCCGCTCACCAATTGCTGCGCCAGCCCGAAGCGAATCATGTTGAAGGCGTAACCCAAGGCGTCCGTCGAACTGGTGCAGCCGGTGGAAATCAGGTGGCTCGGGCCGCGAAAACCGAAATGGAGAGAGATCTCACTCGGCAGAGTGCCGGGCGTCGAGCTCGAGACGTTGTACGCGCTAACGCGGCGGAACTGCTCGGAAAAAAACAGCCGGTATTGCTCCTCGGTGAAATCCGGCGTGCCGCCGCCGCTGCCGATGACCACGCCCCAGGATTGCCTTTCCTCGATGGCCAAATTCGCCGAGCAAATGCCTGCCCGCCTCAATGCTTCTTCCGTCGCGGCAATGAGCAGCGGCACGGCACGGCCCACTCGCCGCGCCTCTTGCGCGCTCAAATAACGATCGATCCGGAAGTTTTTGACCTCCGCCGCGACGCGGCATTGGAGACCCTCGGCATTAAACGAAGTGATCGGTCCGACGCCGCTCACGCCGTCTCGCAGCGACACGCCATAGGCGTCAATGCCGATTCCATTGGGTGAGACCGCGCCCATCCCCGTGACCACGACTCGGCGCAATTCAAAGGGTTCTTTGTGCGAATTCAATCTTGACTCTTCGGGGCGGAAATAGTTTCATTCTGAACCATAACACTCAAGCGCGGATGCGGGAAGCGCCGCCTGAAGAATGCCAAACGACAGCGGCTCATCGCTAACTGTTCCATGGACGTCAAAGACCAAGTCATTGTGATCACCGGCGCATCGAACGGCATCGGCAAGCAACTTGCCCTTGACCTGGCGGCACGGGGCGCAGTCGTCGTCGGTTGCGGCCGTTCGATTGCGCGTCTTAAAGAAACCTTGAAGAAAGTACGCCCGGCGAGCCCGTCGTCGATCATGATCGGCTGCGACGTGAGCGACGCCGAGCAGGTGCAAGGCATGATCGCCAAGATCATCGCCGACTACGGCAAGATCGATATTCTCGTCAACAACGCCGGCATCGGCATGCGCAAACCGTTCGTCGAGACCGCTCTTGAAACCATCGAGGATATCATCCGGGTCAATTATCTCGGCGCGGTTTACTGTGCTCACGCGGCCCTGCCTTCGATGATCGCCCGCGGCAGCGGTCACATCGTGAACATTTCGTCCGCCGCGGGTTTGATCGGCACCCTCAACATGGGCGCCTACTGCGCTTCCAAGTTCGCCATGAACGGCTGGTCGGAAAGTCTCTACCATG
>CAZLYT010000512.1:0-3224 GCA_964563515.1 uncultured Candidatus Competibacteraceae bacterium | reverse complement strand
CGCCAAATGGAACTCCGCTTGGGGCTCATTCTCTCACCTCTCGAAAAGCAATCACCGCTGATGTTCCGACTGTAGGCCGGCGTGCAGTGCCCGTAACAATGCTATACGCCCGATTGTGTTGAAATGGTTTCCTTCAATGCCGCGCGGACAGCCACGGCGGCGCTTCTGGCTGCGCCACTCGCATGGTGTTCGGCTCTCCCATGACCAGGCTGGAGAATAGTAGCGCCTCTTTTCTGCTGGGACAGCAGCGACGGGGTTACGGTGAGCGGAATGCGGTGCCAGATCGAAGCGCCCGTGCATTGGAACCACCCTCGTCCCAGACTGTCTGTGATGGCGAAGATGCCCACATCCCGTTTCGCGACCCATTGGAGACTGCCTTGACCGTCGATCAACGCCCGATCCACCAGCTGCCGCATCCACGCCCCTCTCCCGGAGTTCGGGTCGTGGAGGTGTCCGTTACACCCAGAAGCTGGCTCGGCAAGCTGCTCGCCGGGGCGGTTGCGGTCGCCGTGATCGGCCTGGCCTTGCTGCTGTCCCTGTTTGCCTTCGTGGTCATCAGCGCCATATTCGCCGCCGGGCTGCTCGCTTTCCTGTGGCAGACACGGGCCCAACGGCGGCGGCGCACGTTCGACGTGACCGCCGAGCGGCTGGACGATCAAGACGGGCGGCGCAGATGAAGGTCTCCGCAAACCAATAGAATCCTTCCAGCGCCATCTTCTCGAGACCGGCTCCGCCAGTTACTTGGTGGCGACGCTGCCACCGGTCGCAACGCTCGATTCAGCTCGGCATGACCAGCTTCAGCGCACCAGCAGGAGCATGCTGCGCTCGATGAACCAGAAGGCCGCCACCGAGCCGATCAGGTAGGCCGGTAACGGTTCACTCCAGCGCGGCACCCGGGTCTGCATGGTGCGAAACGACCTCGCCAGCGCAGGGCCAAGCCCAGCTGACCAAGCTCCACCCCCACGTTGCAGAAGAGCAGCGCCAGTGGAATCTCATGGGGTGGGAGTCCCAGGCTGGTCAAAGCGCCGGCAAAGCCGAAGCCGTGCAGCAACCCGAACCCAAAGGCCATCACCCAGGGCATGCGCGCGCTAAGCCCCGCCTCACCGCGCTCGAGCTTGACCATCTCGACGGCGACGAAAACGATGCTAAGCGCAATGGCGGCGTTGGCCGGCGCCTCCGGCACGCCCACCCAACCCAAGGTGGCGGCGGCCAAGGTCAGGCTGTGGGCCACCGTGAAAGCGGTGATGGTCTTCACCACCCGCCAAGGTCCGCGCCCGATCCAGATCAAGCCAAGCACGAACAGCAGATGGTCGACGCCCAGCAGGATGTGCTCGATGCCCAATGCCGTGTAGCTTCTGGCGAGCTGGAGCATTGAGGGAGCAGCTTCCACGGCGAAGTTATTTTGCGCCGGCGTCAGGCGAACCGTTTGGGCACTGCCGTCGACGCGCTCGAAGCGGGCCAGCACGTCAGTTCGGGTTGCCTCCAGCCCGTTGATCGACACGGTGTCACCAATGAGCGCTGCGACACAGGTCACGGTCCAGCGCTCCACGTAGCCACCGCCGATAAAGCGCGCCGCCGGCTCGCTCCCATGGCAGTGGCGGGGCAGCACCACGTAAAGAGCCAGGCGGCGGTCGTCCCGGGCCGGCACTTTCCAAAGCACGTCATACGTGTTGGCCGCGACTTCGCGCAGCTCCAGATAGGCAGGGCGCAGCTCATGTCCCCAGGCACCGTGGAAGGCGCCTGCAGCCAGCCACAGCAAGACAATGAAGCGCAGCGGACTCACCGCGCCCCGCTCGCGGATAGCCGGCCCTCACTAATCTCGCCCGGCAGCTCTATGCTGACTCGATTGCGCGAACGCAGGGCCTGAAAGAAGCGATCGTTGGTCTCCTGGCGACGATCGGCCAGCCACTCCCGCTCGACCACCGAACGGATTTCCTCCAGAGGCGGCATGCGGCCGGGCTCGCGCACGTTCACATAGACCAAATGTAGGCCGAAAGCAGATCGGTAGGGACCCACCCACTCGCCCAGCGAAGAGCGGCCGATTTGCTCGGCGAGCTCGGCCCCAAAGCTGCCAGCGATCTGCTGCTTGGTGGCCGTGTCCATGGTGGGCGGTAGCAACGTTGGACGCTCAGCATCTGCAGATTGGCGCCCTTGGGAGCTTCGCCGGCCAGGCGGGTCTGCAAGACAGCGGCGCGTTCCATGGCGGCTTCAAGGTCGTGACCGGCATTGATGAAAAGCTGGGCGAAGCTTTGCCGGGGCTGATGCTGAAACTTGTCCGGGCTGGCCTCCAAGTAGCTCTGCAGCTCGGCTTCCGTGGGGCGCTCTAGCTCCACCAAATCGGCGTACATGAACTCCATCTTCTGCCGCATGCGCCGGCGCACCACCCGATCGTCTTCGGCCAAGCCCAATGCCAAGGCCTCGCGGTAGAGGATCTCCTCCTTCACGTAGTCTTTGGCCATAACCTCGAGCTCCTGCCGGGACGGCGGGCGCATCCAGGTGCGCTGAAAAACTGCTCTGCCAGGCGCAGAACCCGGGCCTCGTCCACCACCACCATGTTTGGCGTGGTTGGTGAGCGCTCGCCGTCCTGCGCATCGAGCAGGAACAGGAGCGAGCCGATCAGCAGAAAGTGGAGCAGTGGTTCACGCGCAAAAGTTCGCAGCATCGAGTATGGCGTCTCTCGTCGGCGGCTCCGAGCGAGGGCGTATACCACATCGGCGAGGTGTCAGTGCGATAGAAGTCCTTCACATTCTCGTGATGCCGCAACGGGTAGCCGAGCCACGGCGGCGGTCTGGTTGTGTGGCGAGTGGCCACCCACAAGCTGGTCGCCCGCAGGCAGGATGGTCCCTCCGAAGTCCTCAACCACGGTATCGCCGAGGATTGCTGCAATCCCGGCCATCACGCCGAGCGCTGGGATGCACGAGGTTTCAACGCCGATCGTAGAAGGACGCTGCTCCGCCGAGCCACGCCACGGGCCTGTCCCTATCACGACCGTTGCCCACAGCCCCGACGGCTATACTCCGCCCTAGGAACAATCCCACCTAGTGTCGGTACTAGTCTTGGGAGAGGACGCCCCATGAAGATACTGCTGCAACAGCACGGTGAAGCCCTGGCGCCGACGCCAGACGCGGAGCGCGTGCTCACTGCGCAAGGGCGCAATGATATCGAGCATATGGCCATAGTGCTGCAAGCTGGCGCAGTGCGGGTACAGCAGGTGCTGCATAGCG
>CAZLYT010000511.1:0-4659 GCA_964563515.1 uncultured Candidatus Competibacteraceae bacterium | reverse complement strand
CTCGCCACCGTGGTGGGCGTTCTGATCGAGGTGCCGGTGATGCTGGGCGCGGTGCAGGTGGTCAACCGCACCCGCGGCTGGTACGAGCGGCGCGCGGGCGTGCCGAGCTACGATGAATGCTGCCCGGCTGACCGGCCGGCGACCGCACGTTGAGCCCTTCATTGTCAACGAACTGAGTAATCCGCAGCCTCGACTGCTTTCGCCGACCTGATCGTTTTCCGGATTCTTGGGGTGAACCCGGAGACGCCGTCTGCGCCGCCGCCCACTTCTTCGTAATGGAGGTGGCGAAGATCCTGGTGCCCGCCCCGATGCGCGCACTATTGGCCCCGGGGAGTAGCATCTTGCTCGGTCGTCAACAAGCTCTTCGGCATTGCACCGGAGATCCTCATCGGCGTCGCCATCGACGCGGCGGTGAGCCGGGAGGGCTCGTTTGTCGCCAAGCTCGGGGTGGTGGACCCGATGCACCAGATCCATCTGCTGGCTGTGCTCATGTTCTTGGTATGAGCTGGCGAGCCGTTGTTCGAGTGGCTGTATCTGGTGCGGCGGTGCAATCTCGCCCAGAGCCTGCCGACAGGGTGCTGATGGGGGATGGGGGTCATGAACCCGGTGGCCGTCGAGGAGGCCGACTCCATTTGCCGCCGTAGCCACCTCGTAGTAGCCACGGGCGGGCTCGAACCCCCTCCGTCACGCGGCTGCCTGACCAACAACTCGAGTGAGCCATGCACATCCTTCACGGCACTTGGATTCCGAACGAGAACGACGCTTTCTATCAAAGCGGGCAGTTTTGTCTGTGGGCGGAAACCGTCGAGTCGGGCCGTCGCGGCCCCAGAGTCGTCGCATTGCCGCCTGGCGAGCTAGCAGCGCTACTCGTGACCGAGCTCGGTTTGGGCCGAGACGCCGGGCATGTCAGTCGGACGCTGCAAACCCGCTACTTTCTGCTGCCAGAGGCAGACGGTCAGCGGCTGCCATCGCCAGAGCTCGCGCGAGCCGCCGAGCTCGATCCGACCGAGCCTGACTCCCCGGTCGTCTTGCAGTCACAGCCGGTGTGCTGCTGCGTGCTCGCGCCCGACGTTCTGGCGCGACTGAAGGACCTGCATTTTCTCTGCGAATACCGGCTGGCCGACGTGAGGACTGGCGCGGATCTGGAATTCTGGTATCGAATCAGCCGAGAGCTCGCCCGGGTGCTAGCCAAGGATCAGTACATACCGGCCCTCAAGTACGGCCCCGCGGCCGATAGCGGTCGGTATCGGGGTCGGGGTCGCCGCAAGAAGACCGAGGCTCCCTTCGAGATACATCCGGGCTGGGAGATAGTCTCCGACGATCTCGAGCAAGCCGTCCGTCAGGCCAAGGGCCGCATGCCCGCGCTGTGCGTGGCGGGTGCCGAGGAGCCTCACAAGGATTCGCGCTGGTATGACAGCGAAGGGCTGCTACGGCATTTCTGCGAGTGTACGCTCGACCGGAGCGTTGTTCCGGCTAACCTACCGGCCGTATTCATCCGCCGAATTCAAGACACGCTGCTAGTCGACTGTCTGAAACTGGAGCAAACCGATGAGCCACGCTCCGGCGACTGGTGGCTGAACCGCTACCACCAGTGGCAACGCTGGCGACAGGCGCTCATCCACGGCCGGGATGGCGCCGGTTTCCAGCTCTGCCTGCAACTGCTGGAAGCCGAAACGGAGAATGCCCCCTGGCATCTGCAATTTCGGGCTGTCGCTCGCGATGACCCCTCGCTGCGCCCAGCCCTGGCGGACTACTGGAGCGATCCGGACACCCGCCGGCTCGTTGGCAAGCATTTCGGCACGGATTTCGAGAAGCAGTTGCTGCTGGCGCTCGGCTACGCGGCGCGCATGTATCCCCGGCTCTGGGAAGGCTTGGACACCGAGCGGCCCGAAGGCGTGGCGCTATCCCTGGAGGAGGCTTTCGCGTTCTTAAGAGAGCACGCTTGGGTGCTGCAAGACGCCGGCTTCAAGGTCCTGGTCCCCGCTTGGTGGACGCCGGAAGGCCGGCAGCGGGCGAAGCTGCGTTTACGCGTCGCCGGCCCGAGCAAGACGGCCACCACCAGCGCAGGCACCGGCTATTTCTCCATGGAGGGGCTGCTGCGCTATCGCTATGAGCTCTCCATCGGCGGCGAGCCGGTCTCGGCCGAGGAGTGGGAGCGACTGGTGGAGGCCAAGTCGTCGCTGGTGCGCTTTCGCGGCCAATGGTTGGAGCTGGACCAGGACAAGATGCAGCGGATGCTGGCGTTCTGGCAGCAGCATGGCCGCGACGAGAGCGAGATCACCCTGGGCGAGCTGCTGAGAAAAGACGCCGAGGGCGAGGACGAGCTGGACCTGTCGCGGGATGCGACTCTGTCCGCCATGGTGGAGGCGTTGCACGATCCGGCCAAGCTGGAGTCGGTGGATGATCCTCCCGGTCTGCAGGGGCAATTGCGCGAGTACCAAAAGCGCGGCGTGGCTTGGCTCGGCTTTCTGGAGCGCCTGGGCCTTGGCGCCTGTCTGGCCGACGACATGGGCCTCGGCAAGACTCTGCAGGTGCTGGCCCGGCTGTTGGGTGCCGGTGCGGAGCCGGCGCCAACGCTCCTGATCGCGCCCACCTCGGTGCTGGGCAACTGGCAGCGGGAGGCGAAGCGCTTCGCGCCGGATCTCGCGGTGCTGGTGCACCATGGCGGCGACCGCTTGGATGATCCCGAACGCTTCAAGAACGCTTGTCGGGGACAGAATCTGGTGGTCACCTCCTACGCCCTGGCGCGCCGAGATGCCAAGCTGCTGCAGGCCATGGATTGGTACCGGGTGGTGATCGACGAAGCTCAAAACATCAAGAACCCTGCCGCCGCCCAGACCAAGGCGATTCTCAAGCTGAAGACCAATCATCGGCTGGCACTGACCGGCACCCCGGTGGAGAACCGGCTACTGGACCTTTGGTCCGTGCTCAACTTTCTCAACCCCGGTTATCTGGGCAGCCAGGCCCGATTCCGCAAAGAGTTCGAAATCCCCGTGCAGCGCGACCGCAATCCGCTCCAGACCGGCGTGCTGAAAAACCTGGTGCAGCCGTTCATCCTGCGCCGGGTCAAGACCGACAAGTCCATCATCAAGGACCTGCCCGATAAGGTGGAAAACCGCCAGTACTGCAATTTGACGCCGGAGCAGGCCTCCTTGTACGAAGCGGTCGTAAAAAATGTCGAGCGCGAGATCGAGAGCTCCGAAGGTATCCAGCGTCGCGGCCTGATTTTGGCCACCCTGATGCGACTCAAGCAGATCTGCAACCATCCCTCCCAGTTTCTTCAGGACAACAGCGCCTTTCTCCCGGCCCGCTCCCATAAGCTCGCGCGGCTGCTGGAGATGCTCGACGAGGTGATCCAGGAAGGCGAGAGCTTACTGATCTTCACCCAGTTCACCGAAGTCGGTGCCGCCTTGGAGAAGCTGTTGCGGCCCCGGTGTCGCACCTATTACTTACACGGCGGCACCGCCCGCGGCCGCCGCGAGCGGATGATCGAGGCGTTTCAGGACCCGCATGCGGAGCCCTCGGCATTCGTGCTCTCGCTCAAAGCCGGCGGCACCGGCATCACCCTGACTCGGGCCAACCACGTCTTTCATTTCGATCGCTGGTGGAACCCCGCGGTGGAGGACCAGGCCACCGACCGGGCCTACCGAATCGGCCAGAGCCGCAACGTCTTCGTGCACAAGTTCGTCACCCTCGGCACCCTGGAAGAGCGCATCGACCGTATGATCGACGACAAGAAAGCCATCGCCGGCTCCATCGTCGGCAGCGACGAATCGTGGCTGACCGAGCTCGACAACGAGCGCTTCAAGGCGCTGATCCGACTCAACCGCGATGCGGTGATGGAGTGAATCCGGTGACGACCAGCACGAGCCGAACCTGGTGGGGCGAAAAATTCCTACAAGCCTTGGAGACCTTCACCGACCCCGGGCGCCTGCGGCGCGGCCGTGGCTATTCCGATGGCCACCGAATCAAGTCCTACCATTTCGAGGGCAACGCGTTGGTCGCCAAGGTACGGGGCTCCATCAACCCCTACTTCGGGGTCTACAAAGAGCCGACCTATACCACCGCCGTGCAGCTCGAGGCGATTCCGCAGAAGCAGTGGGGCCGGTTGATCAAGAGACTCGGCAGTCGCGCCGGAATGATCACCCGGTTGCTCCTCAGTGAAATGCCGGAATCCATCGAGACGATGTTTAGAGAAGCGGGCTTGAACCTGTTGCCAGCCAACTCCGCGGATTTCAGCACCCACTGCTCCTGTCCGGACTACGCCAATCCCTGCAAGCACGTCGCCGGCGTTTGCTACATGCTGGCGAGCAAGCTGGACCAAGACCCGATTCTGTTGTTCGAGTTGCGGGGACTGCCCAGAGAACAACTCCGCGCAGCTTTGGTCAAGACTCCGCTCGGCCGGGCCCTGGCGGAAAGCATGGTCGACGACGAGGAAACCACTCTCGAGCCTTCGACCAGCTACTACACCCGGCCGCAACGGGTGGATAAGCCTGAGATCCGCTACGGCGACTACTGGGGGGATCATGCCGCGCTGCCACCGGAGCCACCGCCAGCGACGGCGGTTCTACCGGCCGTGCTGATCCGCAGAGGCGGCGAAAATCCACCCTTCTGGGACCACGACCGCTCCTTCGTGGAGACCATGGTGGAGCTCTATGA
>CAZLYT010000510.1:0-1742 GCA_964563515.1 uncultured Candidatus Competibacteraceae bacterium | reverse complement strand
GGTCACCCCGCTCGATGTCGCCGCGCGCGAGCGCATCGCCGCGCGGCCGGCGACCCGCGAGGAGCATGCGCGCCAGCTCGCCGCCGCAGCCTGCCTGCACGAGCTCGAGGTGGCAGCGCCCCCGGCGCGGCGGCCGCCGCTCGCGGGGCCGGCCCGGATCGCCTTCTGGAATGCCGAGCGCGGCAAGTTCCTCGACGCCTCCGCCGCGCTGCTCGGCGAGCTCGATGCCGCGGCCTGCCTGTTGTGCGAGCTCGATCTCGGCATGGCACGCTCGGGCCAGGCGCACACCGCGCGCGCGCTCGCCGAGCGCCTCGGCGCCGGCTACGTCTTCGCGGTCGAGTTCGTCGAGCTCGGCCTCGGCGATGCCTGGGAGCGCCAGCGGCACGCCGGCGAGGTCAACAGGGCAGGGCTGCACGGGGCGGCGATCCTCTCGCCCTACCCGCTGGAGCGGCCGGCGCTGGTCCGGCTCGCGGCCGACGGCGCCTGGTTCGACGGCGAGCGCGGCGAGCGCCGGGTCGGCGGCCGGATCGCGCTGCTGGCGACGCTGCTGATCGACGGTCGGCCGGTGACGCTGGCCGACGTCCACTTCGAGAGCCACAGCGACCCGCCCAGGCGCGCCGCCCAGATGACCCGGCTGCTCGACGCGATCGACGCCTACGGCGAAGGCCAGCCGGTGCTCCTCGGCGGCGACTTCAACACCTCGACCGCGAGCCGCGGCTGGGCGCGCGGCACCGGCGAGCGCCAGATCCTGCCGGCCGCGCGGCTGCTCGATCCGGTGCCCTTCGAGCCTCTGTTTGCGATCGCGGCGGCGCGGGGCTACGACTGGCGGGCCTGCAACACCCTCGGCGTGCCGACCCAGCGCACTCGACCCGACGGCACCCCGCCGCCGCCGTTCGGCCGGATCGACTGGTTCTTCAGCCGCGGCCTGGTGGCGAGCGCGCCGCAGACCGTGCCGGCGGTCGACGCCGCCGGCGGCGCGCTGTCCGATCACGAGCTGCTGCTGGTGAGCGTGCGCCACCCTGATTGACGACTCCTCCAACCTCGACTAGAGGCGAGTCATGCGGTCGCCGCGACGCGCCGCGATCAGGAGCACCGATGACCGGCTATGCCCATCCCGAGCTGCTGGTCGACACCCGCTGGGTGGCAGAGCATGGGCACGCGCCGGCGCTGCGGATCGTCGAGGTCGACGTCGACACGACCGCCTACGAGCAGGGCCACATCGCCGGCGCGATCGGCTGGAACTGGACCACCCAGCTGTGCGAGCGGGTGCGCCGCGACATCCTCTCCAAGGCCGTCTTCGAGGCGCTGATGGCGCGCTCCGGCATCGCCCCCGACACGACCGTCATCCTCTACGGCGACAGCAACAACTGGTTCGCCGCCTGGGCGCTCTGGCAGATGAAGCTCTATGGCCACCGGGACGTGCGACTGATGAACGGCGGGCGCCGCAAATGGCTCGAGGAGGGCCGCGAGCTGACCACCGATCAGCCGGCGGTCGCGCCGACCACCTACACCGCGGCTGAGCCGGATCTGTCGCTGCGCGCTTTTCTGCCCGAGGTCATGGCGGCCGCCGGCGCGCGCAGCGCGGCGCTGGTCGACGTGCGCACCCCGGACGAGTTCAGCGGCCGCATCCTCGCCCCGCCCGGCCTGCCCGAGGGCTGCCAGCGCGGCGGCCACATCCCCGGGGCCGCCAGCATCCCCTGGGGCCAGGTCTGCAACGACGACGGTACCTTCAAGCCTTACGA
>CAZLYT010000509.1:0-9135 GCA_964563515.1 uncultured Candidatus Competibacteraceae bacterium | reverse complement strand
CACGTGGTCGGCCAAACCTACTGCCGTAATCACGGAGTCCAGGGAGAACACGATATCCAGCACCGCGATCTGGAAGAGTACCGAGCCCATGCTCGCCACCACCGGCGCCCGGTGACCATTCTCTTCAGCGCCCTCGAGACTGCTATGGATCTCGTGAGTTGCTTTCGCGAGCAGAAACAGACCGCCTCCGATCAGGATCAAGTCTCTTCCGGAAATGGCCTCACCAAGAACCGTGAACCACGGCTGCGTCAGACTGACCACCCAGGCGATGGAAAAAAGCAGCGCCAGGCGGGTGCCCATCGCCAACGCCAGCCCTGTCGTTCGAGCGAAATTGCGTTGGCTCTCCGGCAAGCGACCCACCAGGATAGAAATGAAAATGATGTTATCAATGCCCAGCACGATCTCCAGAGCCGTCAAGGTTCCAAGCGCAATCCACGCCTCCGGGTCGGCAAACCATTCGAACATCTATCGCTCCAGGGGGGCTGTTAATTGAGCACTCACGTCACCGGGGCGTGTGCTTCGTTACTGGATCAACCCGATCTCCCGAGAAAGCGCCTCGAGATCCGCGACCTGCTGATCGACGAAGGTCTGGAATTCGGGGCCGCTCTTCCAGAACGGTAACAGGCCGCTACTGGCCATGACCTGCTTCCACCGAGGCGAGTCGTAGACCTTCTG
Organism: uncultured Candidatus Competibacteraceae bacterium; assembly: GCA_964563515.1. GTDB lineage: Bacteria > Pseudomonadota > Gammaproteobacteria > Competibacterales > JAHEDQ01 > CAZLYT01. The sequence goes on along the minus strand of CAZLYT010000509.1, from coordinate 8,460 downwards.
CAAGCTGTCGACCCAGTAGGCATAAGCCTCGTCAGGGATATCTTTGGGCAGGTAAAAGCCGCGCCAATTCGATGCCACTACATCGATACCCTGCTCGGCCGCGGTGGGAATATCGGCAAGCTCCCCGGGCAAACGCTGCTCCCAAAGAACCGCCAACGCGCGCGCCTCCCCGGATTGCAGCTCGTCGACCACTTCGCTGATATCGCCGCTAAAGGCCTGCAAGTGCCCGTTGAGAACTTGGAGCAAAGCTTCTCCGCCACCCGGATAGGGGGTGTACTTGACCTGTCGAAGGTCCGCGACATTCCCCGCCTTTGCGACCTGCAGCAGCTTGAGGTGGTCAAAGCCAAATATTGCGCTGCCGCCGCCCACGTTCACAGCGGCCGGATTTTCCTTGATGGCCGTGACCAGATCGCCAAGGTTTTGGTAGGGGGAATCCTGGGCTACCGCGATCACGCCAAAATCTGCACCCATGGCCACCAGCCAGCGCACCATGGTTCGATCGAGCTCCGGGAACCGCATCTGGGCCAGCTGGGTGAGGGTGGAGGTGGAAGCGGCGACCAGCAGATTCGGGTCCTCGGCACGCTCGCGCACCACGTACTCGAAGGCTACTCCCCCGCCAGCTCCCGGCATATTGGTCACTTCGACTTCGCCGGGAACCAACTCCAGCTCGGTCAGGAGCTGTCCCACCTCACGGCAGGTGAAATCCCAACCGCCGCCGCGGTTGGCCGGAGCAATGCACCCGGTGTCGCTGGGCTCGAAGGCGGCGGCTCCCTGAAGGGCGCTAGCGAGTAGGATACCTGCCATTAGCTTCGTAACGCGCTTGCTGTTCATGAACAGTACTCCGAAAGATCAAGTAGGAATTTCAATCAGATACCGGGCTGGTCGCCGACTCGACACCACATGCACTGGTGGCTTTACACTCGATCATCCAGCTCCTTGGAAGCTCCGACGAGTGTCAACGGCGGGTGCCGCTACGCCGCTGAAGCCGCCTATACAGCGGTGCACTCAGAACCACGACCGCCAGCATTCGGATCACGTGAAAAGAAGTGACCAGGGGTACGCCTAGCTGCAACGCCTGCGCGGTAATGCACATTTCGGCGATGCCACCTGGAGCGGTGCCGAGCACCACCGGTGCCAAGCGAAGTCCAGACACCCAGGCCAGCAATGACCCAAACGCCGCCGCGATCAGCAGCATCGCCAGGGTGGTGATCAGAACGGCGACAATGAACCGAGGGGCCGCGCGAAAAAACTCGGCCGTGAATCGGCAACCAAGTGACATCCCGATGCAGAGCTGACCGGCGGCAGAAAAAAACTCCGGTAGCTTGGAAAGCTCGATGCCCCCACCCGTCAGCGCTGCGCCTACCAGCAACGGACCGACCACCCACGGATTGGGCTGTCCCAGACGGCGCCAGCCCAAAGCCCCGGCTGCGGTGACGAGCCCCAGCAACACAAACCCAGGCAGGCTGAAGCTGTGATGCGCAAGGCCGCGGCTGTCGAGGCCATGAACGCCGCTGAGCACGAAGGCCGCTGGCACGATCAACACCACCAGGACGATGCGAAGCGAGTGCGCTGCCGCGACCTGGTCGACGCGAGCGCCGAAGCGTTCGGCCAAATTGGCCATTTCCGACGCGCCGCCAGGCATCGAGGCAAAGAAAGCGCTGGTGGCGTCGATGCCGCCCAGGCGCGCCAGCACGCGACCCGAGTAGGTGCCCAGCATCAGGGCAAATACCGCTCCCACCACGATGGCAGGCAGGTAATGCAGGAGCTCGGCGAACACCACCGGCGTGAAGTACAGGCCGAGTCCGGTTCCGATGGCCCATTGGCCGAAGAAGCGGGCGGATAGCGGCGCTCCCAGGTCTGCACCCGCTATCCGCAGCGCGGCAGTCGCCGCCATCGGACCTATCATCCATGGCACTGGTATGTCCAGCCAGAGCGCCAATAGCGCCCCGGCCAGACCTATCAGTAGCGTCTTGGTCCATCTTCTCCACTGTGTCGGCACCAGCCCTGTCAATCGCCGGTGGTGAGGCCTTCTTCGTGCCTCGGGCGACGCAGTTTGCGCATCATCGGCGGCACCACCAGCATGCCGATGGCCAAGATCCACAGCACCAGGCTGATCGGGCTCGACCACAGGATGCTGGCCTCTCCGTTGGAGATGGAAAGCGCCCGGCGCAGGTTCTGCTCCAACATGCCCCCCAGCACGAAGCCCAGGATCAGAGCCGACATGGGAAACTCCAGCTTGCGCAGGATATATCCCATCACGCCCAGGGCCATGGCCAGCACCAGGTCGAAGGTGGTGGCATGAACGGCATACACACCCACGACGCTAATTGCAGCGATGCCCGGGACCAGGCCCCACATAGGTATTGTCAGCATCCGGGCGAACAACTGCACCAGCGGGATGTTCAGAATCAGCAGGATGACGTTGGCGACGAACAGCGACGCGATCAGACCCCATACCACTTCGGGTTGGTTCTCAAACAGCAGTGGGCCCGGGGTGATGTTGTAGAGGGTCAGTGCACCGATCATTACTGCCGTGGTGCCCGAACCGGGTACACCCAGAGTCAGCATTGGTATGAACGAGCCGCAGGCCGAGGCGTTGTTGGCTGCTTCCGGCGCCGCAACGCCACGAATATCGCCTTCTCCGAAGCAGGCACCAGGCTCCGAGCCGTGAATGCGCTTGGCCGTCATATAGGCGATGGCACTGGCGATGGTGGCACCCGCGCCTGGCAGCACACCGATCACGAAGCCCATGGTTGCAGAGCGTACGGTGGTCCAAAGTGTGGCCATCACCTCCTTCATGTTGAACATCATGCGCCCGGAGGCCTTCATGATTTGCTGGCCGGTGTGGGTTTGCTCCAGCATCAGCAATATCTCGCTGATCGAGAAGAAGCCGATCACTACTACGACGAACTGGATGCCATCGGCCAGATGCACGTCGTCGAAGGTGAATCGGTACACACCGGAATTGGAATCCACCCCCACTGTGGACAGCGACAGCCCGATCAACGCTGCCAGAATGGTCTTCATGGGCCGATCCCCCACCATCCCGGCCAGACACGCGATGGCGAAGATCATGAGCGCGAAGTACTCAGCAGGACCAAAGGCGAGGGCCCAGCCCGCGAGCAGCGGGGCGAACAGAACGATGCCAATGGTGGCGATCAACCCCCCGACGAAAGAGCTCCACGCCGAGATCGACAGCGCAATGCCAGCCTCGCCTTTGCGCGCCATCGGGTAACCGTCCATGGCGGTCATGATCGCGCCTGCATCGCCCGGCACGTTGAGCAGGATCGAGGAGATACGACCGCCGAACTCGCAGCCCATGTAGACGGAGGCCAGCAAGATCAGCGCGGTCTCCGGCGGCAGTTTCAAGGCATAAGCCAGCGGCAAGAGAATTGCCACTCCATTGATCGGTCCGAGCCCCGGCAGCAAACCGACCACCGTGCCGATAAACGCGCCGATGAAAGCCACGAAAAGATTGCTGGGCAGGAAGGCAACACCGAAGCCTTGCCCCAGCAGGTTGAGAGTTTCCATGTCAGCCTCCGGCGGCGGTGAAGATCCGGCCGAGCGGCAAGGTGACGTCCAGCGCTCGATCGAACAAGAAATACAGTAATACCCCCATGGCAACGCCGCTGATCACGCACTTCAGCCAGTGGCCACCGAACAGCAGTCCGACCACCGTCGCGAATAGAGTCGTCGCCAGCGGGAAGCCCAAAGTCTCAAACAACCAGGCGTAGAGAAACAGCGTCACCACCATGATCAGCATGCGCGGCAATACATGTCCCGTAGGCCATATCGGATCAGCCGCCGGCCGCCAAATCATCATCACGGCACACAGCGCCATGAGCAGTGCCAGAATGATCGGTAGCACCCGCGGCCCTACCGGCTCGTAAGAGAACAGAATCTCGATGTTCCAGGCGATCCAGGCCATGGCCAAGGAAAGGCCCAGCCAAATGACGCCAAAAATTCGTTCACTCATGGGGTTCGTCCTCAAATCAGCACACGGACCCGCTCACGCCGGACACGGGTCCGCGTGTCTGACACAAGCCGTTGAAGGCTTACTGGATGAGCCCGAACTCTTTGGCGAGATCGGCGTAAAAGGTGACGCGCTCCTTGATGAAGGCGTCGAGCTCATCGCCCGTCATGTTGAAAGGAAACAGGCCACGCTGAGTGCGGAGCTCATCGAATTCGGGCGTGCCGAGCATCTTGTCGAAGGCGTCCACCCACCACTGGAAGTCCTCGTCGGGGACGTCTGGACCCACGTAGAAGCCGCGGATGATGGGCCAGGTGATGTCGTAGCCCTGCTCCTTGGCGGTCGGCACGTCGGCCAGCAGGCCCGGCAACCGCTCGTCTGCGAGCACGGCCAGCAGTTTGATCTTGCCGGCCTCCAGCATCGGCAGGGTCTCTCCGGCGTCACCGGAGTAGGCTTGGATGTGGCCACCCAGAAGGGCCGTAAGGCTCTCTCCGCCACCCTCGAAGGCCACGTAGCGCATGTCCTCGTAGTTTACCCCGGCGCCCCGGGCGATCAGCGCTGCCTTCATCCAATCCTGGCTGCCCACGGTACCGCCAGCACCCAGGACCACCTGGGTGGGATCTTCTTTCAGAGCCTCCATCAACTGCGTCAGGTTCTCGTAGGGAGAGTCTTCCCGCACGGCAAGCATGCCGTAGTCGGTGGCGATGCCTGCGAGCCAACGCACGTCGTTCACGTCGTACTTGCCGAACTTGCCGATGGCGAGATTCAGCAACGAGCCGCCGGAGAAAGCGACAATGGCGTCACCGTCATCGGGTCGCTGGGCGACGATCGCGTTGTAGGCCACCGCCCCGATGCCACCCGGCATGTAGGTGACTCGCATCGGCTCTTCGAGGTGCCCCCCGTCCTGCAGACCCGATTGGGCCAGCTTGCAGGTCAGATCGAAGCCACCGCCAGGCTGAGCCGGCGCAATGCACTCGGGGCGCTCCGGAGCGGCCGCCCCGGCAGTGGTGAGACTCACAGCCAGAATCAAGCCGCCGATGGCAGCGGCAGTCTTGGTCATTGTCCACATTGAATGCTCCTTGGTTAGTGGCGTGCGATATCCGCGGCCAACGAAAGTGTAGTCGTGACATTCAAAAGCGCTCGCGGCGCTGGCGAGCACGACCTTGGCGCGGTGCGAGCGCAACGTTACGACCTCGTACCTTTCACGACCCTGTCAACCCGGTCCGGACCGGCAGGCGGTGCCTCGCTGTGGAGCGGGTGTCCCGCCATATTCCTGCGGATACAGCGCCCAGATTGTTCAATGAAGCCACTAGCCGCACTGCTGCCTCGACCCAGCGTCACACAACCGCTTGGGGGGTGGAGCTGTAGTGCTACCATCTCACCGACACGATCCGTTTCGGTGGCTATTTCCATGCGCTGGCTATTTGTCGTCTTCGCACTCGCCTCGACCCCCCCGCTCGCAGCCCCCGACTATCGGGCCATCAACCTGGGCCTACTGGAAGCGGCGCGGGAAGGGCGCGATGACGAGGTGGAACGGTTGCTGGCGGAAGGCGCCTCGCTCAAAGCCCGTAACCGATTCGGCAACACTGCCTTGATCTACGCCGTGCGGGGTGGGCATGTGGCGCTGGTGCAGCAGTTGCTCGAAGCCGGTGCCCAGGTGGACCAGCCTAACCTCGCCGGGCGCACGCCCCTCTTCGAGGCCGTGAAGGCCGGCCACGGTGAGATCGTCGACGTACTCCTAGCCGCTGCAGCCGATCCCAATTACGCCGATCAGCAAGCAATCACGCCCTTAGCGGTGGCGAGCTTCGAAGGCCACGGGGATATTGTCCGCCAGCTACTGGCCGCGGGCGCCCGCAGCGATGACCAGGATGCCACCGGCAAGGGCAGCGTGATCTATGCGGCGGCGGCGGGGCACGAGGACATCCTCGCCGCCCTGTTGCGAGACATGGACCACGTGGATCGGCGCTACGGCCACGAGCTAACGGCGTTGATGTGGGGCGCAGGTTATGGACAGGCGGAGTCGGTGGTGCTGTTGCTGGAGCACGGTGCCGATTCCAACTTACAGGACGACCGCGGCCGCACCGCATTGATGATGGCCGCCGAGGGGGCCCACCAGAAGGTGGTGGACCTGCTCCTTGCCAACGGCAGCCGCAGCGACCTGCGTGATCGAGAGGGTCGTACGGCGCACGACCTCGCGGTGGCGGCGGGGCACCCGGATGTCGTGCCAGCGACCGCTCGACCCTGAGCTACTCGGAGGGCAAATTAGGGTGCCGACCCGCCCTTGAAATATCGGGGAACGAACCCGGTGCGAGGGCCGAAGCCCGAAGGGTGTTCCGCCGGAGTTTGCACTAGCCGGGATTTCTGGTAGCCGCGCAATGACTTGCGTCCAGAGTCGAGGCCCAACTTGCCCTGAACGATCGGACTCAATCAGCCGGGACCGTGCGCTCCGCCGCCCACGCCCGCAGCGCTCCCATACGCTCTGCCATGACCACCGACAGGGGCCGCGTGCATGCCACCTCGGCGAGCAGCGCCGACTGTTCCAGCGCGTCTTGACCACACGCGTACAGCGCGGAAACCACGACCTGCTCGATCTCGGCGCCGGAAAAGCCCTCGGTGGCCGCTGCCAGAGCGTTCAGGTCGAACCGCACCAGGTGCTCTTCACGGCGGCGGAGATGAATCTCGAAGATCTCGGCGCGCACCACTGCGTCTGGCAGGTCGACAAAGAAGATCTCGTCCATTCGGCCCTTGCGGATGAGCTCGGGCGGCAGGCGACTGATGTCGTTGGCGGTGGCGACCAGAAACACCGGCCGCTTGCGCTCCGCCATCCAGGTCAGCAGCGTCCCCAGCACCCGCCGCGAAGTGCCGGCGTCGTGGGCGTCGCCCGCCACGCCTTTCTCGATCTCGTCGACCCACAACACGCAGGGCGCCATCAGCTCCGCTGAGCTCAGCGAATCGCGCAGCTTGCGCTCGGTCTCGCCTTGGAACTTGTCATACAGGCTGCCGAAATCCAGGCGCAACAGCGGCACTCGCCACAGCCCGGCAATGGCCCGCGCCGCCAGGCTCTTGCCCCCGCCCTGCACACCCAGCAGGAGCACACCCCGGGGCGACTTCAGGCCCGGACGCACGGATTTCCCAATGAACGCCTCGCGGCGCTGCGCCAGCCAGGACTTCAGGCGACGCAGCCCACCCACCTCGGCAAAACTCGAGGTGTCGTACTCGAAGGCGAGCACACCGCCGCGGCTCAACAGTCCATGCTTCGCCGCCATCACCTCGGGCAGGTCGCTGGCGGTAATGGCGCCGTCATCGAATATCACCCGCCGCGCCAGACGACGTGCGTCCTCCACGGTGAGGCCAGACAAGTTCCCTACCAGCTCGCGGAAGGTCTGCTCGTCGGCCCGCACCCGTTGGCCGGGATTGGCCTCGGCCCAAAGTCGGGCCTGCTCCCGCACCAGGTCGGCCACCACTGCCGGCGTCGGCAAGGCGAGATTGATGCGGGCGGAGAGCGAGACCAGCTCCGGGGGCAGCGTCAAGCGATGGCTCACCAGCACCACCGTGCGGACGCACTGGTCGTAGCCCAGCGCGACGTCCTTCAGCATGCGCACGTGCACCGGATCGTCCATCCAAGGGTGAAAGTCGAGCAGCACGTAGATACCGGCCTGGCGGGTGGCGCGGAGATGTCCCAGCACATCCCCGGGATCGGAGTTGAAGCGCTGGGCGGGCACCTCGATGTCAACCCGCCGCAAGCCCTCGGTCACGGACCAGGCAAAGACCGCTTCATGCAGCGCAATGCCCACCCGCGACAGCAGAGCCAACGCCCGCAGCTCTTCGGTGGTCTCGATGACGACGATGGCAGTTCGCGAGCGCAGCAGGAGCTTGAGGTCGTGTTCCTCATTCATGTAGATCGGTCTCGATGGGGCGCCGCCAGGCGCCTGCAAAAAACGTCCCGCCGCGCTCTTGAAAAGCCGACGGTGCGCCTATACCTACTCGACAGCGCAGCGCACCATGCGCTGCACGAGAGGCATTGAGGAGGCAAAACATGGCCATCACCACCTACGATCCCTGGCAGCGGCTCAACCAGCTCACCCGCGAGATGGAGCGCGCCTTCGACCTCCGCCCCACCGGCGGCAACGACGACGGCACCCGCGCCGCAACCGCGGAGTGGGTACCGGCGGTCGATATCAAGGAAGAGCAGAATCGCTTCGTGGTCTTCGCCGATATCCCCGGCGTCGATCCCAAGGACATCGAAATCACCATGGACACCGGCGTGCTGATCCTGCGCGGCGAGCGCAAGCACGAGTCAGTGGAAGAGCGCGAGGGCTTCAAGCGCGTCGAGCGTGCCCGCGGCACCTTCTATCGCCGCTTCATGCTGCCGGACACCGCCGACGTGGAAAATATCTCCGCCCGCGGCAACAACGGCGTGTTGGAGATCGTCATTCCCAAGCAGGAGCGCGCCCAGCCCCGCCGAGTCACCGTCCAGGGCTAATCGACTC
>CAZLYT010000508.1:0-15867 GCA_964563515.1 uncultured Candidatus Competibacteraceae bacterium | reverse complement strand
ATCCCGCTGGTCGAGGCGGCACCGAAGCCACCACCACCGGCTTGGACGAAGGGCACGAACATGTCGGACGTGGCGGCCGCCGGGGCTGTTTCACGGGAGTCTACGGTCACGGTTTCACCGCTGCGGGCCTGGTGGATCATCATGAAGCCGCCGCCGCCAATGCCCGCGGACTGCGGTTCCACCACGTTCAGCGCGAAGGCCACCGCAACGGCTGCGTCCACGGCGTTACCGCCGTCGCGAAGTATCTCCGCGCCCACTCGGGCGGCGGTAGGTTCGCTGGTGGTTACCACGCCGTCCCGCGTGCCGGGAACACCGAGCGAGCGATTTGATTGCGCTTGCGCAGGCAGCCAGAGGATCAGCAGTGAGAAGAAAACGACTAGGCACAGCCACCCGCGCCCGCCTCGGGCCGTGGTCGTTTCGGCCTCGGTCTCTGTGCAATCGGCCATCTGTGATCTCCTTGGTAGGCGTTGCGTTTGATACCTCAGCGCATCGTGGTCGAACATGGTGGCTGGCTCTATCGACCCCGTCCTCGGTCCCCGCGTAGCTTAGTAGGAACGGCCGAGTATTGTTGGCCGTGGATCAAATCCGGGCCGACAAAAACGGCGAGGAGATGCCAGCTGGCAGCCCGGAGATGGTCTCCGCCAGCGGCCGTATGCCCGAGAGAAGCAGGGGGTCGGTGAGCAGGGAGACGGCCCCCGAGTCGGTGTTCGGTCTCTCCCGATGCCTTCGGCAAACTGGTCGAGGTCCTCCTCAGTGGTGGCGGTACGATTGAGGCCAGCCCCCCGCCCGGTTGTGAACTAATACCAGTTTCATCCGCCTCGAAGCGCGCCAGCGGGCGAAAGCGGCTAAATGTTTGGCCCAGCCCCACGCAAATCGCTGCACTGTTGTGTGCAGACCAACACTTTGAATACTTCGATGAGCTTTCGCGGCGTGGTAATTGAAGGCGATGCCTGGATTTATTATATAACTCAATCCCTTAAGACAATTCAGAGGGATCGGTTCCGGTTTGGCACGGCTCCTGAAATACATTAGGCACGTACGACAAAGTCGACGTAAGAAAGCTTAACCAAACATTTGCAGATGAATTGAGGAGAAACGACATGAGCGCAATTGCCATCAACGATCTCAACACCGGGCAGGACCTGGATCGCACTGCCATGATGGCCCTGGTCGGCGGCAGCGAGTGGCACTATCTCGGCAGCACCTATAGCTTGGGCAGCTGGAACAAGATCGGCGAGTCCAGCAGCTATCAGGGCCTCACCTGGCACGATGGGTTCTTCAAGCGCAAGTACCGGGTCCGTAAGACCTACCGCCAGGTCAACTACCGCTACGACTACTACAACCGGTACCGCAGCATCTTCTAAGAATGAGCCACCGGTTGACAGGTGCAAGGGGCGGGAGCCGCAAGGCTCCCGCTTTTTTATGGCGGCCGCGGAAGATCTTTCCGCACCATCCACCGCGAGTATCAATTCCTGCGGAACGGTGACGGATTATCGTGAGAGCAAACAAGTAGCGCATTGCCCTTCGACGCGACATAGCCTCGGGCGAGGCAACAGCCTGCGGAATGTATTGCAGCAGCTTCCTTCCGAATGTTTACCGATCAACTGCGGCGGGGACGGTGCATTACGCGTTCGCTAATGCACCCTACGCAAGACTTCGTCATAGCGTTCTTCCTGTAGGAGCGACTGACATCGCTCCTACAACTGGAACGCGGTTAGCTACGCGACAGCGCGCAGCCGGAGGCTGGGCGAGATCTCTCATAGCACTGACAGTCAGGCTGAGATCCTGGCGGTGAGATATGGCGGGTGGCGCTGGCCGAGAACCTTGGACGCAGGCATTTCACACTCCCGAGAATCAATTCCGTTGGATGGCCACAGACTTGGCGTCCGATCCTCTGCGGAAATCCCGACTTCTCAGCCCATGTTTCTTGAGCAGCGTCTGCAGGTGCGAGCGGTTCATGCCGCTGCGCTTGGCGAGCTCCACGACCCGGCCATCCACGTCCCGGAGCCGTTCCACCAGGTAGCGCTTTTCTGCCGTCTCGCTGGCGGCCCGGCGAACTTCGGCGAGGGACCACGCACTGCTCGAGGTGTCGTCGTCGCTTGCTTGGCACTGGGTCTCGGCGTCGGCCCGCAGCTCGAAGGGGAGGTGCTCCAGGTCTGCGGTGTCGTCGGCCAGACACGACATGCGGTAGATGATGTTGCGGAGCTCGCGGATGTTGCCCGGGTAGGCGTAACCGTGCAGGAATCCCTGTAATCGGGGGGTCAGGGTCAGCGGGCTGCGCTCGAGCTTCTCGGCCGCCTCCACGCAGAAGAAATCGATCAGCAGCGGCAGCTCGTCGGTGCGCTCCCGTAGCGGCGGCAGGGTCACTTCGATGACGCAGAGCCGGTAGTAGAGGTCTTCGCGAAAGCGTCCCTCGCGAACCATCTGCATCAGATCGCGATTGGTGGCCGCGAGGATTCTGGCATCGACCCGGATGGTCTCGTCGGAGCCCACCCGCTGGATCTCTTGGGACTGCAGCACGCGCAAGAGCTTGACCTGGCCCTGGAGCGGCAGCTCCCCGATCTCGTCCAGGAAGATCGTGCCGCCGTCGGCGCTCTCGAACTTACCCTTGCGGTCGCTGCTGGCACCGGTGAAAGAGCCTTTGCGGTGGCCGAACAGCTCCGATTCCAGGAGCTCGTGGGGGATGGCGCCGCAGTTCACCGAGACGAAGGGTCCATTCGAGCGCTTGCCGTTGCTGTGGACGACCCGTGCCATCAGTTCCTTGCCGGTGCCGCTCTCACCTCGTATCAGGACGGGCAGGTCGGATGGCGCGGCGCGCTCGGCGATCTCCAGGCTCTCCAGCAGATTCGGGTTCTCTCCGAACACACCCTCGAAGACGAAGTTCCGGTCCAGCAGCGCCTGCCGACGCGATACCGACTTGCGCTCGGGGAGGGGGTCCAGGGGTTCGAGCGCACGGGCGCCGGCGAAGCGGGCGCTGCGGGAGAAGCGCATCACCTCGTCCCGAAGCAGGTTGCACTGGCTCAGGACGCTTTGGATTTCGGTTCGGTCCAGCTGGTTGGACCAGCGCAAAGAAGCGCGGAGGATCTCGATACGTTCCAGCAGGCCGGCGAACGAGGCGGCCCCGTGCGATCCGAGAACCAGAGGTTTCATGACGCCCTCGCGATCTGCTTCTGTACCAGCTGGTAGTACATGCCCTTGCGGTCGATCAGCTCCTCGTGGACGCCTTGTTCCACCACGTTGCCGTCGTAAAGCACCAGAATCTTGTCCGCATTCATCACCGTGCTGAGGCGGTGGGCGATAATCACGGCCGTACGCCCCTTCAGCAGGCCTTCCATGTTGCGAAGGATGTTGGCCTCGGATTGGGTATCGAGCGCGGAGGTGGCCTCGTCGAAGATGACGATTCGCGGATCCCGGTACAACGCACGAGCAATGCAGAGCCTTTGGATCTGGCCGCCGGAGAGGCCGACGCCGCGCTCGCCCACGGTTTGCTCGTAGCCCAGCGGCAGCTTGTTGATGAAGCCATGGGCGTCTGCGGCCTTGGCGGCGTCGATGATGCGCCGGCGATCGGGGTTTTCGTCGCCCAATGCGATGTTCTCGCTGATGGTGCCTGAGAACACCACGTTGTTCTGCATCACGTAGCCGAGCTGGCGTCGGTAGGACTCCTTGTCGAGCTGATTGAGATCGTAGCCGTCGATCAGGATGCGGCCCTCATTGGGCTCGTGGAACCCCACCAACAGACGTGCCAGCGTGGTCTTGCCCGAGCCGCTGTGGCCGACGATGGCGACGGTCTCCCCGGCCTTCAGCTCGAAGCTCACGTTTTCCAGCACGTAAGGGGTCTCGGTGCCGCCGTAGCGGAAGTAGACACCTTCGAAACGCACGTCGCCCCGGGCCTTCGGCAGCACGATGCGGCTCGGAAAGTCCTCCGGTTTTTGCTCGGGCTCCAGGTCCAGCACGTCACCCAGGCGCTCCATGGCGACACCGGCCTCGTGGAGCTCGTCCCACAGCCCGATCAGACCCATCAGCGGTGCCATCACGCTGCCCATGAGCATGTTGAAGGCAATCAGCTGCCCGATGCTGAGCTGCTGGGTGAGCACCAGATTGGCGCCGGTCCAGAGGATCACCACCGTAGTGGCGGCGCTCAGCAGCTGGCCCGCCAGCCCCACCAAGGCATCGAAGCGTTCCGAGCGGTACTGCACATTGAGGGCGTGGGCGTACTTCTTCTCCCACTTCAAGCGCATGTCGCGCTCCGACCCGGTAGCCTTGACCGTTTCCGCCGCGGAGATCGTTTCCATCAGCACGGCCTCGGCGTCGGTGGAGGCCTCGAAGTTGCGGCGCGCGTAGTTCTTGATCTTGGGCGTCACCGCCACGGTCAACACCGCCAGCGGCACCACCATGGCAATCAGCAGCAGGGTCATCTTGACGCTGTAGAGGAACAGCACGATGAAGTAGACGAAGATCATCAACACGTTGAGGAAGGTGCTGACCGTCGACTCGGTCAGGAACTGGCGGATGGTGGTGTTCTCCTGAAAGCGCGCGAACACGTCGCCAGTACGGCGTTTGGCGAAGAATGCGATGGGTAGCGACAGGGTGTGCTTGAAGAACTGGGACATCATCGCGAAGTCCAGATTGCGCACCATGAAGTTCGCGAGGAAGGTTCGCAGCAGCGCCGTCAGCTGGGTGAACACGCTGGCCAGGATCAGGCCCACGATCAGAAGCTGCAGCAGCTCGAAGTCGTGATGCACCACCACCCGGTCGAGGATGTTCTGGATGATGATCGGTGGCGCCACGCCCAGGGCCTCGATGATCAAGGTGGCCAGCACCATGTGTCCGAGTATCGGGGTGTGGGGCTTCAGAAAGCGGATGAAGCGCACCCAGGGTGAGCGGGAGGTGGCCTGCTCGACCATCTCGGCGCCGGGGGTGAACAGCAGACAGGTGCCGGTCCAGCCGCGCTCGAACTCCTCCAACGGCATCTTGCGGAAGCCCATGGCCGGGTCAGCCAGCCACACGTGGCGCTTCGATACGCCGTATACCACCGTGAAGTGGTAACCCTTCCAGTGGGCGATCAGCGGCAGCTCGAAGCCTCGTAGCGCCTCGAAGGTGCACTTCACTCCGCGGGTGGTGAAGCCGAGCGACTCGCCCACCCGGGCGAGGCTTTCCAGGGTCGCCCCCTCGGCGGTGACATTGGCCATCTCCCGCAGCTTGCCCAGGGTCAGGGAAAGACCGTAGTGCTTGCAGATCATGGCCAAGCAGGCGGCGCCGCAGTCCATCTCTTCCGCCTGTTCCACCAGGGGAAAGCGGCGAATGACCCGTTCACCGGGACGCGGCCTCGACCCCAGATCCAGCAGCAATGGCTTGCGAGCACGCTCGGCCAGCTTGCGGTGGCGCTCGATCTCCTGGGTGAGGAAGCTGCTGCGCTGCTCCAGCACTTCCCGCAACTTCGGGTTGCGCGCCAGCAGAAAGCGCACGGTCTGCTCAGGGATCACCAGCAGGGTGGCCTCGCCCACCGCCACCGCGGATACCGGTTGCGCCTGGCCGGTGAGGCAAGTGGCCTCTCCAAACGCGTCGCCATGGCTCAGGGTCATCAGGGTGACGTCGGCGCCGTCTCGGTTTGCGACGAGGTTGATCTGTCCCCGGCGCACCACGTAAAGGCGCCGGTCTTCGCGATCGCCCTGGCTGATCACCCGCTGACCGTCCTCGACACGCTTCAGGCCGACGCTACGGATCAGCTCTTCCCGCTCACCGACCTCGATCTTGCCGCGCAGATCGAACAGGCGGCTGATGAGCCCGCCAGCGGTGCTGATGGCGGCGGAGCGGGCCACCAGATCCGCGGCCTCGAGATTCTGTTCCAAGACCGGGCCGAAGGCTTCCCGGGGGATGAACACCAGCTCCGTGGGCGCCGAGGCCCTGGCCGAGGATTCGTGTCGGTACTCGCGCAGCACCGCGATCTCCGCGAACACGTCGCCGGCGCGGAGCACGCCCATGCTGATTTCCTTGCCGCCCTCATCGGTGAAGATGCGCACCATTCCCTTGCGGATGACGTACAAACCGTGCGCGGGCTCGCCGGCGTCGAAGATAGCGTCGCCGAATCCGCAGGTCTGAATCTCGGCCAGCCCGGCCAGGGCCTCGATCTCGGTGCTGGTGAAGGCGGAGAAGAACTCCACGCTGGTCAGGTACTCGGCGAGGGTTTGGTCACTCATGGGAAAGCTCCGTAGCGGTTCTTGGAGAGGTGTCCGGTGTGGCCAGTGGAGTTAGAGCACTTCCACTACGTGCTCCTGGGCCCGGGCGCGGAGCCATTCCTCGATCAACAGCTTGCGCACGTTCCGCGAGGTCGCCTCATCCAGCCGGGCGGAATGCAGCGCATCGACCCGCACTACCTCGAAGGTCAGGCCCTCGTCCGAGGTGAAAGGCCCCAACAGTTCTCCGGGACGGGCGTTGAAGACCTTCGCTTCCATCTCGTCCGGCATAGAGCCGCGGGTCAGCCGTCCGATGAGGCCGCCGCTGTCGCGGTCGTCGGAGGCCAGGGAGTGCTCCCGGGCCATCTCTGCGAAGGCTTCCGGCTCCTCCGACAGGTAGGCCAGCATCTCCCTGGCTTTGCCCTCTGAGTCCACCACGATGTGGCTGATCTCGACGCTGTCGAAGCGCGGCGAATGTAGCCGGAAGTACTCCTCGACGGACTCCGGTGAGGTGATCTGGGCCAGCATCTTTTCTTGGTAGAGGGTCTCGCGCATGTACGACTCGAACTCGTCCAGGGTGATGCCCAGATCCTCCAAAAACCGCAGGGTGTCCGCCGCCCGGTGCAGGCCCTCGACGCGGCGAAACTGATCCACCTTCTCCTGCACTTCCGCCGAGCTCGCGACCAGCCCCTGCTTCTTGGCGGCGTGCACCATGAGCTTGTCCAGCACCAGCTGCTCGGCCAGGTGCTGGAACTTGTTGTCCAACTTGAGGAGCTTGACGAACTGGTCAGCGGTGACGAACTCGTCGTTGATGCGGGCGATGTTGAGCATGTCATTGCCTCCAAAAAATGGGGTGTTGGTGTTGATGGGTAAGGGATCAGGAAAACGCATTGCGGAACGGGTCCAGTGCGAGGTCGATCAGACGGCGCTTGCGAACCACGATTTCGGCGATTGCCGTCATGCCGTAGCGAAGAGGCACCTGGGACGCGCCACCCTCCGTGGCGTAGTAGCTCCGATCCAGAGTGACGCGGCCTTTGTAGACCAAGATCTGGGTCTGGTTCTGGGAGTTGCTTTTCGCCGACGGGGAGGCGGACGGGGAGACGTAGTCGAGGGTGCCGTCAATGAAGCCAAAGCGCTGGTAGGGGAAAGCGCTGAACTTCAACTTCACCGGCATGCCTTCCTTCAAGAAGGCGCGGTCCCGATCGTGGATCTCCACATGCACGACTTGGCGCACGCCTTCAGGCGCGATGCCGGCGATGGGGGCCTTGGGCTCCACTTGGGCGCCGGGCTGGGTGTGCGCGAGCTGGGTGACGACCCCGGACACGGGCGCCCGGATCAGCAGGAAATTGTCCTCGTCGATGTCGCTGAAGGTGATCCGGTTGGCGCCAGTCGCCTCGGCGCGGGCGATCTGTAGGTTGGATTCCACCTGGCTACGGGAGTTGGCGAGCATGGCCTTTTTCTCCTCGCGCTGGGCGTAGAGATTCAACAGCTCCTCGGATTTGGCTTGGATCTCGAGCCGCTTCTTGGTGGCCTCCTTCGCCAGCTCCACCTCGAACTCGCCCAAAGCCGCCTTGGCGAGCTCGAGCTCGGCGCGCTTGTTGTAGTATTCGTTCCGCTTCTCCTCGACCTGGGAACGCGACACGCCACCGCCGCCGGGACGCTTTGACAGCCGCTCGTACTTGTCCCACGCGCCCTTGGCGTACTGGTATGCCTGCTGGGCCTCCTCCAGCTTCACCTGGGCCTTGGCGAGCTTGAGCTTCTGTTCCTCGGCGAGCTTGTTCAGTCCTTCCGCCACCCGGAGCTCGTGGGCCTGTTCCGCGGACTCAATCTGGAACGCAATGGTCTCCAACTGTTTTTCCAGCGCCAAGCGCTGGGCCGGGTAGATGGCCAGAGACTCTTCTGCGGCTTTGAGCTTGAGCTCGGCGGCGAGGGCGGCGGTGGCCAATTGAACGGCACCGAGGGCATGGACCCGGGCCAGCACGTCGCCCTTGACCACCGGCGAGCCCTCCGCCACGAACAGATCGACCAGCTGGCCTTCGACGGGCGTATAGATGTAGCGCTCGTTCGCTTCCGGGCCCAGACGACCCTCTGCCTTCACCATCACGTCGGCGGTGCCGAAGAAAGACCACAGCACACCGGCTACCAGCACGCCGAACAGGACGTAGATGGTCCCGCGGGTCAGCCGGGAAGCCTCCGAGGAGAGGATGATGATGCCCTCCAGGCTGTGGTCGTGAAGGGCGCTTTGCAGGCTCTTCGGGGCAGTATCGTTCCGGCTCACGAGAGGCTCTCCTCGATGGTGGGCATAAGCTCGAGCTTCTGCTCGAGCAGGGCAGGGTCGAGCACCAGGTGTAGGTCCTGCAGCCACTGCCGCTGACGGGAGACCTCCGTGACCACATTCACAAACAGTGACTGCTCGTCGGCGGCGGGCTCCAAGCCGAGCAGCGTGTACAAGCGGCCGGCCAGTGCGGCGCAACGGAAGGCTTCGGCCATCTGCTGGGCCCTTTCCTGGAAGGTCTCGGTCAGGGTGGATTCGAGTCGCATCAGTCCACTGATGGCGCCGGCGCTGCGATAGCTCTGCCAGCGTTCCCGGGCTTGAGCGAAGAGCTGGCGCGCCTCGGCCAGGGCGCTGTCGCGCTGCGCCTCGACCTGATCCTTGATCATCTGCAGGTAGTAGCGGTCCTCGCTCGGGTCCAGGGAGCGGTGGAAACCGAGGATCCGATCCCGGGAGCGGGCCGCCGGCACGCCGACACGAAGTGCGGCGTAGCCGGCTGCCACGGCTCGGTAGTGCTCCAGCTTGTCGGCGATGACTTGGCCCCAGTGGGGGTCGTCGATCTGGGCCAGAATGGCGATCGCCTCGTTGGTGTGTCCGGCGAGCCAGTGCTGCCGAGCCTGGTCGTAGGCTGCCAGCAGCGCCTTTGGGGGTAGGTGAGACTGCAACCAAAGGCTCCCATGCTCGGCGAAGACCGGCGTCTGGAAGCGGTGACCATGGGCGCTCACCAGGGCCGCCAGATCCTGTACCGCTACTTTCTCCCGGATCGCCAGCAGCGCGTCCAGGTCGGCCTGGAGCCCGTCCAGGCCCCGAACCCGAGGGTAGGTTTGGCCAAAGCTCTGCAGCACTGGTTTCAGCTCCGCCACCTGATCCGCGGCCATGCGCTTGGCGATGGTGGTCTTGAGCTTGGCAATGGCCTCCAGGTGCACCGAGCCCTCATTGCGCAACACCCGCAGCTGACTCAGGGTGTGGACGTGGACGCGATCGAAGGCCGGAATCTGGTTCTGGATCCACACCAGCAGGTGGTGGAACGCAGCGCCGTTCTGGTTCCAGCGCTGCAGTAGGTTCGCCATGGCGATCTCGTGGTCGAACAGCTGGATGGGGGCCTCGGAACCGCCTCGGTGCGACCAGAACTCATCCAGATCCGTGATCCAGTGCAGAAGCTCTTTGACCCCGGCGCCCTCCACTTGGCCACGATGGGGTTCCACGGCTGCGGCCAACTCGGCGCGGGCCACCGAGTAGCGCCGTTGCGCCAAATCTCGCTGCCAGGTAGGCACCAGGTGCCGAACCAAGGCCTCCTCTGCGAGTGCCACCACGCCGGTATCGTCGGGGTCGCCCTGGAGGTAGCCATTGGCTCGGTGGATCGCTTGCTGATAGTCGCCAGCCTTGATGAGCGCGCGGATCTCCCGCTCCGGTGCCTGGTGTAGATAGCCGCCGACGGCTACCGCTAGCACCGCACCCATGAGGCCCGGTACCAGCCAGATGCCTCGGGAGCGGCTGGCCTGGTCGTCGACGAAGGCTCGTTTCAGCTCCGTCACGAAGACCGCAGCCTTGCGCCAGCGACGGGGCCGGCCGGTTCGCGTCGAGAGCGCCTGCTTGCCGGACTGGCTGCCCTGACCGCTGCCTCCGGGTGACCCATCGGGTGCGTCGGCTCCTTCCCCATCCGCGCCGTGCTTGTGCTCGCAGAGGGCATCCAGGAACGGGCGCCCGGCTTGGATATAGAGGGTGCCGGGTAAGCCATCGGCATCGGCTGTGGGGGCGGATTCCCCCTTGGATGGCTCGCTGCCGAGCCCGGTTGGAGCAAAGCCCTGTTCCAAATGCACCGTGAAGGCCAGCGCGGGTGAGCCGAAGGACACCGTCCCGCCATCTCGCAGCAACCGTTCCTCGAGGGCGAGAAGCTTGTCACCGTCCACCCAAGTCCCGTTGGTGCTGGCGAGATCCATCAGATGGGGTTGACCGCCCCGGAGCACCAGGCAGGCATGCTGTCTCGACAGGAATCGCTGCGGTGCGTCGGCGGCTGGCGGGGAGTTTCTGCCGAGGACGAAGGGAAACTGGGTCACCACCACCACCGGTTCCGACGGCGCGCTCGGCCCTGCCGGGCGCAGCACCAGCCGTCGGCCTGCGGGAGCTGGCATGCACTGAGTGTGCTCCGCGGCATCACCCGCGCTGTCGCGGCACGGGGACGGGGAGGGATGCGGTAGAGCCAGTGCCTTGAGCGCTGAGACCATGACTTTTCCTTGCTTGTTGTGGTGAAGGTTCAAAGCTTGTCGGCGGCGACGACCGTCCTTGGCCAGCCCCCTCCCATGGCCTTGTAGAGGGTGACGGTGTCATCCAAGATGGCCTGCCTGACGGTGAGAATTTCCTGCTGCACGTCAAGCAGGGACCGCTCGTTTTCGAATACCTCGAGCTGGGACACGATGCCCTCCCGGAGCTGGGCCTGGACGGCTTGATTGACGATTTGGAGATCCGCCAGGCGAGCCTGGAGCTCCTCCAGCTGAAGCTTGCGCACTGCGACACTGGTCAGGCTGTTCTCGACCTCTTCGAAGGCGGTGAAGACCGTCTTGCGGTATTGGTCGGCGGCGATGCGCTGCTGGCCTTCGTTGGTCTTGATGTCTAGACCCAGGTTGGGGTCGAAGATGGGGATGTTGACCGTGGCTGACAGCCCCAGCGACCAGCTATTCAGCAAGGTTCCCAGGGTGGCGCTGGCGAGCCCGCCGGTGCCGGTTAGACCGAAGGAGGGCAGTCGGGCCAGTCGCGCCCTGCCCACCAGCTGGTGCGCTTTGAGCACCCGGTACTCGGCGGCAATCACGTCGGGCCGTCGTGCCAGCAGATCCGCCGGCAGGCCCGGCGGAACGCCCAAGGGGCGAACGGACTCGGTCAGGTATCCGGTGGGAATCGGCAGCGTGCCAGCGGGGACGCCGAGCAGGGTGACCACTCGGTTCTCCGCCACCGTGCGCTGACGTTGCAGGTCCAGCAGCTGGTTGCGCAGGGCACGGATTTCCGCGGTCTGCTGTAGCAGCTTGGAGCTGGCGACCAGACCTTCTCGCTGCTGGTCCAGGTAGATGGCGAGGATCTGCTTGTTCCTGGCCAGCGCCTGTTCCTGCTGGGCGATCTGTTCGTCCAACTGACGGATCTGGAAATAGCTGGAGGCGACGTCGGAAACCAGAGTGAGGTAGCCTGCTCGCCAGTCCGCCTCGGAAGCCAGGTACTCGGCCTTCTGGGCGTCGACGGACTTTCGGGTCTTGCCCCACAGGTCGATTTCCCAGCTGATGCCGGTGAGACTGACGTTGTGCTGCTTGGAGCTGCTATCAGGTGTTCGGCTCCGATCGGTCGAACCGGAGACGCCCAGCTTGGGCAGATTGGTGGCCCGCTCCCGCTCGATACCCAGCCCGGCGAGGTTGATGCGCTCGGCGAGGATATGCAGATCCACGTTATCGGCGATGGCTCGCTCGATCAGCTGGCTCAAGTAGGGATCGCCGAAGCCGGTCCACCAATCGAGCCGGATCAGCTCCCTGGCGCCCTCGTCCCTGGGAACGGACCAGGTGTTCTTATCGGGCAAGTCCGGGGTGACGTAGTCGGGGCCCGCCACGTTGGCGCACGCCGCCAGCAGCAGCACGCTGCTGGTCGGGAGCATCCAACGCACCGTCGCCTTGGCCAGATCGGTAACGAGGTGGCGGCGCGATCGCCGCAGTGCACCGGCGCCAGGGGACTCTTGCGACCGTGTGCTGGGGCAATTCACCACTGATGCTTCCTCCTCTCTCGGTCGATCTCGCATGGTCGATCTCGCTTGGTCGATCTTTGGCGCCCGCCTCGGGGTCTAGGCTCGGCGTCCTGTCGCTGGCGTTACACTCCGGAAACAGTGGTTCTCTGGTGGGTGCCCGAAAGCCGGAAAAATTGCTTGGGCGACCTGCCGTTGGAACGTGAAACAATTGAAATACGGTGGCAGGGGGGACGCTGTGAGGCGTGCCACAATACGGGGGCAGTGCGAGCCGCGATGAGTAATATTCCCCGTTCATGGGCCCACTTGTGCCGCGACTGGCGCGGATTCAGCCGCCCCGGTCGGGGTTTAGGGTGTCGTCAGCCCGTGGCGGGGGCATCGCCGCCGGTAAGTGCGTTGATCGCGCCCAGGATCCTGTAGCCATCTAGCCGAACCGATGAGTGCTTTCTCTTTCCTCCATGCCGCCGACATTCACCTGGACAGCCCCCTGCGTGGGCTGGAGCGCTATGAGGGCGCGCCGGTAGAGGAGATTCGGGGTGCTACCCGGCGGGCCTTCGAAAACTTGGTCGCGCTCGCCATCGACGAGGAGGTGGCCTTCGTGGTGATCGCCGGCGATCTTTACGACGGTGACTGGAAGGACTACAACACCGGGCTCTTCTTCGTCCGGCAGATGGCGCGGCTCGCCGAGGCCGGCATTGCGGTGTTCGTGGTGGCGGGCAATCACGATGCGGCGAGCCACATCACCCGCAGCTTGCGCCCGCCAGGCAACGTGCACTTGTTTGCGACCGGGGCCGCCGAGACCGTGACTATGGACGCTGTGGGCGTGGCGCTGCATGGGCGCGGCTTCGCCACCCGGGAGGTCACCGAGGATCTCAGCCTGGAATATCCGCCGGCGGTCTCAGGAATGCTCAACATCGGCGTCCTGCACACCTCGCTCACCGGCCGCCCGGGTCACCAGACCTACGCCCCATGCAGCGTCGATGGTCTACGCGGCAAGGGATACCAGTACTGGGCGTTGGGCCACGTGCACCAGCGTGAGGTGGTCAGCCAGGAACCGTGGATCGTGTTCCCGGGGAACATCCAGGGACGCCACGCTCGGGAAACCGGCGCCAAGGGCTGCTCCGTTGTCACGGTCGTGGATTGCCGAGTCGGTTGCGTCGAGCACCGGGATCTGGACGTGGTGCGCTGGGCGCTTTGTGAGGTAGAGGCCACCGAGTCGGAGACCTTCGATGACGTGCTGCAAGCCGTCGAGGGGGCACTGCAATCGGCTGCCGACAGCGCCGACGGCCGGCTGGTGGCGGCGCGGTTGCGGGTGTCGGGCGCTACCCGCGCCCATGGACCGTTGCATGCGCGGCGGGCGCAACTGATTGCCGAATGTCGCGCGCTGACGGCTGTGGTGGCCGGCGACAGGTTGTGGCTGGAGAAGGTGCTGGTAGAGACCGCACCCGCCGCCAGCGACCAGACGGCTGCCCGCGATGACAGCCTCAGCGGCCTCCTCGCCGGGCTGGCGGATGTCGGTGAGGCGGAGCAAGCGGTGTTGGCAACGGAGCTCAGCGAGCTCCGCCGCAAGCTGCCCGCGGAGCTGCTGAGCGGGCCGGAGGCGTTCGACCCAACCTCTCCAGAGGCATTGCGCAGCGCACTGGAGGACGCCAAGGCGCTGTTGATCGAGCGGCTGCTCGGCAGGAATGACGCCGGGTGAGGCTGCTCGACCTGCGCCTCGACGCCTTTGGACCCTTCACCGATCGACGCATCGATCTGGGCGCGGGTGCCGAGGGCTTGCACCTGATCTTCGGCCCCAACGAGGCTGGCAAGAGCTCGGCTTTGCGCGCTCTGAAGTGTCTGCTTTACGGGGTCCCCGAACGTAGCGGAGACGACTTTCTGCACCGCCGCCAGGAGCTGCGCGTGGGGGCGCGCTTGCGCGCCGCTGATGGTCGCGAGCTGGTGTGTTACCGGCGTAAGGGCCGCAAGAATACGCTGCTGGACGAATGCCAGGCACCGCTGGCCGAAGATACGCTCCTGAACCTCCTCGGCAGCGTCAGCCGCGAACTCTTCGAGCGCCGTTTCGGCATCGACTACGACGGCTTGGTGAGCGGCGGTCGAATGCTGCTCGAGGGGCACGGCGAGGAGGCCGAGGCCTTGTTCGGTGCCAATCTGGGTGGGGCCGACGTGCACGCACTGCTGGAGAGCCTGGAGCAGGAGGCCAAGGAGCTGTTCGCGCCCAGGGCATCGAGGCCGCTGCTCAACGCCCTCATACGCCGCCACGAGGACATTCAGAAGCAGTTGCGCGAGGCCAGTCTGGCCGCAAGCCGTTGGCAGGCGGTGGCGCGTGAGGCGAAGGCGGCCAATCGGGAGCTGGAGCAGGTAGAAGCCGAGTTGGCGGAAGCCAGCCGGCGGCGCTCGGCCCTGGAGCGCATCCGCCGGTCGCTACCGAACCTCCGGCGTCGGGAGCGTCTCTCGCTGCAGCTCGGGGAGCTCGCCCAGGTGCCCGAGCTCCGGGGGGAGTTTGGCCAATTGCGGCTGCGGGCGCTGACCGAGCGCCACGACGCCGAGCGTACGATCAGCCGTGAGTCGGCGCGCTTGGAGGATCTTCGCCGCCGCCTCGAAGCCCTGGAGTTTTCGGAAGCGTTGCTCGCGCGATCCGACGCCATTGCGGATCTCTACCAGCGTCTCGGCAGTCAGCGTAAGGCGTCGCAGGACCGGCCGGCGCTGATCGCCGACCGTGACGCGCGGCTGGCGCAGGCTAGACGCCAGCTGGCGGCGGTGCGACCCGGCCTGGCGCTGGAGCAGGCGGGCGACCTCACGGCTGCCGTCGCGCGGCGCCCCCAGGCCCAGGCGCTGGTGTCGAGCCTGGGCGCATTGGAGCTACGGGAAACAAAGGCCAAGAAGGATCTGGCCGCGCGCGCCGAGCGGCTGACGGCCAGACGCCGCCAATTCGAGGGTACTGGCGAACCGCCTGATTCGATTGCGTTGGAGCAGGCTGTGTTGGCCGCGCAGAAGGCCGGCGATCTCGATGGGTCGGTGGCCGCCGCCGAAGCCGCTCTGGTCCGGCATGGAGAGACCTGCGGTCGCGAGCTGGGGGCGTTGGGGCTTTGGCGTGGCGATGCCGAAGCGCTGGCGGCGACCCCACTGCCGAGCAGCGAGAGCGTGAACCGATTCGAGTCGCGCTTTGCGGACCTGGACGAGCGTCGGCTCGCGTTGAGCCATGAGTTGGGGTCGGCCCGCCAGACGCTACGGGAGGCGACCACGACCATCGATACCATCCAACGCAGCGGTGCGGTTCCGGAGGAGGACGATTTGCGCCGCGCCCGCCAGCATCGCAACGTGGGCTGGGGGTTGCTGCGAAGTCAATGGCTGCAGGGCGAGGACGTTGCCCGAGAGGCTGCCGACTACGATCCCGGGCGGGAGCTGCCGGACGCCTTCGAGCTGGCCATGGGCGCCGCCGATTCCCTGGCTGACCGGCTGCGCCGAGAAGCTCAGCGGGTGCACCAGCTCGCCACCGAGCGCGGGCGCCAAGCCGCCGCCGAGGCCCGTGCTGCCGAGCTCACCGGGAGCCTCGAGGAGCTGGCGCGGGAGCACGAAAGCGTTCAACAGGAATGGCAATCCCTGTGGATGCCCCTCGGCCTGTCGCCCCTCAGTCCGCGGGAGATGCGCGAATGGTTGGGGCGGGCGCAGCGGCTGTGCGAACGAGTGGCAGAGGGCGCTGCTCT
>CAZLYT010000507.1:0-21456 GCA_964563515.1 uncultured Candidatus Competibacteraceae bacterium | reverse complement strand
GCGGCCACCCCCACCTGCTCTACGAATTCTTCGCTTGTGGCGAACGCTTGCTCGGCGCGCTCTGGATCCCGCACCAGGCCCTCCGCAAGCGTCTCGCTGATGTCGGGATGCAGACTCATGAGAACGAACTTGGAGGCCGTGTTGACGTTCAGGGGCGTGCCGGTGGGGAGCGCACAAACATGATCACGCAGCAGCGCCATGACTTCGGCAGTCATCCCTTTCACCAATCGCAGCTCGCTGACATCGGCGACCGGCGCGTTCGGAGCGCGGTACGGAGGCGTCTCCAGCAAGTAGTCGCTGGTCTCCGCACCACCCAAGGGGCGCGTCTCCGAATCGGTGTCGATCCAGTCGACAATGGCCTCTGGGAGCGCCTCGATGTCCACATCCTCCGGCCCCAACGCCCGCAGCAGCAGCCGGAAACGCTCCAGCTGAACCTCGTCGGCACGGCCTTCGGAGTCCACCAGGTTGTTGATGTTGAAGCGCCCCTGCAGGTCGGCAATGTAGCCGGACACGCTGCCGCCTTCAATCGGCACCCCTTGCAGCGCCGTGGCCCAATCCTCGCCGCTCCAATCTACCGGCGGCTCACCCTCGCTGGCGTCTTCCTCCTGATCCTGGCGCAAGACATCGCTGGCCCACGACTCGCCGCCGATGGCGTAGTACCAAGCCTGGCGCTGGCCCAGGACAACCGCACTACGGTTGATGGCCAGTTGCAGGCTGTAGACCAGCTCGACGCTGGCAAACGTCGCCAGGAACACCACGAACATCGCGGTCAATAGCGCAACGCCGCGTTGTCTAGCCGGGGGAAAGCGGGAATTGCGATTCATCCACTGGCCCATCTGGCAATAGAACTACCCGCCGCACCAGGCCCCAATCACTCAGGGTGATGCGTACTTGCACCGCTCGGGGCAGCGACGCCACAGCGGGTCCGCCTTGCTCCGCAGGCCACTGCGCCAGCCACTGTCCCTGAGCATCCAGGAACGAAGCCTCCACCTCGCTGACGCCACTGAGGACCCTTTGTGAGGGCGGCTGCTCGGCACCCAGCGGCACATCGAGCTGGGGCCAGGTGACGCGCACCAAGTCACCGCCGGTGTAGCTCCAGGCGACCCGCTGCAGATCGCTGCGGGCCAAGCCCAGCGGGTTGGGGACGCCCTTGTGAGTCAGTTGGAACAGCCAGCCATCGCCGCTGCTGAATGGCCGCTCGCCTTCCGGGCTGAACTCGCCCATGGGATTGCGCACCATGGCGGACTCCAGATCCCGCTCCAGCACGGCAACTGCCCGCTGCACCTCGCCCAGTCGCTCCGATTGCTGGGTGGTGGAGGCCGACAGGTTGAGCACGCTCCCCAGGCCGCCGTAGGCAAATGCCGCCATCAGCGCGAAGATGGCGATGGCAACCACCAGCTCGAGCAAGGTGAAGCCCTTTTCCCCGCGGCCTGAACCGGTCATTGCTCCCGACCTTTGCCGCGGTACGCCGTGAGCACCGCGATGTGGTCCCGGCGCGTCTCATCCAGGCCGACGGAGACATCGATGCGGCGCAAAATGTCCTCGGCGCCGGCCCCGCCGGTGGCCGTGACCTCGGCGCGCCAGTACCATTCCGCGCCACCCATCTCTTCGCTACCGTCGTTAGTGCCAATCTCAGGCCAG
Source organism: uncultured Candidatus Competibacteraceae bacterium (assembly GCA_964563515.1). Lineage (GTDB taxonomy): Bacteria > Pseudomonadota > Gammaproteobacteria > Competibacterales > JAHEDQ01 > CAZLYT01. Next base: position 19,815 of record CAZLYT010000507.1, on the reverse strand, counting down.
TCCTCGAGCAGCAGGGCGTCGGCAACGACGTTTTCCGCGACCCAGGTGGCAAAGGTCTTCTCGCGCAGGTCCACCAGATTGCGGGCGGACTGGCCGCCGGCTTTCACCATGGCACCGAGCGCGAGCGCCAGAATGGTCAAAGCCACCAGGACTTCGAGCAGCGTGAAGCCCTGCTCGGATGCGGTGGAATCAGACATATGCAGTGTCTGCGGGTGAATCGTCCGGCAGCGCCTGGGGCGAGGGCAAACCTCCGCGCCAGCGGATGCTACTGGACACGACTCTCGAACCGCGTTTCCAGCTTCCCAGCCGCGGTCCCCTCCAGAATGAAGCGATGTTCTTCCGCGGCGTCGGCCAGCTCGAGCTCGAAGGGCAGAAACTCGCCGCTGGAGAAAATCCACACTTGTGGCTTTGCCTCGCGTTCCCGCTTGTCATCGTCTTCGTCAGCCTGCTGGAGCACCTTGGGCAGATCTTCCACGTTGAGCTGCAGCCGCAGGCCAGCCGGCAACGTGGCACGCCCGCGCGGACCGTCGTCGGCCGGCACCCATTGCTGGCCCCGCCGCTCAAGCAAGGTGTATCCGGCGTCGGAAATCAACAGGCCGCGGTCCCTGAGACTCAAGGAGGCCAAGTCGCGGTTGTAGCGCAGCAACGCCGCCAGCCGCTGCCCTTCGCTTTCCACCAGGTCGCGGGTGTGATCTGCGCTCACCGACAGCAGGGCAAAGCTGGTGATGATCCCGACCAGCACCAGCACCACGACAATCTCGAGCAGCGTAAAGCCACGCTGCCTGCACCCGCGAGACCACATCGACCGCCTCGCCGTGGGGGTCACGGAGTCGCTCGCCAGCACCGCTCGAGCAGCTACTGCTCGAGCGTCCAGTTGCCGATGTCAGCTTCGACGCCGTCACCGCCGGGGCTGCCATCGGCGCCGTAGGTGAAGATGTCGATCGGCCCGTGCACACCTGGCGACAGAAACTGATAGTCATTGCCCCAGGGATCCTTGGGCAGACGTTCCAGATAACCGCCCGACTTCCAGTTCTTTGGCTCCGGGGGCGAACCGGGCTTGGACACCAGCGCCTCCAGGCCTTGATCGGAAGTGGGGTATTGGAAGTTGTCCAGGCGATAGAGCTGCAGTGCGCTCTCCATGACGCGGATATCCTGGCGCGCCTTGACCACCCGGGCCTCGTCTGGTCTGTCCATGATGCGCGGGACCACGATGGCAGCGAGAATGCCCAGAATGGCAACCACCACCATCACTTCGATGAGGGTGAAGCCTTGCGCCCGGTGTCTGTTCGAATGCTGACGACTCATGTTGGTATGTAGCCTCTCGTAATGTGCAGCCGGGGCCGCCGCGATCCCGTCCCTGGCCACCGTTCCCGATCACCCCACGGTTCCCGATCACCCCACGGTTCCCGATCACCCCACGGTTCCGGATCACCATTGTGCGCGAGCTTTCGGTCCGGCGCTGTGACCGATGCCACCAGCCGACGCCTGCAAGGCGGATGATCCGGAGCACCAGCGCTAGGGCCGGCCGGGGGAGGCGGCGGCTCCTCAGCGAATCAGCTGATTCAGATTGAATATCGGCAGCAGGATGGCGAGCACGATCAGCAGCACCATCACCCCCATGGTCAAGATCAGCAGCGGCTCGAACAGCCCGAGCAGCGTTGCCACCATGGTCTCGGTTTCGCGATCCTGCTGAACGGCCGCGCGTTCCAACATGCGCTCCAAGTTGCCGCTGGCCTCACCGCTGGCAATCAGCTGTAGCGACATGGGCGGAAAGTAGCCACTCTCGGCCAGGGACTGATGCAGCATGGCGCCTTCGCGAACCTTCACCGCCGCCCGCTCCACCGCATCGCGCATGGGCAGTGACGACACCACCTGGCCGGCGATGCGAAGTGCCTCCAGCACCGGTACGCTGCTGGCCAGGAGGATGCTCAAGGTGCGAGCGTAGCGACCCGCGTTTACACCGCGCAGCAGCCGGCCCAACACCGGCACCCCGAGCAGTATCCGGTGCACCACGCGGCGAAAACCGACCCGGCGCATCAGCCAGCTGAACACCACCACCAACAGCACCAGGGCTACCAAGATGATGAGCCCGTGCTCGCGCAAGAAAGCGCTGCTGACGAGCAACATTCGAGTCAGTATGGGCAGATCCTGGCCGATGCTGTCGAAAACCTGTACCACCTGAGGCACCACATAGGTCACCAGCCCCACCACCACCAGGATCGCCATGCTGGTGAGGATGATCGGATACAGCAATGCCAACGTCAGCTTCTGGCGCAGCTGCTGGCGCGCTTCGGCATAGTCCGCGAGCCGATCCAGCACTAGGTCCAGATGCCCGGACTGCTCGCCGGCGGCCACCGTCGCGCGGTAGAGTTCCGGAAACACGCTCGGGTGGTCGTCCAGCGCTGCGGCGAGCGAGTGCCCTTCCAGCACCCGGCCACGCACCGACATCAGCAGGCCGCTGGTGCGGCGGCGTTCAGTCTGGCGGGCCACCGCCTGTAGCGCCTGCTCGAGCGGCAACCCGGCGGCGAGCAGGGTCGAGAGTTGGCGAGTAAACAACGCCAGCTCAATGGGAGAGACTCGGGGGCCAAACCAGCGGCCACCGGAGCCTGTCTGCTCACGGGAGCCCCGGCTCGCCTGCTCCACATTGAGAGGCGTCAGACCCTGGTCACGTAGCAGCTGCCGGATCTGGCGCGCAGTATCCCCCTCCAGCAGCCCTTTGCGGGTGCGTCCCTCGGCGTCGAGGGCGGAGTACTCGAAGGCGCCCATCTTCAGTCTTCGCGCAGCACGCGCAGCATTTCTTCGAGGGTGGTCTGTCCCGCCAGTACGCGACGGCGGCCGTCGTCGAGAATGCTGGGGGTTCGGGAGCGAGCGTGACGCTCCAGCTCCTGCTCGCTGGCGCCGTCGTGGATCATGCTGCGCATGGGCTCGTCCACCAGAACCAGCTCGAACACCCCATAGCGGCCGCGGTAGCCCAGGTGGTTGCACTCAGTACAGCCCCGGGCACGATAGATGGTTGGCGGATCCTCGGCTGGAAGCGCGAGCTCTTCGCAGTCCACTTCCGAGGCGGGATAGGGGTCACGGCACTTGGGGCAAAGCCGGCGCACCAGACGCTGTGCCAGCACACCCATCAGGCTGGAGGACAGCAGGAACGGTTCTACGCCCATGTCACGTAGCCGCGTGATCGCCCCCACGGCGCTGTTGGTGTGCAGCGTGGAGAGAACCATGTGGCCGGTGAGGCTCGCCTGGATGGCGATCTGCACCGTCTCCAGATCGCGGATCTCGCCCACCATCACCACATCCGGATCCTGCCGCAGGATGGCGCGCAGACCCCGCGCAAAGCTCATATCCACTTTACTGTTTACCTGGGTCTGGCTGATCCCGTCGAGGTAGTACTCGATGGGATCCTCGACGGTCATCATGTTGCGTTCGGCGTCGTTGAGCCGGGTCAGGGCGGCGTACAGGGTGGTGGTCTTGCCAGACCCGGTGGGCCCGGTAACCAACAGAATGCCGTGGGGGCGGTGGATCAGGCGATCGATCTCGTGGCGCCTGCGCTCGTCCATGCCGAGCTGCTCCAAGTCGAGTCTGCCCTCGCCCTTGTCGAGCAACCTGAGCACCACGCGTTCGCCGTGGCCGGTGGGGATGGTCGACACCCGCACGTCCACGGGACGACCGGCGATACGCAGCGAGATGCGCCCGTCTTGGGGCAAGCGCCGCTCGGCGATATCCAGATTCGCCATCACCTTGACCCGGGATACCAGGAGTGGGGCGATCATCTTCGGCGGAGCCAACACCTCGCGCAGCACCCCGTCGACCCGCAGCCGCACCGCCAATCGCCCCTCGAAGGGCTCGATGTGCACGTCGGAGGCGTTCTGATTCAAGGCCTCGGTGAGCAGTGCGTTGATCAGCCGAATGATGGGTGCGTCGTCCTGGGTCTCCAGCAGGTCTTCGGGTTCCGCCAGGGCGCTCGCTATCTGACCCAGATCCAGCGCCTCGCCCAGGTCGTCCATGGTCTCAGCGGCGCCACCGCCGCGCTCGTAAGCCTGCCGTAGTCGGCGGCTAAACTCGTCCGCGTCCACCAGTCGAGGAGCGATCGGACACCCCAGAAAGCGCCGCATTTCATGCAAGCTCTCTGCGGAAGTATCGGGCCGGTACAGCACTTCGCAGCCCTCGGGCCCCACGTCGCCCGCAAGCACGCCATGACGGCGGGCAAACGCATAGGAGGCGCGAGCGGCGCGCCCCACCACTGGCGCCGGCTCAGCCTCACCAGGTGGGAAAAGATTCCTTGTCTGACCAGGATCCATTGAACTCACTGGTAGGATTCGCGGGAACCTCGGCTGCCGAGCTCTCCGCTTCGGCCTCGGCCGCGGACTCCGCCACCTCGTCTCTGGGTTTATAGACCGGCCGCAGGCTCTGTTGCTCCTCGATTTCGGCCTCCGAAGGCAGTACTGGCACCTCGGCGTCCGGCATCAGGTCTACACCACGCTCCCGCTGCTGCAGTTGCCGATCACGCATGTACAAATATTTGCGATTGGTCACCATGTCCGTGTACTGCGGCTCGCGCAGGATCACCGGCCTGATGAACACCATCAGATTACGCTTGGCGAGATTGGTTTCGCGATACTGAAACAACCTGCCCAGACCCGGAATGTCGCCCAAGCCGGGCACTTTGTTCAGCGTCTCGCGGGTAGTGTCGTCGATCAGCCCCCCAAGGACCACGATCTGGCCGTCCTCGGCCAATACCGCCGTCTTGATCAAGCGCTTGCTGGTGGTGATATCCGAGGCCCCCACGGATTGGGAAGCGGCGGCCGAGCGCAGGCTGGACACCTCCTGGGTAATCTCGAGTCGTATCGAATTGCCCTCGTTGATCTGGGGCTTGACCTTGAGGGTAAGGCCCACGTCCTGGCGCTGAATGGTCTGGAACGGATTGACCGCTCCTTCCGAGGCACCGGTGCTGGTGAACTGGCCCGTCACGAAGGGGACGTTGTCACCCACCACAATCTCCGCCTCCTCGTTGTCCAGCGTGACCAGGGTCGGCGTCGACAACAGATTGCTCTCGCCGTCGGAGGCAAGCGCTCGAATGATGGCGGCAAATTGGAGCGAGCCGCTGAGGTCGCCCACCGCAGCGGTGAGCCCCCCGGGTGCCGAGTCGGGGACAGTGACGTCGAAGTCGCCGTCGCCGACGTCGCCGATGGCGCCGAGAATAGTGTTGAGACCATCCCCAAGGCTGATCACACCCGCGGCCCCAGGCGTTTTGTTGCTGGCGTTCAGGACCCAACTGATACCCAGCTGGGCTGCCCGCTCGGACGTGATATCGGCGATAACGGCTTCGACCAATACCTGCGCGCGGCGGATATCGAGCTGAGCGATCACCTGTCGCAGGGTCTGCAGCGAGTCCGGCGGCGCGGTCACGATCAGCGAGTTAGTGGTCTCATCGGCCTGAATGTCCACCTTGGGCGCATTCGCCTGAGGCGGCGCGCCTTCCCCGCCAGCTGTCGCTGCCACGCTGGAGCTCACCCCCTGCAGGATCGGGACTAGCTCGGTGGCCTTGGCGTAGCGCAGATAGATCACGTGGGTGTTGCCCCCGGTGGTCAACGGGGTATCCAGGTGGGCGATGATGGTCCTATAGCGCAGCCGGTCGCCGCGCTCCCCGCTCATGATGATGCTGTTGGTACGATCGTCCGCCACCACCCGCGGCGGACCTCCGCCGCCGCCTTCGGCAATGCCACCGCCCCGAGGGGCCAAAGTGCTCAAGACTCGCACCACCTCGGAGGCGGAAGCATGCTCGAGCCGGATGACCTCGAGCTCCTCCGTGCTCACCAGATCCACGCGCTCGATGATGCGCTGCAGGCGCTCCACGTTGGCGGCACGGTCGGAGAGAATCAGCACATTGGTGGTGGTATAGGCAGCCAGATGACCCTGGGGCGGCACCAGCGGTCGCAACACGGGTACCAGCTGGGCGGCGTTGACGTTCTCCAGCGGAACTACGACTGTCACCACCTGGTCCCGTCCCGGCGGTTCCTGTTCCCCCTCCATCGGAATGCTGTCCTGCTTGGCATTGGCCTCGGGGACGATCTTGACTACGTCGCCGGTGGGGACGGCGGCAAAGCCGTGGACCCGCAACACCGACAGGAACACCTCATAGACCTCGTTGGCATCCATGGGCTCACCGGCGATCACCGTCACCTTGCCTTTCACCCGTGGGTCGATGATGAAGTTCTTACCGGTGATGCCCGAAATGGTCTGCACCAAGCTCTCGATATCGGCGTTCTTCAAATTCAAGGTCACCGGCTGGGCACCGGCCATGGAAACCATCAGGGCCATGCAGGTGCCGAGCGCGGCACGCGTCCACCGGGCTGGCCTGGAATTGTGCGTTGCAGGATGTTCCACCGGCTCAGTCAACTCCTCGGAGCGGGCACTCTGAAGGCAAGCGCCACGCGCGGAGCGTTTCCCCCATCGTGTGTCGTTGGCCCGGTCCCACCCTCGCTCGGAGGCGCCATCTAGTCGGTCGGTTGTTGTTGCTGTGCGAGACCATTCAGTTCAGCCGAAAGGTGTAGGGAATCTCCCGGCCGTCGCGCAGGATCGTGACATCGACCTGATCGGACTCGACCAGGGTGGTCATGGATTGCATCGCCTGGGCCATGGAATCCAAGGGTACGCCATCCACGCTGTTCACCACGTCGCCCGGTCGCAAACCGAGCTGGCGCAGTAGGTTGGGCTGGCGGCCGGGGCGCAGGCGAAAGCCGCGAAAGTTGCCAGCCTCTATATAGGGCTGCACCTGGGCGATGTCGGCCAGCGCGGTCGGGTCGTTCTGCATGCTCTCACGATAGCGCTCCGCCAACCCCGCCGCATCGATGAGCGTAGTGGTCTCGGCCGATGGTGCGCTTACCACCGGCGAGCGGCCACCCATGGATCCCGCCAAGGCATCCTCCGGAAACGACAACGCCTCTAGCCGTCCCTGCCGCGACAGCACCACGCGCTGGGCGCCAATGTCTTCGAGAGTGGCGCCACCGGGCAAGGCGTCGCCCACCGAGTACACATCTTCCTTGCCATCAGGGGAGGCGATGATCGCCCGCTGTCGAGGTACATCCGGGTAGTGGAAGACGCCCCGGAGGCTGAGACGCAACTGCGTCGCCGGGACCTCGTCGGGGACCTCGTTGGGGACCTCAGGGGGCGGTGGCGGCGCTTTGGCGACCTCGCCGAACAGGTGCCAACCGGCAATTCTCTGGTAGGCGACACCTTCGCTGGGCGCGACGCCCGGCGTAGTGGCGACACCGGTTCCCGACTGCGGGGACGGTGCCTGCGGCACCGGCACCAAATCCCAGACTAGCGCGGCCAGCCGATCCCCCAACAACAGTGCCAGCAGGAGGGCGGCGAGGGCGGCGGCACGCCCCAGCCAGACCTGCAGCGCCGCCGAGTCCGCGCGCGGGAGCCGGGCGATGGCAGGCAACATGGCGACGCTCCGAGCGTTATCGCTTCTTCGGACCATCCGAAGCTGGCGCGATGCTAACAGAAAGCCTTTCGGGGGCAAACGTGACTCCCCGCAAAACTAAGGAGTAGGCGCCGGAGGTTCTATCTATGCTACGACACTTGTGCCCACTGCTCCGCCAGGCGCTTCTCGGAAACCGGCTCCGCCGTGCCCAGGTCCTGGGCGAAGCAGGACACCCGAAACTCCTCGAGCATCCAGCGATAGCGCTGCAGGTCCGGATCGGGCTCATCCATCTGCCCCTGCACATCCAACCGCTCCAGGCAGCGACGCCACAGGGGCGTCACCGCGAGCGCCCGTTCCCGGTCCTTGGCCGGATCACGTTCCAGCCGCTGCAGGCGCAACGCCATGGCCTGGAGGTAGCGCGGGTAATGCACGAGTCGTTCCCAAGGAGTGGCGCATACAAATCCCGGATACACCAGATGGTCGAGCTGAGACTGCAGGTCCGCCAGAGCGCTGGCCAGAGCGAGCGCAGCGCCCGCCTTCAGCGCTTTCCTAACTGGCTGATAGAGCGCGAGAGTCTTGTCGACGAGACGACTCACCTCAAGGGTCGTTTCGGGCAGCCGCTCGCGGCCCCGTGTCGCCATCGCGGCGAAGTGCGCCCGGTCTCGTGGCAGTGGCTGATCCGCTAAGAAGGCGCGATCGACGATCAAGGTGACGAGATCCTGGCGCAGGCTCTCGCAACGGCCGACAGTGGCGTAGCGCAAGCACATGGTCTGCAGCCCCGGCAGTCGGCGAGCCAGCGGTTCGATGACGTCCCGGCAGGACAACCGCAACAGCTTGCGCACACCCTTGCGGTGCACCCGATCCGCCTGCTCCGGCGTCGACAACACCTCGATCGCAACGGTGTCGCCACGGTCGACCATGGCGGGGAAGCCGGTGACCCACAAGGCACCGCGGCCCACCTCGACGCTGCTCGGCAGCCCTTCCAGGTCCCAGCTCCTCAACCCCTCACGTTCAATCCCGCTGGCCGTCAGCCGTTCGAAGCTGGTGCTTGCCACCCCCTTGAGCCGCTCCCGCAACGGCTCCAGATTGCGCCCTTCTCCCAGGGTTTCACCGTCCTCGCCCACCACCAGGAAGTTCATCTGCAGGTGCGGCGGCAGCTCGACGGCGTGCCACACCGACGGCGGCACCTGCACGCCACCGATCTTGAACAGGGCGCCGCTGAGCGCCTCGGTCAGCGAACCGACGCCGGCCCGCATCCGCTCCACCGTGGCGCGGGCAAAGTCCGGCGCCGGCACGAAATGGCGCCGCAGCGTCTTGGGCAGAGCGCGGATGAGAGCGGTCACCTTCTCATCCAGCATCCCGGGTACCAGCCACTCGCATACTGGCGCCTCGAGCTGCTCCAGTAAGGGCGCTGGCACCACCAGGGTCAAGCCATCCCGTGGCTGGCCCGGCTCGAAGTGGTAGCGCAGCTCTAGCTCCACGGTGCCGACCCGTAGCCGCTCCGGATAGCGCACCGCGGTCACTTCCCGCGGCTCCCGCTGCAGCAAGTCCTCGCGCTGGAGGTAGAGCAAACGCGGATCCGCCCGTTCCGCCTGTCGTCGCCAGCGTTCGAAGCGGCGCAGGTCCCAGACCTCGGCGGGCACCCGCTGTCCGTAGAAGCGCAGCAGCTCGGCCTCCTCCACCAGCACGTCGCGGCGGCGAAGTTTGGCCTCGTAGCGCTCCAGGTCGGCGACCAGCTCGCGATTGTAGTCGAGGAACGGGGCCCTAAGACGACAATCACCGTGCACCAGAGCTTCCCGCAGAAAGATCTCGCGGGCGGCGACCGGTTCGACCCGACCGTAGTCGACTGGCCGGGCAGGGACCAGAACCAGGCCGTAGAGGCTGACGGTCTCGCTCGCCAGCACCCGCCCACTGTCGGCATCCCAGCGTGGCTCGCCGATGCTGCGCGAGAGCAGGTGGGCGGCCGCGGCCTCGATCCACCCCACCTCCACCGCCGCCGCGGTGCGCGCGAATAGGCGACTGGTCTCCACCAGCTCCGCTGCCATCAGCCAGCGGGGGCCCTTTTTGGCGAGCGGACTGCCCGGAAACACATAGCAACGCCGACCCCGGGTGCCGGTATAGCCTGCCTCGTGATGGCGCATGCCCACATGGCTCAGCAGCCCCGTGAGCAGGGCCTGGTGTAGGGGCGCGTAGTCGGCCGGCTCGTCATTCGAGCGGTAACCCAGCTGCGCAGCCAGGCTGCGCAGCTGGGTGTGCACGTCGGACCACTCCCGCAACCTGACCCAGGACAGGAACTCATCGCGGCAGAGCTGGCGCAGCTTGTTCTTGGATAGATGACGAGCACGATCTTGAAAATACTCCCAGAGCTTGAGCAACCCGAGAAAATCAGAGCGCGGATCACCGAAGCGTGCATGTTTGGCATCCGCCGCCTCGCGCGCCTCCAGCGGTCGCTCGCGGGGGTCCTGCACGCTGAGGGCGGCCACCAGGATCAACACCTCACGCAAGCAGCCATGATCGCGGGTTGCCAAGACCATTCGGGCCAGCCGGGGATCCACGGGAAAGCGCACGAGCTCTTGGCCGAGCGCCGTGACTTCCCGCTCTGCGTCCACGGCGCCGAGCTCGTGGAGCAGCCGATACCCGTCGGAGACCTGCCGCGAATCGGGTGGCTCGAGAAACGGGAAGTCCTCGATCGCATCGAGCCGCAGATGGGCCATCTGCAGAATCACCGCTGCCAGATTGGTGCGCAGGATCTCCGGATCGGTGAAAGCCGGCCGGGCCTCGAAGTCCTGCTCCGAGTAGAGCCGAATGCAGATGCCCGGCCCCACCCGGCCGCAACGACCGGCGCGCTGGTTGGCACTGGCTTGGGAGATGGGCTCGATGGGCAGGCGTTGCACCTTGCTGCGCACGCTGTAGCGGCTGATCCGGGCCAGCCCGGTGTCCACCACATAGTGAATGCCCGGCACGGTAAGCGAAGTCTCCGCCACATTGGTGGCCAACACGATACGGCGGCCGCTGTGGGGGGCGAACACGCGTTGCTGCTCGCTGATGGAGAGCCGGGCGTAGAGCGGCAGCACCTCGGTGCCCCGCGGGTGGTGCTTGCGCAAGGCCTCCGCAGTCTCGCGGATCTGGCGCTCGCTGGGCAGGAACACCAGGATGTCGCCGGGGCCTTCCGCGGCCAGCTCCGCCACTGCCTCCAGCAGCGCCTCACCACCGTGACGGTCGCGCTCGTCCTCGTCGCGACCGGTCAAGGGTCGATAGCGCGTCGCCACCGGGTAGCTGCGCCCGGACACATTGATAATGGGTGCGTCGCCGAAATGTCGCGAGAAGCGCTCGGGATCGATGGTTGCCGAGGTGACGATGAGCTTCAAATCGGGGCGTCGGGGCAGCAGCCGGTGCAGGTAGCCGAGCAGGAAGTCGATATTGAGGCTGCGCTCGTGGGCTTCGTCCACGATCAGCGTGTCGTAGCCCAGCAGGTCTCGGTCCTGCTGCAGCTCGGCCAGCAACATGCCATCGGTCAGTAGCTTGACGGCGGTATCCGGGCCGACCCGGTCACCGAAGCGCACCCGATAGCCCACCAGGGTTCCCAACCGCCGCTCCAGCTCCTCGGCAATGCGGGCGGCGACGCTGCGGGCGGCAATGCGGCGTGGCTGGGTGTGACCGATCATGCCCTGCACGCCACGCCCCAGCTCCAGACAAAGCTTGGGCAGCTGGGTGGTCTTACCAGAGCCCGTCTCGCCGCATACCACCACCACCTGGTGGGCCGCCAAGGCGGCGGCGATCTGCTGCCGATGCTGTGCCACCGGCAGCTCTGGCGGGTAGTGCACCGCCGGCACTGACGCGCGGCGGCGCTCCGCCTCGACCCACGACGCCGTGATCGCCGCCGACAAACGCGCCAGGCCGCGATCTGCAGGCTGGCGCCGCTCAATGCGTCGGGCGAGCCCCGCCCAGTGCCGCCGCAACGCCGGGCGGTCGCGTATAATGCAGCGCTCGAGGGCCTCCCGCAGCCCGATCAACCGTTTCCGATCGTCCTCGACCATTTCCCCATTTCCTACGCGCCGAGTCCGCAGCGCGCAAAGCCGCCGACGCTATAATGCGCGCCCAGCAACTGCAAGAGCCCCTAAACCAAGTGCCCCAGGACATCCGCAACATCGCCATCGTCGCCCACGTCGACCACGGCAAGACCACCCTGGTGGACCAGCTGCTGCAGCAGTCCGGCACCTTGGACGAGCGCGCGGCAACGCCGGAACGGGTGATGGACTCCATCGACCTGGAACGGGAGCGGGGCATCACCATCCTGGCCAAGAACACCGCCATCCGCTGGCGAGACATGCGCATCAACATCGTGGATACCCCCGGCCACGCCGATTTCGGCGGCGAGGTGGAGCGAATCTTGTCGATGGTGGACTCGGTGCTACTGCTGGTGGATGCGGTGGATGGGCCCATGCCGCAGACGAGATTCGTGACCCAGAAGGCCTTCGCCCGCGGACTCAAGCCCATCGTGGTGGTCAACAAGATCGACCGCGAGGGCGCGCGTCCCGACTGGGTGGTGAACCGCACTTTTGACCTGTTCGATCGCCTCGGAGCCACCGAGGAGCAGCTGGATTTCCCGGTGATCTACACCTCGGCCCTGCACGGCTATGCCGGCCTCAGCTCCGAGGTCCGCGGCGGCGACATGACAGCTCTGTTCGAGACCATCGTCCGCTATTGCCCGGCCCCCGACGTGGACCCCGAGGCCCCGCTGCAGATGCAGATCTCCACACTGGACTACTCCAGCTACGTGGGCACCATCGGCATCGGCCGTATTGGCCGTGGCCAGCTGACACGCAATACCACGGTGGTGATCACAGACCCCTCGGGCAAGGCGCGCCGCGGCCGCGTGCTGCAGGTGTACGAGCTGTTGGGTCTGAAGCGCCTGGAGGTCGACACTGCCGCGGCCGGCGACATCGTGGCCGTCACCGGCATCGACGAGCTGTCGTTGTCGGATACCCTGTGCGCCCCGGAAGCGGTGGCGCCATTGCCGGCGCTTTCGGTGGACGAGCCCACCGTCAGCATGACCTTTCAGGTCAATACCTCGCCGTTTGCCGGACGCGAAGGCAAATACCTCACCTCGCGCCAGATTCGCGAGCGCCTGGAACGCGAGTTGATCCGCAACGTTGCCTTGCGAGTGGAGCCCACCGACGACCCGGATCGCTTCCGGGTCTCCGGGCGGGGGGAGCTGCACCTCTCCATCCTGCTCGAAACCATGCGACGGGAAGGTTATGAGGTGGCGGTGTCGCGGCCCGAGGTGATCTTGCACCAGGTCGGCGAGCGCCGAGAGGAGCCTTTCGAGGCTCTGGTGCTAGACGTGGAAGAGCGCCACCAGGGCGCGGCCATGGAAGCGGTGGGTGCCCGCGGCGGCCAGCTTCAGGACATGCGTCCCGACGGCCGGGGCCGCGTGCGCCTGGAGTTTCTCGCCCCCACTCGAGGTCTGATGGGCTTCCAGAACCAGTTTCTCTCGGTGACCTCCGGCGCCGGCCTCATGCACCGGGTCTTCGACCACTATGGCCCGCTAGCCTCCATCGCCTCCGCCGGCCGCCAAAACGGCGTGCTGATATCCAACGCCGAGGGCGAGGCTATTGCCTACGCCCTGTTCAACCTGCAGGAGCGCGGCCGGCTGCTGGTGGCTCCGGGGGAGCGGATCTATGAAGGCCAGGTGGTCGGGATCCACTCCCGCGACAACGATCTGGTGGTGAATCCGCTGAAGGCCAAGCAGCTCACCAACATCCGCGCAGCCTCCAAGGACGACAACGTGCTGCTGACGCCACCGGTTCGCATGACCCTGGAGCAGGCCTTGCAGTTCATCGAGGAGGACGAGCTGGTGGAGGTGACGCCGAAGGCGCTGCGCCTCCGCAAGCGCTTCCTCAAGGAACAGGATCGGCGGCGGGCGTCACGTCAAGCGGTGTAAGCTTCGCTCTATCGTTTCATGGCGCATCATTTGCAGTACCACTCGAGCCAAGTCTGAACCAGCCCTCGCTTGGCTATCCCGTTGACGATGGAATCAGGTATGTCGCATCCCCCCACCTCAGTCAGGACGCTGGTCGAGTTGTTGCGGCTTCGGGCCCAGCAAGCGCCGGAGGCCGTGGCCTATACCTTTCTCAACGACGGTGAGGGAGAGCCCCGGACCCTGAGCTACGCCCAGCTGGAGGACGCCGCACGCCGGGTAGCCGGCAAGCTACGGGAGCATCTGACGCCCGGGGATCGCGCCCTGTTGCTGTATCCACCGGGCCTGGACTATGTAGCGGCGGTCTTCGGCTGCCTCTACGCCGGCGTGATCGCGGTGCCAGCCTATCCGCCGCGAGCCCGCCGGGCGCTGCCGCGGCTGCTGGCGTTGGCCTACGAATCCGGCGCCCGCGCCGCGCTCACCAGCGAGTCCTTGGGCGCGACCTTGGTGGAGCAGGCGGGGGCGATTCCGGGTGCCGACAAGCTGCACTGGATCGTCACCAGCGTCACCGCCGCCGGCCCGTTGGCCGATAGCGCGGCTGTCGACGCCGACAGCATCGCGTTCCTGCAGTACACCTCCGGCTCCACCTCGAGCCCCAAGGGCGTCGTGCTGACCCACACCAACCTGCTGGACAACCTGAGCCACATCTGCCAGCGCTTCGGTCACGGTCCTGAAAGCCGAGGCGTAATCTGGCTTCCGCCCTACCATGACATGGGCCTTATCGGGGGCATCCTGCAGCCGCTCTATGCCGGCTTCCCCGTCACCCTGATGTCCCCATTCGCGTTTCTGCAGCGTCCGTTGCGCTGGCTCGAGGCCATCTCACTGCTGCGAGCCACCACCAGCGGCGGGCCGAACTTCGCTTATCAGCTGCTGGCGGACCGCACCAGCGACGAGCAGGTCGCGAGCCTGGATCTGTCGTGCTGGGAAGTCGCCTTCACCGGCGCCGAGCCGGTGCGCCCGACGACGCTGCAACAATTCACGGCCCGCTTCGCCCCCGCGGGCTTTCGCAGTCGAGCCTTCTACCCCTGTTACGGGCTGGCCGAGGCCACTCTCATGGTCAGCGGCGGCCGCACGGGAGCCGGCGCGACGGTGCAGGCGGTGCAGCGGGCCGGGCTCGGACAGGGCGTCGCCCTGCCGCCAGTCGAGGGAGGCGAAAGCCGCGAGCTGGTGGCCTGCGGCGAGGTCGTGGACGGCCATGAGCTGATAGTAGTCGACCCCAGCAGCCGCATGGCGGTGACGGATGGAACGGTGGGCGAGATCTGGGTGCAGGGCCCAAGCGTCGCCCAGGACTATTGGAATCGCCCCGAGGAGAGCGTCGCGCTGCTGCAGGCCACCCGCGCCGACACCGGTGAAGGCCCGTATCTGCGTACCGGCGACCTGGGATTCCTGAACCAGGGCGCGTTGTTCGTGACCGGACGGATCAAGGATCTGATCCTGGTCGGCGGTCGCAATCTCTACCCCCACGATGTGGAGCTCACCGTCGAGGACAGCTGGCAGGGACTGCGGCGCGGCTGCGGCGCCGCCTTTGCCGTCGACGGCGATACCGGAGAGCAGTTGATCGTGGTCCAGGAGCTGGAACGGGAGGCCATCCGCAAGCTGGACAATGATGCGGCCTTTCACGCCATCCTCCAGGCCGTGGCCAGCGAGCACGAGGTGCAGCTCGCCGCCATCGTGCTGGTCAAACCCGGTGCAATCCCCAAGACCTCCAGCGGCAAGATCCAACGCGCAGCCACCCGCCAGCAGTTTCTCGCCGGAGAGCTCGAGCCGGTGGCGGAGTGGCGACCGAGCGCGCACGTGAGCTCGGTGTTCGACCCCCTAGGCGGCGGCGACGGCTTCGTGCCGCCACGAACACCGGTGGAGGAAAGCCTGGCCGAAATTTGGGTCGAAGTCCTTAACCGCGACACATTTGGGGTCTACGACGACTTCTTCGAATGGGGCGGTCAGTCCCTGCTTGCCGCCCAGGTGCTGTCCCGGGTCAGCGCCACCTTCGGCCTCAATCTGCCGATTCGGGCGCTGTTCGAGGCACCCACCATCGCCCAGCTCGCCGAACGCATCGAGACCGCGCTCGGCAGCGAAGGCCGCGACTCGCAGATCATCTCTCCCGTCTCCAGGGGTCAACCTCTGCCACTGGCTTACTCCCAGGAGCGCATGTGGTTCATCCACCAGCTGCAGCCGGAAAGCGCGGCTTACAACCTGGCGCTCGGTCTGCGCTTCCGGGGGCCCCTCGATCCCGACATCCTGCGCCGCAGCATTCACGGGCTGGTGCAGCGTCACGACAGCTTGCGCACCCGCATCGTGGCGGTGGAAGGAACGCCCACCCAGGTGGTGGAGCCCAAGCTCCCCATCGAGCTGGCGCTGGAAGACCTGCGCAGCCTGCCGGCGGATGCGCGGCAAGAAGAGATGCGGTGGCGGATCAAGCTGCTGGCCACCGCGCCCTTCGACCTGACCCGGCTGCCGCTGACGCGGTTCGCGCTGCTGAAGATCGACGATAGCGAGCACGTACTGGCGATCATCATGCACCACGCGGTCTCGGACGCCTGGTCCTACGCGGTTCTGATCCGCGAGATGGCCTCCCTGTACGCCGCTCACGCCAAGGCTCAACCCGACCCGCTGCCGCCGCTGGATATTCAGTACGGCGATTTCGCAGCCTGGCAACGCGGCTACTTCAAAGGCGAGCGGCTGCAGTCCCAGCTGGGCTATTGGCGCGAACAACTGGCCAACGTGCCGGTGCTGTCATTGCCCACCGATCGCCCCCGGCTGCCGATCCAACGCGGTCGCGGCGCGATAGTGACGGTGGTGCCCGAGCCGGCGCTGCTGGACGGTCTGCGGCTGCTCGGGCGCAAGCACAACAGCACCCTGTTCATGAGCTTGCTGGCAGCCTTCGCCGTGCTGCTCCACCGCTACTCGGGGCAACGCGACTTCGCGATCGGTGTGCCCGTCGCCAATCGTCACCACCGCTCCAGCGAGGGGCTCATCGGCACCCTGGTCAACACTCTGGCGATGCGCTTCGACACCAGCGGGGATCCCCCCTTCGACGCCTTCCTGGGACGGGTGCGGGAGTCTGCGCTGGGCGCGTTCTCCCACCAGGACCTGCCCTTCGAGCAGCTGGTATCGAAGCTGGACCTGGCGCGGGATTTGAGCCATGGCCCGCTGTTCCAGGTGATGTTCGATTTCATCAACGTGGCCGCGCCGGAGACCACCATCGGCGACCTGAGCTGGTCGCTCGTCGACGTCGACCGCGGCGCTTCCCAGTTCGACCTGACGCTGGTGGTGCTGGATACCCACGCCAGTCAGCACTTCAGCTTCGAGTACGACAGCGATCTGTTCGAGCGGGCTACCGTAGAGCGCATGATGGCGGAGTTCCTCACCCTGCTGCAGGATCTCGTCGCCGACCCCGCGCGCCCCCTGTCACAGCTGCAGATCCTGCCCCCCGAGGAGCGCCGCCGGCTGCTACAGAGCTGGAATGACACCGCCGCCGACTATCCGCGCGAACAGTGCCTGGATCAGCTCCTGAGCGCCCAGGCCAAGCGCAGCCCGGATGCCCCGGCGGTACGCCATCGCGACCGGGGGCTTAGCTACCGCGAGCTGGACCAGCGTTCGGACGCCGTGGCACGGCATCTACTCGGGCTCGGCGTGGGCCCGGATGTGCCGGTGGGCCTGTGTCTCGAGCGCTCCCCCGAGATGTTGGTTGGACTGCTCGGGGTGCTCAAGGCGGGGGCTGCCTACCTGCCCTTGGACCCGGCATTTCCGCGCGAGCGCCTGCATTACATGCTGACGGACTCGGCGGCGCCGGTGCTAATCACCCAGTCCGAGCTCGCCGAGCACCTTAGCGGCGACACCGACGACGGTCGAGCACTGGTGCTGATCGACCGGGACTGGGCCACTATAGAGGCCTCCCCTGAGCCAACCAGCCCGCCCGTCACTCGGTCGGCAGAAGATCTGGCCTACCTGATCTACACCTCGGGCTCTACCGGCAAGCCCAAGGGCGTGGAGGTCCCCCACCGCACGGTGGTCAATTTCCTCGCCTCCATGCTGCGCGAGCCGGGCCTCGGGCCCGATGACGTGCTGCTGTCGGTTACTACCCTGTCTTTCGACATCGCGGTGCTGGAGCTCTTCCTGCCGCTCATCACCGGCGCCACTTGCGTAGTGGTGGACCGGGAGGTGGCCTACGACGGCCACCGTCTGGCGCAGACCCTGGAGGCGGTGCAAGCCACGGTCATGCAGGCAACACCTGCCACCTGGCGCATGCTGCTAGATGCCGGCTGGAGCGGCCGTGCCAGCCTCAAGGCGCTGTGCGGCGGCGAGCCCTTGCCGCGGGATCTGGCGCAAGCGCTGCTGCCGCGGGTAGGCTGTCTGTGGAACATGTACGGCCCCACAGAAACCACGGTGTGGTCCACCATCCGGCAGGTTAGCGACGCCGAAGCCCCGATCACGGTGGGTCGCCCCATCGCCAACACCCGCGTCTACATCCTGGACGAGCAGCGCCAGCCGGTGCCGGTGGGTGTCTCCGGGGAGCTTTGGATCGGCGGTGAGGGTGTAGCCCGCGGCTACCGCCAGCGCCCGGAGCTCAGTGCGGAGCGCTTCCATCCCGATCCGTTCTGCGGTCAGGGTGGTGGGCGCATGTACGCCACCGGCGATCTGGCCCGATACCGCCCCAACGGCGACATCGAGGTGCTGGGGCGGATGGACTTTCAGGTCAAGGTACGCGGGTTTCGGATCGAGCTCGGCGAGATCGAAGAAGCGCTCAGCGCGATTCCCGGCGTGCACCAGGCAGTGGTGTCGGCCCGTGACGACGGCCACGGCATCAAACGACTGGTGGGCTACGTGGTGTCGGAACCCGAGGCGGTAGCGCAAATGCCTACCGTCAGCGACCTGCGCCACCGGCTGTTGGCGACACTGCCAGACTACATGGTGCCGGGCCAGTTCGTATTCCTGGAGCGTTTCCCCCTCACCCCTAACGGCAAGATCGACCGCCTCGCCCTGCCCGAGCCGGAGGCCGTCCGCCCCAGCCTGGAGCAGAGCTACGAGGCGCCGCGCACGCCCTTCGAGCAGACCCTGGCGGAGATCTGCGGCGAGCTGCTGGAGCTCGATCGGGTGGGTATCCACGACAATTTCTTTGCCCTGGGTGGCCACTCTCTGCTAGCCACCCGAATGGTCTCGCGCATCCATGACGCCTTGGGCGTGGAGCTGCCGCTGCGGGTGTTCTTTGAGCGTCCGACCGTAGCCGAGCTGGCCGAGTACATCAGCGAGCAGGAGATGGCCGGCATGGACGAGGAAGCTCTCGCCGAGCTTCTGGCCGAGGTGCGGGAGCTCGCGCCGGATCAACCCGAACCCCCGGACCAGCATCAGGGCCGGCGGCGAGCCCGCTATTGATGGCGTCGGTCCAGATCTGGCGGCTGCATCTGGACCCACCGCCGAAGGCGCTAGAGCATCTGCACGGACTACTCTCCGCCGACGAGCAGCGTCGGGCCGAGCGATTGCACCCCCCGGTGCGCCGCGCTCGTTTCGTCACTGCCCGCGGCTTAGTGCGCAGCATCCTCGCCGCCCACCTGGGGGGCACGCCTCCCGAAGCGCTGGTGTTCCGCTACGGCGAGCACGGCAAACCAGCCCTTGCCGAGCCCGAGACTGGGCACAGATTGGGGTTCAGCCTGTCCCACTCACGCGACCAGGCTTTGCTCGCCGTGGGCTGGCATCGAACGCTCGGCATCGACATCGAGGCCATACGCCCGGAGACCGAGGTGGACGCCATCGCTGGCCGCTTTTTCAGCCCCAGCGAGGTCGCCGCGCTACGCTCGCTGCCGAGCCCGAACGCCCGTCAAGCGGCCTTCTTCCGCTGCTGGACCCGCAAGGAGGCGTACCTCAAGGCCCTGGGCAGCGGCGTATTCCGAGGCCTCGATAGCTTCGACGTCAGTCTGGGGCCGGAGCAACCCCCGAGCCTGGTAACCGATCGGCAGGACCCGGCCGCCCCAAGCCGATGGTCGATGCTGGCCCTGCCGGCCTCAGCCGGCTTCGAGGCCGCGTTGGTGATTGACGCCTCGACCCCCGCCATCGAGCACCTGGCCTGGGACTGGGACACCATGACCGGTTGCCCCTTGTGACCCATGGAAGTAGGGTGGATTAGCGCAGCGTATTCCGCCGTCCAGGGCCGCCCCGAAAGGTGCATTACGCTGCACCAATGACTCTACGCCTGTCTTTACTCTTGTCTTTACTCTTGTCAGGCAACATCGACCTTGGAATCCAGATACACGTCCTGGATGGCGTTCAGCAGCGCCACACCCTCCTTGAACGGCTTCTGGAAGGCCTTGCGCCCGGAAATCATCCCCATGCCGCCGGCGCGCTTGTTGATCACCGCCGTTTTCACCGCCTGGGCCAGGTCGTTCTCGCCGGAGGCTCCGCCGGAATTGAT
>CAZLYT010000506.1:0-1946 GCA_964563515.1 uncultured Candidatus Competibacteraceae bacterium | reverse complement strand
TGCGGCGACTGCTGAAAACCACACAATCCAACGTTCAGTAGATCTGAAGCGCCGTCAGCTGCATGCGCTTGTTAGGCAGCAACCCGACACTATATCTGATCAGCACCGAGCGCCCGACGGAAGCGCTCCATTGTCACCTTCCTTGCTGAGCGATAGGCCTCATATACCTGGTGCAACTCAGGTGGCATCGCAACGGTCTCAGCCGTGATGGCGAACTCGTGTCGTGCTGGGGCTGAGGCCTCGACTCGCGTCAGCACCAGCCCGAGTTCCTTGAGCGCGGCGATGTAACGGGCGGCAAGCTCTCTATCGTCGTCCGAAATGTGGAGACCTTGCTGAATCAGCAGTGTATTGGCCTTCTGCATCAGGCCGTCGAATGTGGCCGCATCGAAATCGCCAGCACGGACGTAGAGATGGATCTCTTCAAGAGCTTGCCACATCGCCTTGTATGCGGCTTCTCGATCCTCGATGTACCTGCCGGACCGTTTTGAGCGCCTCCACTGAAGGTAGCCAATCCCTGCTACAGCCAGCGTTACCACAGCGCCTATGGATTCCTTGACGGGCAATTCCATTGGACCGCTACTCTCCCTGGTTGCTGCCTAACGGACCGCGCATCAGCTGCGGCGACTCCTCAGCATGCGCACAATCCTAATGCTTCCTTAAAACTGAGGCGCCGTCAGCTGCATGCGCTTGTTAGGCGTTCGCGGCCCTGGGATCTGCGTGCGACATTACCGATATGTCGTCTCGCGCCGTCCAGCCCAGATGCTCCCAGAAAGCCTTGGCCAGCTCATTCTCCCGACGAAGCATGAGGTGACACTTTGCCACACCGACGCCGCTGAGTGCGTCGATAACGCGCTCCGCGAGGGTCCGCCCGACTCCTTGACCGCGGTGGGACCGCGCCACAGCAAGGTGCTGTAGATACCCGCGCCGGCCATCGGTTCCCGCCAGCACCGCTCCGACAACCACGCCCTTGTCTCGAGCGACAAAGCTGAGGCCGGGATTGCGCAGTACGTAGGCCAGAATTGCTTCGCGGGAGTCGACATCCCGGAGGGTGAGGCCCTCGGTTGGTTGCCAGAGGCCCATGACTTCCTCGTAGTCGCGCGGCTCGAACGGCACAATCTCGACCATCATTCATCTCCGGCGACACGCCTAACTAGTAGTAGACTGCCGTGAACCAGGGCCAAAACCCGCAGCCCTCGCAGCCTATCCTCCAGGTGTGTCACGGCCAGCATGGATCCACCTCGCCGGCCCCCTGCCACTACTCTACTTAGTATCGGACGAAAGGCCATGCCACTTTGGCGCTGCAGGGCACGCGGCCTATCCCGCGCCAGCGTGCCGGGGAACATATGTCCACAATAGACCCTACAGCCTGTCTGCCGGGCTCCGTACCCCCAAGCCGCCCCGGTTCAGCACATGAGTGTAAATCATGGTCGTCGCCACGTCCCGGTGCCCCAAGAGCTCCTGAACAGTCCGAATATCGTACCCGTCCTGGAGCAGGTGCGTCGCGAACGAGTGCCGGAAGCTGTGACACGTCGCCCGCTTGGGGATCCCCGCCTCCAGCACCGCCCGCTTGACCGCCCGCTGCACCACCGACTCGTGAAGATGATGCCGGTACCAGGTGCCGCTCGCCCGGTCTGCATACCGCCTGCTGGCAGGAAAGACGTACTGCCAGCCCCACTCCTTCCCCGCCGCCGGAAACTTTCGCTGAATGGCCCCCGGAAGCGGGACCGATCCGCCACCGCTCGCCTGGTCCCTTCGATGAACCCGCCGCACCCTATCGAGCTGGGCCTTCAGCTCCCCGCTGACAGTCTCCGCCAGCATGGTGACGCGGTCTCCACCCCCCTTGCCTCGGCGGACCACGATCTCGCCCACGCCGAAGTCCAGATCCTTGATCCGGACCTGAAGCGCCTCCAGCAGTCGTAGCCCGCTGCCGTACATCAGCGCCGCCA
>CAZLYT010000505.1:0-4000 GCA_964563515.1 uncultured Candidatus Competibacteraceae bacterium | reverse complement strand
TCGACCTGCGCGATCGCGAGGGGGTGGTTCAGGTCGTGATCGACCCGGACACGCCGATGGCCTTCGTCGAGGCGGAGCGGGTGCGCAACGAGTACGTGCTGCGGGTCACGGGCCGAGTGCGGCCACGCCCCGAGGGCACCGTGAACCCGAACATGCCCACCGGCCGGGTCGAGGTGCTGGTGCGCGACTTGGAAGTCCTTAATCGCGCGGAAACGCCTCCGTTCCCGCTCGACGACGAGCATGTCTCGGAGGAAAACCGTCTGCGCTACCGCTACATCGATCTGCGCCGACCGCAGATGCAGGCACGGCTGATGCTGCGGGCGAGAGTGGTGAGTGCGTTGCGGCGCTTTCTCGAGGACCACGGCTTCGTGGACATCGAGACCCCGATGCTGACCCGCGCCACCCCCGAGGGCGCCCGCGACTACCTGGTGCCGAGCCGCACCCATCCCGGCTCATTCTTCGCCCTACCGCAGTCGCCGCAGCTGTTCAAGCAGCTGCTGATGATGAGCGGCCTGGAACGCTACTACCAGGTGGTGCGCTGCTTTCGCGACGAGGACCTGCGTGCCGATCGCCAGCCCGAGTTCACTCAGCTCGATATCGAGACCTCCTTTCTCGGCGAGGACGACATCACTGGCCTGATGGAGCAGATGATCCGGGTGGTGTTCCGCCAGGTGCTCCAGGTGGTGTTGGAGGATCCATTTCCACGCATGCGATATGCCGATGCCATGAGTCGTTACGGCTCCGACAAGCCGGACTTGCGCGTGCCTCTGGAGCTGGTGGAGGTCGCCGACCTGATGCAGGCGGTGGAGTTCAAGGTCTTTGCCGGCCCCGCCCACGATCCCAACGGCCGGGTGGCAGCGCTGCGCATCCCCGGCGGCGGCCGCCTGACCCGCAAGGAAATCGACGGCTATACCGACTTCGTCACCCGCCTGGGCGCCAAGGGCCTGGCCTACATCAAGGTCAACCAGCTAAGCGCCGGCCGCGAAGGTTTGCAGTCCCCGGTGGTGAAATTCCTGCCGGACGAGGCCATCAGTGCCATTCTCGAGCGCACCCAGGCCGCCGACGGCGACCTCATCTTCTTCGGTGCCGACATGGCTGCCACCGTGAACGAGACCCTCGGCGCGCTCCGGGTCAAGGTGGGACACGACCTGGGCATGGCGACCAAGGACTGGGCACCCCTATGGGTGGTCGATTTCCCCATGTTCGAGTGGGACGACAAGCTGGATCGCTGGACCGCCCTGCATCATCCCTTCACGGCGCCCCATGGCGACGACCCGGCGGAGCTCAAGATCAACCCGGCCAAGCTGCTGTCGCGGGCCTATGACATGGTGCTGAACGGCACCGAGCTCGGCGGCGGCTCGGTACGTATCCATCGCCCGGAGATGCAGCAGGCGGTGTTCGAGCTGCTCGGCATAGGGCCCGAGGAAGCGGAAGAGAAATTCGGCTTCCTGCTGCGGGCTTTGCGTTACGGCTGCCCGCCCCATGGTGGACTGGCTTTCGGTCTGGATCGCATGGTGATGCTGATGGCCGGAGCCAGCTCAATTCGCGACGTGATGGCCTTCCCCAAGACCCAGAGTGCCCAATGCCTGCTCACCTCCGCGCCAGCACCGGTCCAGGAACAGCAGCTGCGGGAGCTCAACCTGCGCCTGCGCCGCACCCCCTGAAGCCGTTCCAAAAAAAACACCGCGGTAGGGCGGATTAGCGCAGCGTAATCCGCCGTTTCAGCCGGCCAAGATCCAAGCACCGTGCACCCAAGACGGTGCATGACGGCCTAGCGGGCTAGTGCACCCTACAAGGCGATCAGGCGCCGCCGGGCGGGTCGGGTCCTCATGCGTCGTTGTTGCCGAGCACCTCGCGCTTGTACTGGCGAGCGAACTCCATCATGCGCTGAATGGGCCGCTTGGCCCGTGCGGCGATGACCGGATCCACGTGAATCTCGTTGTCACCACGCTCGAGCACCCGCGCCAGCTTGCGCAGCCCATTCATGGCCATCCAGGGGCAGTGGGCACAGCTCACGCAGGTGGCCCCCCGACCCATGGTCGGGGCCTCCAGCAGCAGCTTGCCCGGGGCCGCTTGACGCATCTTGTGGAATATGCCGTTGTCGGTGGCGACGATGAAGGTCGAAACATCCAATTTGCGCACAGCGTCGATGAGCTGCGTGGTGGAGCCCACCACGTCGGCTTGGGAGATCACCGCCGCCGGGGACTCCGGGTGCACCAGCACCTTGGCGTCGGGGTGCTCGGCCCGCAGCGCCGCTAAGCCTTCCTCCTTGAAGGCTTCGTGCACCACGCAGGCACCGTCCCATAGCAGCATGTCGGCATCGGTCTGGCGCTGGATCCAGGCGCCCAGGTGTTTGTCGGGTGCCCACAGGATCTTCTCACCGCGCGCACTCAGGTGCCGCACCACGTCCAGCCCGATGCTGGAGGTCACCATCCAGTGCGCGCGGGCTTTGACCGCTGCACTGGTGTTGGCGTAGACCACCACCGTGCGGTCCGGGTGCTGGTCGCAAAAGGCGGCGAATTCTTGCGGTGGACAGCCGAGGTCGAGAGAGCAATTGGCCTCCAGATCCGGCATCAGGATGCGCTTCTCGGGATTCAGGATCTTGGCGGTCTCGCCCATGAAGCGCACTCCGGCGACCACCAGGGTGGAGGATCGACATTCGCTACCGAAGCGCGCCATGTCCAAGGAGTCGGAGACGTAGCCGCCAGTGCTATCGGCCAGCTCCTGCAGGTCCGGATCGGTGTAGTAGTGGGCGACCAGGGTGGCGTCCTGCTCCCGCAATAGCCTCCGGATACGCTGCACCAGCGCATCACGCTCGGCCCGGTCGAGCACCTCGGTGACAACCGGTGGGACCTGGCGCGGGGCGAGGCGGTGGGACTGCCGGGCCTCAATCAGGGGAATCGCACTCATGGCCAAACTCCGTCGACGCGGGGGTCGCGCTACTTGATGAATAGCACCCGTCCGGGTGCTCTCATGCGATAAAGCTTTGCTGGTCGGTGCCGACCCACCCGGGCCAGCCTGCCGGTCTCTTCCAGACAGCCCAGGGAAAGCATGCGCTTGCGGAAGTTCCGCTTATCCAGCGCTGCTCCCACGATGGCTTCGTACACGCCCTGTAGATCGCTCAGGGTGAAGTGCCCAGGCATGAGCTGCAGGGCGATGGTCGAATACTCCAGCTTGGCGGTTAGGCGCTCGTGGGCCACCCGCACGATCTCGGCGTGGTCAAGCACCAAAAGCGGCATGGTGTCCACCGGGCACCAACGCGCCCGCGGCGTGTCGGTGCTATCGCCACCATCGACGGCCAGCGTTGGCGCGGGCACCAGCGCGTAGTAAGCCACCGAGACCACACGGCCCTCCGGGTGGCGCCCAGGTCGCCCGAAGGTGTAGAGCTGCTCCAGATACACCCCGCTGACACCCGCCTCGGTGCGCAGGTGGCGCAAAGCCGCGTTGTCCAGGTCCTCGTCCATGCGCGCATAGCCGCCAGGAAGCCGGGCCAGGGTACCGACGCCATCACCGCCCACGAGTAGCACCAGCAGGCGCTGGCGGAGCACCGTGAACAGGACGATGTCCGTGGTGATCGGGAGCCACGCAGACTCTGACCCAAGTGACATTTGTGTGACACTCATGGGACCGTGGAAGTTAGTGTTACTTTGACACTATGTCAATGCTCGATTGCTTCGGCTGGACCGGTGAAGGGGCTATTTCGTTCGTCCTCGGCGCCGTCGGCTCCGCTGCCAGAGCGCTCCGTTGACTGCTCCCGACATCGTTGACTCCGACTCCGAGCGGCTGGTGGTGCTGGTCCACGGTCTCTACATGAGCGGTGTCTACCTGCGCCCCCTCGGTCTTCGGTTGCGCGGTCTGGGTTGGTGGCCGCAGTTCTTCACCTACGCCTCGGTGCGGGGTGACCCAGGTGCCAACGTGAAGCGCCTGCGCGAGTTCCTGTTATCGCTGCACGCACCCACCGTCCAGCTGGTCGGCCATAGCCTCGGTGGTCTGTTGATTC
>CAZLYT010000504.1:0-4234 GCA_964563515.1 uncultured Candidatus Competibacteraceae bacterium | reverse complement strand
ACGGTCGCCAGACTGGCGATGGCCAGCACGAAGGCGACCGGCACCCCGATGACCAGCAGGAACACGAAGGTGCCGAAAAGGACGCTGAGCTCCATCGTGATTACTCCGCTATTTCCGACAGGTCGGGCTTGTGATCGCCGAATTCCGCTTCGCTACCGAAGCCGGCCAACACCAGCAGGTGCTCCAGGGAAAACAACACGATGAGCACCCCGGACAGCACCATGGGCAGATGGCTCAGGCCTTCGGGGGTGCCGAGAACCGGAACCCGCGTCCCCCAGGTGCCGATCATCAGCTGGCCGCCGAACCAGACCATGGCCGCGCCGAAGGCGCCGACGACGGAGAAGCTCAGGGTGTCCAACACCCGGTTGACCCGCGGCGAGGCCACGTGGCGGAGCAGGTCCAACCCGAGGTGGAAGCGCTCCCTCACGCCCACCGCCGCCGCCAGCAGAATGAAATAGAGCATCAGCAGCAGCGATATCGGCTCGGTCCAGCTCGGCGAGCTGTCGAGCACGAAACGGCCGAAAACCTGCCAGGTGATGGCGGCGGTCATGGCCACCAGACACACTGCGCTGATCCACAATGCCAGGGTTTCCAAGCCTTTGAGCACGCGTACCACAGCTGCGTAGGTACCGTTCATAGGTGCGCTCCGGAAAACGAAGGAGACGCGGCGGGCTCAAAGCCCGTCGCCGTGGCGGCTACTCGACGGCGCGAATGCGGTCGGCGAGATCCTTGAGCTTGGGGTCGGTAAGAAACTTGTCGTACACCGGCTGCATCAGGTCGATGAAGGGCTGCTTGTCCACCTCGTTGATCATGGCACCGCCATCCACCACGGCCTGGCGCGACTCGATCTCGAAGGCGTCCCACAGCTCGCGCATCTTGGTGACCGACTGTTTGGCCGACTTGCGGATCAATGCTTGATCCTCGGCGCTGAGACCGTCCCAGGTCCGCTTGGACATGACCAGCACCTCGGGCGACATGCTGTGCTCGGTGAGCGAGTAGTTCTTCGAGACCTCGAAATGGCGAGTGTTGTAGTAGCTGGGGAAGTTGTTCTCAGCGCCGTCGATCACCCCGGTTTGCAGGCCGCTGTATACCTCGCCGAAGGGCATCGGGGTGGGATTGCCGCCCATGGCTTCCACCATGGCGATGAACAGATCCGACTGCTGCACGCGGATCTTCAAGCCTTTCATGTCCTCCGGGGTACTGATGGCGCGCTTGCCGTTGTAGAAGCTGCGGGCTCCCGAGTCATAGAAGGCGAGGCCGATCATGTCGTGGGGCTCGAAGGCGGCGAGCATCTCGTCGCCAATTTCCCCGTCCATGACTTTGCGCATGTGCTCGACGTCGCGGAACAGGAACGGCAGACCCGGCACCTGGGTCTCGGGGACAATATTGTTCAGCGGCGCCAGGTTGATGCGGTTCATCTCGATGACGCCGAATTGCGTCTGCTGGATGGTGTCCTTCTCCTCGCCGAGCTGGCCGGAGTGGAACACCTGGATGCCCAGCCGGCCGTCGGTCTCCTGGCTCAGCAGCTCCCCCATGTACTTGACGGCCTCCACGGTGGGGTAGCCATCGGGATGCGTTTCTGCCGATCGAAAAGTGGTCTCGGCGGCACCTGCGGCCGCGGTGGCCGCCAGCCCGAGGGCAGCGCAGGAGGTCAGTCTCATCCACGTTTTCATGCTCGTCCTCTCTTTAGTGGACACAAGGGTCTACAGTCGTCGTTGCGCGGCTAGCGGTCGCGTCGGTCGGGCACATCCAAGGCCCACTTGGTGGCCCGTAACTCTCCGATCGACCGGCTGCCGATCATACCGAGTTGTCTGAAGTTGTAAATACACAATCACAAATATATTCTTGTTCTCCCTCTGCCGACCGTGCATGCTGTGGGCGTTCATGGCGCCGGAACGGCCCGACTCGTGGCGTCCGAAGTTGTCATCGACACGTAAAAGTTGAAAAGATGACGGCGCAACAAGCGCGCGGGAGTCTCGTAACTGCGCCGAACCCTGCCGCCGCCGGCGGCCTCTCGGTGGAGGGCCGAACGCTTTGTCAGGAGGGTCTCGCCGGTAATGGTCAAGCCTTCGTCGTCGGAGCCGACGCCCGTCAATCGCCAACAATGGAAGTTGAGCAACTATGTCTACGAGCAACTGTTCGAGCGCATAGTCAGCGGCGAATTCGCCGAACATGTCCGGCTGCCCTCGGAGACGAAGCTCGCAGAGCGCTTTGAGGTGTCACGACCGGTGGTGCGGGAAGCGCTGGCGAAGCTGCGTGACGACGGCATCGTGCAGTCGCGGCGCGGCTCCGGAAGCTTCGTCACCCATCGACCGGACCGGGCCTTACTGCGTTTCGCGCCCATTGGCGGCGTAGGCGACATCCAGCGCTGCTTGGAATTTCGCATTGCCACCGAAGGGGCAGCGTCCCGGCTGGCGGCCCTGCGCAGGGAGAACAGTGACCTAAGGGCCTTGCGGGGCGCCTTGAAAGAGCTCGACGATTGCATCCGTACCGACCGACTGGGAGTCGAGGCCGACCAGGAGTTTCACTTGGCGGTGTGTGAGGCCAGCAAGAACGATTTCTTTGTATCGGCCTACGTGTCCATGCGGACCCAGATCAAGTTTGGGATGAATTTGGCCCGTAACCTCTCGCTGATGCGCCCCGCGGAGCGCTTGAAACTGGTCCAAAGCGAGCACGTTGCAGTCTACGAGGCGATTCGGGCACGGGCACCCGAGCGCGCCGAGGCGGCCATGACCGCCCATCTCAACAATGCCCGCCGGCGCATCTTTGAGGGCGGCGAAGAAAGTCGATCCCCATGAATGGACACTTATTTTGTTCTGCAAAAGCGACAGTAGCGTAACCCACCGTACAACGGGGGCGGGGAATGGGGCATTACGCGTTCGCTAATGCATCCTAGGCTCGATCACCGTATCGTTTGATGTGCTCAGGAATACGCTCATTGTCGCCATACATGAAGTGGTGCTCCATCTTCTCAGAGAATCGGCTGGCGGGCGGTTTGCGACCCATGGCTTCGGCTACCTCCCGAATATGCATGGGCGCCGCACCGCAGCAGACGCCAAGGTACTTGACTCCCATATTCCAGGCCTCCTCAGCGAAGGCACGGATCTCGTAGCGGTTGACATAGAGCGGGTCGAGCGCCGTCGGAAATGCACGGCCATGGGGCGATGGGCAGGTGCAACCGTGATCGTCTCTTAGGTTGAAGAAGGTCGGCTGCTCCTCGGTGGTGCGATAGGGCACCGGCAGCGCCGCCAGGTGACAGTCGACTGCCTGACGGATCTCCCGGATGTAGGGCAGCATGGTACCCGGCCCGCGAAAGCAGTTCATGCCCACGACGTCGGCGCCGCGCTGGTGCAGTTCCTTGCACACCTCCACGATGCCAACATCGTCGCGCATCTTGTTTTCGGCCATGGGCGCCACCGTGACGACCGCGGGAAGGCCGGACGCTTTGATCGCCTCCAACGCGCAGTAGGCTTCACCGGCGTAATAAAAAGTCTCGCCGATCATGAAGTCCGCGCCCTCATCTACCGCCCAGCCGACCATTTCGTCGAACATGGCCCGCACCTCAGCCTGTATCTTGCCGTCGTTCGGACCCCATATGTTGGTATTGGAAATATTTCCGGCCAGCAGATTGTGCTCACTCTCGCCCGCTGGGGTGTCGGCTACCTCCTTGGCAATTTTCAGGGCGGCGCGGTTGAGCGACTCCAACAGGTGTTCCTTGTTGATCACTCGCATCTTCTCGCGGTGACCGTTGTAGGTAAAAGCTTCCACGATATCCGAGCCGGCATGCTGAAAGTCGCGATGCAAGGCCTTGAGAGCCTCTGGATTTTCCAGCGCTACCTCGGGGACGAACTCGCCGGACGACAGATAACCGCGACGCTCCATTTCGAACAGGAAACCCTCGGCACAAACGACACCACCGTCGTCCAGACGCTCCAATAAGCCGCGCTTCATGGTGGTCACCTCTCAGGCATTTCATGCCTTCTTGTTGCGACAACGGCTTGCCGCCAGCGTTGCAGTTTCCCTGGGAATGCGCGAGTGAGCGTGCTCCAGCACTCCGCCGCCGGGTCCTGACTGGAAGGTTGGATGGCGCTGCTCTCCGGCCCGGTGCCGGACCCAATGTGCTTAGGGATGCGAAGACACGTTCAGGTGGTGCGGGCAATGAAATCGGGGCGAATACCCGTCTCCGCAATCCACTGCTCAACAGGGAGGTTCTTGACCAGGCCGTGACCGGTGA
>CAZLYT010000503.1:0-7524 GCA_964563515.1 uncultured Candidatus Competibacteraceae bacterium | reverse complement strand
CTCGCGGATGGCAGCTTCATCACCTGGCTCCTGATCTCCAAACTGATTGCAGGGAAAACCTAGTATCACCAATCCCTGGTCCTTGAGCTCGCGCCAGAGCGACTCCAGGCCTGCGTACTGGGGCGTGTAGCCGCAGTAGCTGGCGACGTTGACCACCAGCAAAGCCGAGCCCCGGAACGTTTCCAGGCGCCGCTCCCGAGCGTCGATATCCCGATAGTGGAAATCGTAGGGATGGCTCATCAAGCTCTCCGTCGGGCGTCTCACCCGAGCAGCAAGCTATCCTCCGCCAGCTCCTCGCCGCGCACCCGGGCAAACATCTTCACCAAGTCGGACAGCTCCAAGCCGCGACGGGTTTCGCCGCTCGCATCGAGCACCACCTGGCCATCGTGCAGCATCAAGGTCCGATCTCCGCATCGCATCAAGCGCGTTGCGCATGCTGTGGGTAACCATGAGGGTGGTAAGCCCGAGTTCGGCCGCCAGGCGCCGGGCCCACGTCGACCCGCTGAGGCCGCACAGGGGTGCCACGTATCAAGTTGTTGCCAGTCTCGGCAATTCGACTCGAAAACAGCTCCCGCGGCCGGTTTGGCTGTGCACGCTGATGTGGCCGGCATGGTGCTCCACCACCTGCTTGACGAAGGCAAGTCCCAGCCCCACGCCAGGCGCGCGCTGATGCTCGACACGGCTGCCGCGCTGGAAACGCTGAAACACTCTTGCCTGGTCGGCTTGCTCGATGCCGGATCCCTGGTCACGCACCTCACATACCGCCAGCTCGCCCTCCGCCGCCACCCGCAGCCAGACCTGGGATCCCTGCGGGCTGTACTTGACCGCATTGCCGACAAGGTTCACCAGCACGCGCTCGAGCAAGTCCCGGTCGCCCTTGATGAAAACCGGATCGACGCCGAGCACCGGCGTCAGCACCGTGTGCCTGGCCGCGGCCTCATCGCTGATGTGGTCCAACGCCGAGCGGGCGACTGCCACCATATCCACCGGCTCGGCTTCGACGATCTCCCCGCCTTCCACACGCGCCAGCGCCAGCAGGTCGTCGGCTAGATCAAGGGTGCGTCGCGCATGGGCCTCGATTCGGTGGCCGCGCTCATCCTGCTGGCCCTCCAAACCCATGAGCTGGGTGAGCGCCAGTATCGAGACCAGGGGTGAGCGCAGGTCATGGGAGATGAAGCCGAGCAGCTCCCGGCGACGGCGCTCGCTGTCACGCAGCGCAGTCACATCCGACAGATTGACGATGACACCGCGCGGCAGCCGGCCATGGCCTCGAAACGGGGCCAGCTGTATCAGCAATTCCCGGCCATACTGGTCCACGGACTCGAGCTGGGCTCCCCGCGCCTCCAACAGGCATCGGCGCAGCGCCTCGCTCCAGCTCTGGCCGCGTCCCAACTGCACGGGCTCCACGGCGCTGGCAAGGGTCTGACCGGCCAGGCTTTCGGCGGCCGCGACCCCGAGCTGCTCCGCGGCACGCTGGTTGGCGATGAGCACTCGTCCGCAAGCACTTACCACCAATACGCCATCGGCCATCTGTGCCAGGCTGTCTGTCACGAAGGTCCTCATCTCGCGCAGTCGTGCAGTGGCCTCCCGCACCTGCTCGACCCGAGCCTGGACCAGCTCGTGGGTATCGCCGCGACGGGAGCAGCCGTAGGGCGCAAGCTCCTTCAAAAGCTCGTTTAGGAGTGCCACTTCGGCCTCCGCAGGCGCCTCTGTGCCGCTCCAGTCCAGCACCAGCCCACAGGAGGAATCGGGGCTGGAGAACTGCTGCCGCGAGCGCACCGGCAGCGACAGCGATCCCTGCCAGGCCGCCAGCGTGCGTCCGGTGCTCGAGACCAAGGCGGCCGATCGCACCGGCAGCAATCCCGCCACGAATTCCATGGCCGTGTCCAGACTCGGGGTACCTGCACCCGGCAGGCCGCTCGGCTCACCGTGAAGATGCTCGATCTCGGCGTCCAAATACCGCACCAGCGCCTCCAGACGGCGCCAGCTCCACAGTGGGTAGCTGGTCGCAATGCCAAGCAGCGCCGCCGAGGGCGGAAACCACAGCCGTCCAAAGTGCAGCAGCAGAACGCTGACTGACAAGGTGGCCAGTGCTGCCCCTAGCGCCGCACCGAGCGCTACCCGCGGCGCCAGGTACGGATAGAGCACCAGCGGCAGAATCGCGAGCACCACCGTGATCGGGACACTCAGCACGGAGCTCAATGGCACGATCTCCAGCTCGCGGCGTAAGCTGTCATAGACATTGGCTACGATTTCGACGCCCGGCATGGGATGGCTCAACCCCGACACCGGGGTCGGCAACGCATCGCCCATACCGGCGGCGGTGGCGCCTACCAACAGCACCCGGTCGCGAAGCAGCGCCGCGGGCACCTCGCCGCGAAGCACATCGACGTAGGACAAGCGGTGAAAGCTGCCTGGAGGTCCCAGGTAGGGAATCCAAACCTGGCGGTCCCGCTGCCAGAAGTAAGGTGAGCTAGCAGCCTGTGCAGGATTGCTGCGGCCAGGCAGCCGATTCCAGCGTCGCGGATCCTCTAGTCTCAGCGCTGCCACTGCCAGGTGCGGCCAGTGCGGATCTCCAAGGCCGGCTTGGAGATAGACGCTGCGGGCCAAGCCGTCTGGATCGAGCTGCGTTTCCACGTGCCCAAGGTCGGCCGCAACGCTAGCCAGGGCCGGGTACGGCAGCAGCTCCATGGGTTGCCCACCGAGGCGGACGTCCACATGGACCACCGGGAGCACCACTCGACCGTGCGCAGACACCGCGCCGGCCAGTGCCACATCCCCCGCTGGATCCGCCGCACCGGACTCCGCGAAGATGACATCGAACAGCACTGCGCGTGAGCCCACTGCACGCAAACGGTCGAGAAGCTCAGCGTGCAGCGCACGGGACCAAGGCCACTGGCCGAGCGCGTCCAGGCTGCGCTCGTCGACAGCGATGATGATCAAATCCCCCGGCGCTGACCGGTCCGCCGCGCGCAGCTGCCAGTCGTAGATGTTCTGGTCCCAGGTCCAGAGCCATTCGGTGGCCGCAACCAACGCCACCAGCGTGCCGAGCAGGATGGTGAGGAACAGCTGTTCCGGTAGCCTGGTGGGGGCGACCGGACTCACAGCATCAGGACTCCGAACAGAATCATCAGCATCCAGGGAAGCGTCGTGCCCACCGGCACCGTGATCTGCTGTGGCGGTCCGAATGGACCTTCATAACCGTCCACGTCCACAGTGGCCAGGCGCACGTAATAGACGCCCGGCTCGAAGCCGGTCAGCGCAAAGCTTGGCTCCGTCAGCTGAGTGTCCACCACCGGCGAGCCGAAGCCCGCTGCGCGGGCGAGTTGCAGGTGATACTGTTGTCCGGGCTCACCTGCACTCCAGCGCAGCACCAACTCTTCGTTTTCCACCTCGGGCGCTTCCAGCTCCGGACTTGGGGGGATGGGCCTGAAGGTGAACTGCTGCGGATCGGAGAAAGGACCCTGCTCGCCATCGGCGGCAATGCTGCCCACGCGCCAGTGATAAGAACCGGGATCCAGGGGCTGCGCGGGTCGCGCACTACCTCCCCGGGCACCATTCATGTCCCCCACCAGGTCCTGGAAGGCCAGGTCGCGAGCGATCTGAACCCGATAGCTTCCGATCCCTTCGGGCCGGGACCAGGCAAGCTCCGGAGCGGGATCACGTATGGTCGCGTCGGGCCCCGGCGTCACCAGGATCGGCGGCACCGGACGCGCGTCCAACTCGAGCCCGAGAACGGCGCTTTGGCCCTCGATTCTGGCTGGATCAATGCCGCGTACGCGTAACCAATAGCGCCCGTCGGGAAGATCGGGACCCAGCAGACGCGGGGCGGTAGTCAGCCCATCTGCCAGTACGACCTCGAAACTGGGGTCGGCGGAGACCTGCGCCCGGTAGCCGGTGGCTCCACTCAGGGGCAGCCAGACCACGAGGAAGGGAATGCGGTCCAGCTTGGTGTCGGCAGCCGCCAGGTCGGGCGGCTCCAACAAGGGCGTCGGCTGCTCCGGCGGCCGCCCTTGGAG
This sequence comes from uncultured Candidatus Competibacteraceae bacterium, assembly GCA_964563515.1. Taxonomy (GTDB): domain Bacteria; phylum Pseudomonadota; class Gammaproteobacteria; order Competibacterales; family JAHEDQ01; genus CAZLYT01. The sequence continues at coordinate 3,505 of CAZLYT010000503.1, read as the reverse complement.
CGTGACAGTCCCGAATCCTCCCGCTACCAGACGATCGACTCCAGCACCGGCAACCGCCACCCTGCCCGTGAGCACCTCGGTGATCGCCCGTTCCCCCTCGTCAGCTACTCCGACTCGGTACTCGGTGCCCCGCACCGCCGACACTGCCGCCGGTGTCTGGATCTGGAATCGCGTCGCCGGCCCCTGAGCCTCCCGGGCACGAGTGTCCAAGCGACCGCTCTGGAGGCGAACTCGGGTATCGGTCATGCCGCTGTCGCCATATGCCGACACGGTATCGAGCGTGACAGCCGAGCCAGCGCGTACCGACAGGCGTGAACCGTCGGCGAACTGCAGCGCGGCATTGCCCTCCTCCCCTGTTCGCAGCTGGTCGCCAGCGTGGAGGCGATCGCCGGCCGCCAGGGGCCGCTCCGCGCCACCCTCATGCCACACCTCGACCACGACCTCGCCACTGACCGACACCACCTCTACCGGTACCGGCTGTATCGCCAGCCATTCGATCGGAACCCGCAATCGCTGACCGGGGCGCAAGCGATACGGGTCACTGATCTGATTGATGCGCTGCAAATCTTGCCAATAGCGCATGCTCACCAGGTAACGGTCGGTAATGGTCCAAATGTTGTCACCCGGACGGACGGTATAGAGCCATTCCGGCACCTGAGCCATTCCCATTCCCGGGAATACCATCAGCAGGTAGATCAACACTACGAATCCAATTCGCCCGAACTGAGTCATGGCAAACCTCGCCTGACGTAGCGGTGCCGCTCGGGAGCGGAAGGGTGATACAAGAACGAAACGGAGTTTGCCCTTTGCCCGCGTCGGGAGTAGCGTGCGGCGGCCGCGGAGCCCACCTGGGGCTCGAAGCGATTCTAGCCCCGGAGGCTTGCCAACAAAGGCATTTATCATGGACCATTAATTGCTTCCAATGCGGGCGCTTTTCCTGGGTCCCAGAGTATCCGCGAGCTCGGCACGTAGACAGGTGGCCTTCGATGGATTCCATCCAGCGACCTTCCGATTGATACCGGTTGGCCTGCGCTCAGGGAGCACAAGCAGCATTGGCCTATCCCTGGCGAGTCATGATGCCGTCATAACGGTATCATGGAGGACTTTTTGGCGGCTTCGTGGTCTGGCCGACCACCGGCCAACGTGAATGCGGCTTGGCGACGGGGCGACGCGTAGCCGAAACATGGACGCCCGAGATCTAGCGAGCATGACCCAGAGCCTCAAGAACCTGACCACCGAGCAGCGAGCGCTTCTCGAGCAGCGACTGCTCGCCAAGGGCACCTCGGTCAGGGGGCTTGACCAGCAGATACCGCCTCGCAACGGTGGCGGCCCATGGTTGCTCTCCTTCGAGCAACAGCGCATGTGGGTGCTGGACCGACTGCTGCCGGTCACCGGCCTGTACAACATCGTCAGCCTGTTGCAGGTGCATGGCCATCTCGACCCGCCGACCCTGCAATCGGCGCTGGACGCGGTGGTGGCACGCCACGAGGCACTGCGGAGCACCTTTCAAGAAGATGGCGGCGACCCGCGGGTCCAAGTCCACGCCGAGCAACGCATTCCCGTTCGTTTCCTCGACCTGGGCGACAAGGAAGGAAGCGAGCAGCTCGAAATGGCCGAAGCGGTTGCACGGAAAGAGGCTGGGGTTCCTTTCGATCTGGCGCGGGGGCCCTTGCTGCGAGTCACCCTGATGCGACTCGCCGACAACGAGCATGTATTGCTCCTCACCATGCACCACATCGTGTCCGACGGTTGGTCCATGGGCATACTGGGACGCGAGCTCTGCGCTGTTTACGGCAGGCTTCAAGCCGGCGCGAGGCCCGACCTTGAACCTCTACCTTTGCAGTACCCGGACTACGCGGAGTGGCAACGCCATCGTGCTGGAGAGAAGCTGCTAGAGCGCCAGCTCGACTATTGGCGCTCGGCGCTGGGCGGTCTGACTTCACTCGAGCTGCCAACCGACCGGCAGCGACCGCGGGTCCCAAGCTATCGGGGTGGCCAGGTCCGGTTCAGTCTGCCACCCACTCTGACGCGGACTTTGCGGACGCTGGCGGCGCGTGAGAATGCAACACTTTTCATGGTGTTGCTCGCCGGGTTCCAGACACTCTTGTACCGCTGGAGTGGCCACGCCGATATTGCCGTGGGCACGCCGGTTGCCGGTCGCAAGCGCCGGGAGCTGGAGGGCCTGATCGGGCTGTTCGTGAATACCCTGGTGCTGCGTACCCAACTGCAGGGGGAGCGCTCCTTTCAGGCCGCCATCAAGGCAGCCCGCAACACCGCCGTCGGCGCTTTCGATCACCCGGACATTCCCTTCGAGCGATTGGTCGAGGTACTGCGTCCGGAACGGGATCTGAGCCGAAATCCTCTGTTCCAAATCATGTTTTCGCTGCAGAACACCCCCAGCACCGAGTTCCGGGTGGCGGGCCTGAGAATCGCGCCGGCGGAGCTCTCCACGGAGACTGCGAGGTTCGATCTTTCGCTCTTCGTCAGCGAGGAAGCGAACCAGCTCGAGTGCACGCTGGAGTATGCGTGCGATCTTTTCGACCGAGCGACGGCAGAACGCCTCTGCGATGGCTATCTCACCCTGTTGCAAGGCGCCTGTGCCCATCCCGATAAGCCGATCTCCAAGCTGCCGCTGCTGAGCCCCGAGCAACAGCGGCTGCTGCTCATCGAGTGGAACCGCACCCACGCCGACTACCCGCGCGAGCAGTGTATAGATCAGCTCGTGAGCAGCAGCGCCCGACGCAGTCCCGCCAAGACCGCAGTCAGTCAAGGCGCCTACACCCTGAGCTACGGCGAGCTGGAAGCCCTTTCCGATGTACTCGGTGGTTACCTCCGCAGCCTGGGCGTCGGCCCGGACGTGCCAGTAGGGCTGCACCTGCAGCGCAGCCCTCGGCTGCTGGTGGCAATGCTCGGAGTGCTCAAGGCGGGCGGCGCATATCTGCCGCTTGATCCGTCGTTCCCCCAGGATCGGCTGGCTTATATGCTGGCGGACTCCGGGGCCACCGTCGTCCTTACCGAGTCGGGCCTGGACAGCCTGGTCGGTGAGACCACTGCGAACCAACCCCAAATTGTGCGGCTAGATTCCGACTGGAATCAGATCGATGCGGCGCCGACGCCAACAGGTCCAGCACCGCCGCGTTCCTCGGAGGATCTCGCCTACATCATCTACACCTCCGGTTCTACCGGCCGCCCCAAAGGCGTGGAGGTGCCGCACCGGGCGGTGGTCAACTTTCTCCAATCCATGCGCCGTGAGCCGGGACTAGGCGAGGAAGACGTATTGCTGGCGGTCACCACGTTGTCCTTTGACATCGCGGTGCTGGAGCTCTTGCTGCCGCTGGTCGCTGGCGCGACGGTGGTGATTGCCCAGCAACAAGAGGCCGCAGACGGGCGGCTCCTCGCCCGTTGCCTCGACCAGTGCAACGCCACCGTGATGCAGGCAACCCCGGCCACCTGGCGCATGTTGATCGATGTTGGATGGAGTGGGCGAGAGTCTTTGCGTGCGTAT
>CAZLYT010000502.1:0-2423 GCA_964563515.1 uncultured Candidatus Competibacteraceae bacterium | reverse complement strand
ATGCGTTCGGCGCCCTGGCGAATCTCGGCATCGTCTACGGTTTGCTCGAGTCGGGCACGAACGCTTGCCGCCTCCTGTGCCAGCGTCTGCAGCGCAGCCGCCTCACGTTGGTTCGGCCACACCACCGCTACGAAATAGACGATCCCGAGCATCACGAGCAGGCCGCTCGCAAAGGCGATCCGTCGCCCCCATTTCCTACGCTCGACGTAGAGATGGGCCAGCTTGACCGCCAGGCCTCGCCTGGGCGGGTCGTAGACGAATCGGTTCTCGCGCAGCGCTTTCACGCCCTCACGGAGCACGTGATCCGACACTTCCATGCCCTGCGAAGTGTAGATTTGACGCAGCCGCTCCAGCATGCGCTGGTCGCGCTCGTCGCTGGCCAGCTCCTGCTCCACCAGCAGGCGCCGGTGGCGCAACGTATCCACCACATCCATTGCCAGCATGACCTCGTCCAGAGGCTGCTTGGCCGCCGTCTCAGCCATGGGTCAGCAGCGTGCGACCGTCCTCGGCGAGCTTAGCCATGCGCCGCTTGCCGTCCTCGACGGCTGTGCGGATCTCCTCCGCGTTTTGCGTGCTGAGTTGGCGCATCTCCCCGATGATTTCGTGGGACCGCTCCTGAAAGTGGATCACCGAATCCAGCAGTCTTTTCACGGCCTCGGCACGGATGGTGGGCCCGTAGCCCGCCTTAAGTGCCTCCTCCTGCACTTTGCCACCCACTTCTGCCAGCACCTCCAAGCTTTGGTTGACGCCCTCCTTCATGGCGTTCAGGGTCCGGGTGCTCTCGTGTAATCCGTGCATGCCGGTGAAAGAGGCGCTGAGCGCTGTCAGTACGGTCTCGTTGGTGCCGAAGAAGCTCACGGCCTGCTGGTAGACCCGCTCCTTGGCGGTAGTAGTCTGCATCAGCCTGGCCATGACAACCTCCGAGGTGTTGTAGCTCACGGTTAGGTTGTCGGAGAGATCCTTGGCAATCTGATAGCGTTGCTCCTGGTCCTGCAAAGCCCGCAGCTTCTCGTCTCGAGCCAACTCGAGCCGGGCGCGCTCGGCCGCATCGTCGCCTTGGTGCGCCGCGACCGTTCGCGAGGCCTCTTCCAGGGCCGAGCGGGCCACCGCAAGCTGCGCCTCCGCCTTGCTCAGGAGCTCGAGGGCTAGCACCTCGGATTCTTTGACGGCGCCACGGAAATCTCGGTACGCCTCCAAGATCACGTGCTCGCGCTGGATCTGATCCTTGGTGTCCTTGGCCACGTCCAGATAGGTGCCCTTGATCTTGTCGAAACGCTCGGCAATGTCCCCCCGAGAAACCTTCATCCAAACGTTTTGCACACGCTCCCAGGTGTCGATACGGCCGTCGGCGATCTGATCCACCATCGCCTTGGCATCATCGCGAATGCTGTTGAAGGAGTCGGTTATCTGCTGGTAGCGCTCCCCGATGTTCATGGCGGTGATCTGCTCGCGGACCACTTCGTTGAACAGCGAGGCCTGGTTCAGGGTGCGGGCGATAGCCACCACGCGGCCCTCGTCAATTTCCGAAATCTGGTTGAGTAGGCTGATAATGGGGGCCTCTGCTTGGGGGCCTTCCGGCACCAAGCCCAGCTGGCGCAGACCGTTCATCGCCTTGTCCAGATACTGCATGGGCGAGGTTTGGCTCATGCGTTGGCTCCTCCCAAGGTGGTTGACTGTAATCGGCCGGATATTTTTCTCCGTATTTGACCGACATAGACCCGGTACACGCGAGCCCGTAGCCTAGCTGGACACAGCTGGCCTGACCAGATCTGCGTCTGCCGTCCCCCAATGAATTTCGGCCGCGTGGGCCGTTGACCTGAAGTCTCCTCCTGGGCACGGCAGATTCGGGGCTGGTCGACGTAACTAAACCAGTCGCTGGGGATCCGATCGGAGCCCTCGGCAATAGGTGAACGCCGGCCCACCCTTGGCAATTGGCCACCGAGACTGGACACTTATCGAACTTGCGAGCTTGGTCTACTCGGGTCGGTCCAATCCTGATGTCGAGCCAGCACACTCCTCACCAATATCGCCACGATGGTGATCATTCTCACGGCGTCGGCGGTCGTCAGCTCATCCTCGCTCTGCTACTAACTGGTGGCTTTGCTCTGGTCGAGGCGGTTGCGGGCTGGTTCGGCGGCTCGCTGGCGCTGCTGAGCGATGCTGGCCACATGGTCACCGATGCCACGGCGCTGGCAATCGGTGCGACGGCCGCTACACTCGCGGCGCGGCCACCTTCCGAGCGCCACACCTACGGGCTACAACGCGCCGAGGTCGTGGGCGCACTTCTCAATGCCGCCTTCATGCTGGCGCTGGTCGCATGGATTGCCTTCGAGGCGTTACAGCGGTTGAGATCGCCCATCGCGGTCCAAGGGCCCCTGGTGCTGTTGGTGGCCGCCGTGGGACTTGGCCTCAACCTTGTCGTG
>CAZLYT010000501.1:0-5523 GCA_964563515.1 uncultured Candidatus Competibacteraceae bacterium | reverse complement strand
GGGGTGTTTCTGGGGCGCGGAACGCCAGTTCTGGAAGGTCCCCGGAGTGTGGGTGACTGCCGTCGGCTATGCGGGTGGCTATACCCCCAATCCGACTTACGACGAGGTCTGCACCGGGCGCACGGGTCACAACGAAGTTGTGCGGGTGGTGTTCGACCCCGAAATCGTAACCTACGAGGAGTTGTTGAAGAATTTTTGGGAGTGTCACGACCCCACTCAGGGTATGCGCCAGGGCAATGACATGGGCACCCAGTACCGTTCCGGGATCTACGTCCACGGGGATGAGCAGCGCCGTCTGGCGGAGGCTTCTAGGTATGCTTACGCGCCTGCCCTGGGCCGCGCCGGGCACGGGCGGATTACTACCGAAATCATTGAGGCGCCGGAGTTCTATTTCGCAGAAGGCTATCACCAACAGTATCTGGCCAAGAATCCAGCCGGCTACTGCGGGCTTGGAGGTACCGGTGTGACTTGCCCGATCGGCAAAGTCAGCCTGCAGAGCTGACACCGAAAGACCAGAGCTAGCCGGGCTGCTTCTGGCCGTCCTGGTGGTAACCGGTGACACCGCCGGCCCTGAGCTGGTGGTGATACGCAGCGCCTAGCTTCTTGCCTGTGGTTTCGTCCGCGAGCCCCGCGTCCTGGGAGATGATATCTCGAAGGGGCAGCGAGTGCATCGCCGCACTCCTTTCGCTCCAGCCTGGCAGTCGCTGGAACCGCGCCGGGTCCCCAAGGGCGGGGAGCAAGCCGGCGCGGGCCAAACGCTTGTCGAAAAAGTGCCTTAAGCGGCCTTGACCTTGAGTTCTGCGTTGCTCTCACGAGCAATCTCGAGGGCCTCGTTGCGGAACGACTCGGTCACCTCGGCGAAGGCCTTGGCGTCGCTGACCAGCTTCTCGCTCACAGTCTTGAGGGCGTCCTGCTGGCTTTCGGTGAAGGCTTTGAAGCTCTCCAAGTCGGACACCTGAGCCGCCGCCCTGAGCTGACCCAGGCCGATCTCGGTGTACTCGCGCAGACTGGCGAGCTCGATGTTTGCGAACTCCTCAACCTTGGCGACGGTGAGCTTGTTGAACTTGAAGATGGGCGCGTACAGCTGCTCGCTGTTGGCGGCGACGTTGGAAACGATTTCGTTGGTCATGTCAGTCTTCCTGTGGGGAACGGTTCGTTACTGTTCCGATACAGCATAGCAAGCCACGTGCTGCGCCGCAACACCTGATGCAAATCATTTTTCATAATCCGGGATGTAGTGGCCAGGACGTCGACTGAACGCCTTGGGCGAGTTCAATGTCTACGGTTCGCCCAATCGGGGCCATCGTGTCTGGTCGTGGGATATATAGGGATTCGGCGACTAGCCGAGCGGCGCCCCGCCCGCTATGGGGCCGGGCGCCGCAGGGTCAACAACCCGATTGCACGGGATGACGTAGGTCTAGAACTAGAAGTCGTCCATGTCGCCGCCGCCGGGACCTCCCGGCGCCGCTGGCTCCTTCTTGGGCGCCTCGGCGATCATGGCTTCCGTGGTGATGAGCAGCGAGGCCACCGATGCAGCGTTCTGCAGAGCCGCCCGAGTGACCTTGGTGGGGTCCAGGATGCCCATCTTCATCATGTCGCCGTATTCGCCAGTGGCAGCGTTGTATCCGAAGTTGCCCTTGCCGGCCCTGATCTTGTTCACCACCACCGAGGGTTCCTCTCCGGCGTTGGCGACAATTTGGCGCAGCGGCTCTTCCATGGCCCGCTTGGCAATGGCAATGCCGATGTTCTGATCGCCGTTGGCGCCTTGCAACGCCTGCAGGCTCTCCAGCGCTCGGATCAACGCAATGCCGCCACCGGGCACCACGCCTTCTTCCACGGCGGCCCGGGTGGCGTGTAAGGCGTCGTCGACGCGCGCCTTCTTCTCCTTCATTTCGACTTCCGTGGCGGCGCCGATCTTGATCACCGCGACACCCCCGGCCAGCTTGGCGAGCCGCTCCTGCAGCTTCTCCCGGTCGTAGTCGGAAGTACTGTCCTCGATCTCGCGTTTGATCTGCTCGATACGGGCGTTGATATTGTCCGAGGACCCCGCACCACCAACTATGGTGGTGTTCTCCTTGCTGACGATGACCTTCTTGGCCGTACCGAGCATATCCAAGGTGGTCTTGTCGAGGCTCAGCCCGACCTCCTCGGAAATGACCTCGCCGCCCGTCACCACGGCGATATCCCTGAGCATTGCTTTACGGCGGTCGCCGAAGCCAGGCGCCTTTACCGCCGCCACCTTGACGATGCCGCGCAGATTGTTCACTACGAGCGTGGCGAGGGCTTCGCCCTCGATGTCTTCAGCCACCAGCAGGAGTGGCTTCCCGGCCTTCGCGACACCCTCCAGCACCGGCAGCAGGTCGCGCACGTTGGAGATTTTCTTGTCGTGGATTAGAACGTGTGGAGACTCCAGCTCGGCGCTCATGGTCTGTTGATTGGAGATGAAATAAGGCGACAAGTAGCCCCGGTCGAACTGCATCCCCTCGACCACCTCGACCTGGTTTTCCAGACCCGATCCATCCTCGACGGTAATGACGCCTTCCTTGCCGACCTCCTCCATGGCGTCGGCGATTATCTTGCCGATCTCCTGGTCAGCGTTGGCCGAGACGGTGCCCACTTGGGCAATGGCGGCACTGTCGGTGCAGGGCGTAGACAGCTTCTCCAGCTCCGCCACCGCAGAGCGCACAGCCAGGTCGATGCCTCGTTTCAGATCCATGGGGTTGATGCCAGCGGAGACTGATTTTATGCCTTCGCGGACGATGGCTTGCGCCAGCACCGTCGCGGTGGTGGTGCCGTCTCCCGCTACGTCAGCAGTCTTGGAGGCAACCTCCTTGACCATCTGCGCACCCATGTTCTCGAACCTGTCCTTGAGCTCGATTTCCTTGGCCACGGTGACGCCGTCCTTGGTAGTGACTGGCGCCCCGAAGCTCTTAGCCAACACTACGTTTCGACCCCGTGGCCCCAGCGTTACCTTGACTGCGTTGGCCAGGATGTTGATGCCCCGCACCAAGGAGTGGCGGGCATCATCGGAAAACTCGATCATTTTGGCAGCCATGACTGACAAAGCCTCCTAAGCAATTCGACAGCCAAATCGGTCGGTGCGGTGCAGCCCGATTATTCAGTCTTCCAGCACCGCCATGATGTCGTCCTCGCGCAGTATCACGAAGTCATCGTCGGCGAGCTTCACTTCGGAGCCTGAGTACTTGCCGAACAGCACCTTGTCGCCTGCCTTCACTGCAGGCGGGCGTCGAGCCCCGTTCTTGAGCAGCTTGCCGTTACCAACGGCGATGACCTGGCCTTGCATCGGTTTCTCGGCGGCCGTGTCCGGAATGACTATGCCGCCGGCCGAGCGGGCTTCTTGCTCCGAGCGCTTGACCACGATGCGATCGTTCAGGGCACGGATGTTCATCTATTCGGCACCTCGTTTTCCACCCTTAGTTGCTGACTAAAATGAGTTTTCCGATGCTTGCTAGCACTCTCATCGGACGAGTGCCAGGTAATATAGATTTGCTTTGCGGCAAGTCAAGAGGAAATCGCGCAGCTTGCGGCTTTCGAGGTGCACGAGATTCCGACCCGCTTGGGGCCGCGTGCTGGCGCGCAGGTAACCGCGTTCAAGGTGTAGACCCCATGGGTTGTATCGCGACCTATGGGGTCGGTGGCATCGGACAATATTTGTGCCGAATAGAAGCCTAGTCGGCACAAATAGTTGCGATGTAAACCGTATCAGGAGCGATACCAATCGCGACGGGGCGCGGCCCGAGGCGGGGTGCTGCGAAATCGGTGATCAGAGTGATCAGTGGCTTAGAGGAACCGAAGCGGTCGCAGGGACGTTACTTTTGCCACCTCTTCCTGCGGCGTCGTGAGCCGCCCTTCCAGCGCAGGTAGCAAGCGCTCGGCGACGTGCTCCATCAGAAGCCCATGTAGCTGCAGGCAGGCACCGAACGGGCTTCCGGCTCGTTGCCGAGCGTGGTCCAGGCGCCACTGCAGCGCCCGCAAGCGTTGTTGCAGATGCTCGGGCGCACCTGCAATGGAGGTATCGATGACCTGTTGGCGCTGCATCTCGAACACGCTCGGGTTATCGCGCGCTAGACGTGCCCAGTGCTCGAAATCGAACTCGATGCCCATCAATATCCCTCCCGTTCGACGCCGCCAGGTGGCACCAGCCATCTCGAATCGACGCGCCAATCTCCTTGCCGGACGAGCGCTGCATGCTAATTACTTAAGAGTAATGGTTGAAGAAGGCAACAACGTGGGGAAGCGCCTATCGGCTACTCCCTTCCGATCGCACCTAGGAGACGTTGATCAATCCGTGCGCGCCGCCCAAGTATCGACAATCTGGGTGAAACCTCTCTTGCGGCGTCGCTCGGCGCTCGCGTGGGACGACCACACCGCGCGTCTCGCGCCTTGCCCGAGGGGACGCAAGAACCCATCGCGGCCGCAGGGATTGATCAACGTGTCCCTGAAGTCACGCTGCTCCGATCCTCGACCTGTCTCGCTTTCAAATCGCGAACTGCGCACCGAATCCGTGCAGTCCTCTCCAGCCGTGCACCCGCACCGATCACCGATTTCCCATCAGTGCCCGACGTGCACATTTCGCAGACTGTTGGTGCCGATCTCGCATGCCTCTGGTACGGAGCTTGATATAGCTACTGTTGACGACGGCAGGGATTCCCCGGCGCCCGAGTTCAGCCGGGAACCCACTCATCAGGAGGGCGGCTATGAGCGTCGCGGAATCTAACGAGCCCCGGGTGATAGCTAGCACCAACGTCCGCTCCTATTTCCAGGAGTCGGTGACCGCTGCCATGGCGAATCAGCAGATCGACGCCGCCGAGGAGACGGTCGGTTACGTGGTAGAGCTGCTGACCGCCTTCACCCGCGCCGAGCAGGTGTTCGATCGGTCGCCCGGTAGCCCCCCTTTGCAGCCGCTCGCAAATATCTATGCGGATGCGGTGGAAGCGCCCACTCTGGAACATCGGCACCGGGCGCTGAGGCGTCTCGGCGACGTGGCACTGTTCATTTCCGGGATCTTCTCCGACAGCCTCAATCGCCGTCTGGTGGATGTGGACTACTACATCTCCATGGGCGGCGGCGCCTACAGCTATCTTGCCGATAGTGTGCAGGCTAGTGCGCGCGCGCGCGCCTCAAGTGAGGTATTCGGGGAGCTGGCAACCAAGTTCCAATACTTTGTGGATGTGTTGGGCGAGATCAGCGACGGCTCCCGGCTCGGGCGCGAGCAAGACGTGCTTCGCATCTACGAGGTCTGGCTGCGCACGGGGAGCCGGCGCGCAGCCAACCGGCTGAAGCAGATGGGAATCCATCCGATCGACGGCTGCATCAGCCGAGCCAGCCACTGACCGGCCGTCGGCCATGCCCCTCAACGAGCTGCAACGCCACCTGGCAGGGTTGTACCGGGTGCCGCTCGATTATGAGGTCCAGGATTTCCTGATAACCGACGCCGAGCTGGCTCGGCAGCTGGACACCAGCTACGGCGCTCGTGACGTGCCGGAGAAGCTGCTGGTACAG
>CAZLYT010000500.1:0-8133 GCA_964563515.1 uncultured Candidatus Competibacteraceae bacterium | reverse complement strand
CCCGCACGCCGCGGAAATGTCCAGCTGTTAGCTCCGAAAAAATGCCAATATTTGGCGAAGGTCGGGTCGGAATGTGCGTCAACGGTTACCGCGCCCGTTTCTACAAGGCGCAGGATCTGTTCGACGAGCTCTATGCATCGCTTGCCGACCGCTCCACCTCACGGCTACTCAAGCGCCTCAGCCACTACGAGCTCTTGGCTGTAGACGAGCTCGGCTACTTGAACCTCAAACCCGAAAAGACCAACGCGTTTTTCAAACTCATGGACCTGCGCTACGGCCGCCGGCCCTCGATTATTACGACCAACAAATCTCGACTACAGCGACTGGTACGAGCTCTACCAGCGCAAGCCGCTGGTCGATGCCCTGCTCGATCGGCTCCAGCACCACTGCATCACCATCCGCATTGACGGCCCCCTCGCTGCGGGTGCCCGACCACGATCCCGATGCCACCTCACCGCGAGGTCGTCGCAAGCGCCCAGCCGCCATCCAATAGAGCCGAGCGCATCCGCCCCCTCGAGCACCCTAGCCACAGCGCTGACGCAGAAATCACCGCTACCGCTGTCTCCTTCAAGCAAACCTCTAATCCAACCCCCTTTTCCATAGTGCACGGCCGGAGGGTCTGTTCTCGTAAGCGAAAATGGGTCCGTTCTCGTGAGCGGCGGGGATAGCCCGACGGTGGCGCCCCAAAATAGGATGACACCGGCGATGTCGATCGCGGAAAGACCATAGCGTGAACAGTACCGGTAGCGGATCGTCCCGCTGCTCAATGCCGCAAACCCGATGTTGTGGCCTAGTGACAGGCTGGCAAAGGACGTCATGGCCCTCCCGACGTCGGGCCGGCCTGCGCACACCATGAAATCGGGTGGGATTCACCCTCGCCATCGGCACCAGGGCAACCAGCCGGGCGTTCAGATCGAGCCGGGGAGACGATTTTGGAGGGACGCCTCCCGCACTGCAATTTCGGCTGCCCACCGTCGTCGTCCAATGGCAGCCGAAAATGCCACCCCTTGTATTGCGCCTTGTGACCGAGTTCGCTCCCCTAATTTTTGGGGAGCTCGGAGCCCTCTTGGTGAGCCACCGCTTCAATGCGGCCGAGCACTCCAGGAGATTCAACTCGATGACGATCCCGGCGACGTACGCTCGGGCTCTCTTGGCTACGGTGGGAAGCTCAGTCATGCTAACCTTGGTGCCTGTTTACCAGCCCAGGTGACTGCCGGCTAACTAAAGGAAACACTACTGGTTTCCTCCCTTGAGAGGGGCAGAGGGCTAGGAAGCGGGCGATAACACATTGTTTTAATTACCCCTCTCCCCAACCCTTTCCCCCAAGTTGGGAAGAGGAACAATTGATCAGAGGTTCCCAAAGGTTTCCTGGCTCTGCTTGGTCGGTACATGATGGTTGACAAGCTGTTCATCATAACCGTCTCGATATTCCTGAACTTGGGCTTATGCCAGGCTGAGGATCTGATCATCCCGATGGATCCCTGGCCGCCCTGGAAACTGGTGGATCCGCAGTCTTGGGAGGTCGATCCGCAAGGCGTGGATAACCTCCTGATCGACGCGCTGCTGAGCACCTACAATCAGGCCTTCGGCGCCGACTTCCGCGCGAGCTACCGAGGGTATCCCTGGAAACGGTGCCTGGACATGATGGAAAAGGGAGACGCCGACCTCATCAGCGGCGTTCTCAAAAGTCCGGAACGCGAGCAGTTTCTGATTTTTCTCGATCCGCCCTACAAGACCAAATCTGCGAAGGTGTTCTACGTACGCGAAGGTGAAGCACGGCGCATTCAACAATATGAAGATCTTCATGAATTGAAGGTCGGCGTGCAGGCCGGGGTGCGCTATTTCGAACCCTTCGATGACGACCCCAAGATCCGTAAAGAGGAAGCCGGCAACGATCTGTCCAATCTCCGAAAACTCCAGTACGGCAGAGTCGACGCAGTTATCAGCACGGAAACGCAGGCGGACTATTTGATCGCAACGGAAGGGCTCGCAGGCCAGTTCCACAAGGCGAGCTTTCGCTACGATTACGATCTGCCAGTTTATTTTGCGATCTCCCGACAGTCGCCTTATGCGCAATACCATCCACAGTTGTCGGAGGTCATTGCCGACTTGTCGGAAGAAGGTGTATTTGAGGACATCATTTCCGATTATTTTCGCCGTCTCACGCGCCGGTAGCCACCAGCGCAGTCAAACCGTTTCAAACGTTTCTGGTCAGCGAACGCCCAGACAACATACTTGCCGCCAGTGTCCTGATCTCATCTGGCATAAACGGCTTCTCGACCACCGGCATCCGCGTTCTCTCCAAGAATCTCTCCGCCATATCGCTCAAGGCATCGCCGGTCACGAAGATCATTCGCTCTATCAATTCGGGGCGCCGCGCTTCGATTTCAGCGTACAGACCTGGACCGTCAAGGTCCGGCATGCGGATATCGCAAAAAATCAGATCGAACTCCTGGGTAGCGATTTTCTCTAAAGCCACCCTGCCGTTTTCGGCGATCTCGATGCGCCGCCCCAAGCCGTCCAGGATTTCTCCCAGCATTTCGGCGATATCTGTCGCATCGTCAACGATCAGAATGCGCCCACTGTCTTGATCCTCGTGCTCTTCCACCCGCGTGGGCTCCGTCAACGCTTCGCGCTCGCCGACCGGCAGTACCACGGTAAATACCGTGCCTCGGTCGGGAGTTTGCTCAACCTCGATCAAGCCGCCGTGCGCTTGGACGATACCGTGGCTGACCGAGAGCCCGAGCCCGGTCCCCTGCCCAATTTCCTTGGTCGTAAAGAAAGGTTCGAAAACCCGCAGACGAACATCATCGGGTATGCCCGGGCCGGTATCGGCCACGCTCACGCACACGGCATTGAGCGCGTGCTCGAAATGCGCCCCGACCGTCAACCGCCGAGGCCCGTCGACGGCCTGCATCGCCTGTTGCGCGTTGATAAAGAGATTGGTAAAAACCTGGGCGAGCTGGTCGGGATCGCCGATCAACTCTGGCAATTCTTCATCGAGATCCAAGACCACCTCGACATCGTTCTCCTGCAAGCGATAACCCGTAAGCTCCATGGCCGACTCGATGACTCCCGCCAGCGCGAGCGGCACCCGTGCCCCTTCCTGTTTACGCGCCATGGCGAGAAAACTCTTAACGATGCGGGCGCAACGCTCGGCCGCGGCCCGAACCTTAGCGATGCTCTTGCCGTCGGCAGAATCTCCGAGCTTCTCCTCCAACATGATGGCCCGACCGACTACCACCGATAGCGGATTGTTGAGCTCGTGCGCCACCCCCGCCAGCAAGGCACCCAAGGCGGTGAGCTTCTCGCTCTCGCGCAGCATGTGCTCCATCCGCTTGCGAGCGGTGATGTCCGTGCGCACCAGCACCATGCCTCCCTCCGAAGTCGGATGCTGGTCGATCAACAGCCAGCGGCCGTCCTGGAGTTGCACTTCCAGGCGGTCGCTGCGCGTCTTCCAGTAGCGTTCACCGGTGATTTGCTCGGCCAGATGCAATTGGCGATCGCTACGTAGCAATGGGACCGCGCGCCTTTGGATTTCCGCCGCGGGCAGACCGACCAAGGCCTCCGCAGACTCACCATATAACGCCGCGAAAGCCGAGTTACAAACCACCAAATGGCGTGAGGCGTCATAGACCGCGAATCCATTGGGAATACTCTGGATGGCGTCGTCCAGCAATTGCGTCCAGCGTCGCCGCTCTTGCTCGGCCTTGACCAATTGCGCCACGTCCAGCTCGACGGTAAGGATATGGGTCACCCGGTGGTCTTTGTCCAACAGCGGCACCTTGGTAGACCAGACGGTGCGAATCCCAAGGGCGCCCCCGTCGTGGGTGATCTCCTCGAAGGGCAGGGTCTTGCCGCTCTCGATGACCTGTCGGTCGCGATTCATGACTCCCCGGCTCAGCGTCTCGGGAAACACCTCGGCCGTGGTCTTGCCCAGGAATTGCTCGCGCCGCAGCCCCCAGATCTCCACGAACTGACGGTTGATCATTTGGTAGCGCAGTTGGCGATCTTTTACATGAATCAAGGCCGGTACCGCGTCTATGGCGGACTCCAGCAGTGAGCGGCTCTCTTCGGCCCTGCGCTGCGCCTCTTTGCGTTCGGTCTCGCGCGCAGCCAGCTCTACATTTTGGTTTTCCAGGTCACGAAACAGCGTCTGCAACGATAGGCGCATGGATTCGAAACTACGTCCCAGGACGCCAATTTCGTCGTTACGGCGCCAATGCAGCGACTCGTCCAGACGGCCGCCGGCCAATGCATCTGCCTGTCCGATCAGGGACCGCAAAGGGACGATGACCTTGTAGCGCAGCAAGGCCAGGATGACGAGCATACCAATCACGAGCTGAGACAGCCCGATCGTCAGAACATCTATCCATTGGTCAAGAAGCAGCGCTTCCAGGTGGCCGGTGTCCATTTCGACCCTGACTCGCCCGATGTCCTCCCCGGCGAAGGTCACCGCGCCTTCCCGCACCAGCGTTCTGCCCTGGCGACGCTGCGGCGCGGTGGCGTTCAAGAATTCCTGGTCGGGGAGCAAGGACACTTCGACAGCGGTGATGCGTTTGTCGAGCATGATCGCCTCGGTCACCGACGCTCCTGCCTCCGGGCGAAGTTCCCACAGCGGTGTTCGCATGCCCAACGCCAGCACTTCGACAATGCGTTCGTGATCGCGAATCAATCCGTCAAGCAATTCCTCCCGTCTTTCGGTCACGGTAACCAGCATGGACACGGCGATCGGCAGCGCCAGACCGACAATCAATGCCAGCGCAATGGTTCTACGCAGCGGGAGGTCCCTGAAAAATCTCATGAAGCGCTGCATCATCGAAGGCCCCCGAAATAACAGGAGGCGTAACCACCGCCTCCTCCAGCGCCACTTTCACTGCGCGATCCATTACCCGGACCGGCTCCACGCATGGATTGGCCAACACGATTGGCTCGTTTGGTCAGCATAAACGCCCTCTTTGATCGGGGCCATCGAGTGTCATCGAGCAGCCGTCGAACCACCCCCCGGAGGCGACCTGGGTCTCGATCTCAACTCTTGAGGAGACGCTGACCAATCCTTACGGGCCGAGTTTCCGATACCCAAGGGCGCGAGTGCCGTGGTGGAGCCGTCGGCCGGGTCAGCAAACAAAGTGGCGAGCTAGGCAAACGCTTCCCCGGCCAGCGAGTCTAGCGTTAGTAGGCTTCCAGGTTAGGTTTACACCCAATTGGTGAATCGGCAGCTCGGGGCCAATCGCCTGCGAGCGGCCATGGGGGAGCTTGGTGGATTTTGCGTTGACCCACGAGCAGGAGATGCTGGTCGCAACTGCCCGCACCTTCGTCGAGCGGGAGCTCTATCCCTACGAGATGGAGGTGGAGCAGACCGACCAGGTGCGGCCGGCGCTGGTCCGGCAGATCATCCAAGCGGCGCTGCAGCAAGGCCTTTACGCCGCCAACATGCCCACGGAGCTGGGGGGCGGCGGCCTCGATTGCCTTTCCCTGACCCTGCTAGAACGAGAGCTGGGACGCGCCAGCTTTGCCCTGCAATACTTGGTGGCGCGGCCCAGCAACATTCTCCAGGCCTGCGTGGGCCCCCAGCGCGAGGCCTATCTGCTGCCCTGCATTTGCGGGGAGAGGATCGAGTGTCTGGCCATGACCGAGCCGGAGGCGGGCTCCGACCTGCGCGGGATGCGCTGCCGGGCCGAACGCCGGGGCGGTGACTACGTCATCAATGGCAGCAAGCACTTCATCAGCCACGCCGATCTGGCTGATTTCGTGATCCTATTCGCCGCCACCGGCGAGGAGTCCTCCGCCCGGGGGCCGCGCAAGAAGATCACCGCTTTCCTGGTGGATAAGGGAACCCCCGGCTTCCGGGTTCGCCCCGGCTACCATTCCGTCTCCCATCGCGGCTATCACAACTTCGTGCTCGAGTTCGATGACTGTCGCATCCGGGCGAGCCAGATCCTCGGCGAAGAGCATCGCGGCTTCGACATCGCCAACGAGTGGCTGGGCATGACCCGACTGCAGGTGGCCGCCATGTGTCTAGGACGTGCCCACCGGGCCATGGAGCACGCGGTGCAGTGGGCGGCGAGCCGCCAGCAGTTTGGCCAGGTGATCGGCCGCTTCCAGGGGGTGGGCTTCAAGCTCGCCGATATGCAGTCGCGGCTCACGGCGGCCGAGCTGCTGACCCTCCAGGCCGCCTGGAAGGTGGACCAGGGGACCGCCACAGAGATCGACTTTGCGGTGGCCAAGCTCTACGCCACGGAGATGCTAGCGCTGGTCGCCGACGAGGCGATCCAGATTCACGGCGGCATGGGGCTCATGGCTGATCTGCCGCTGGAGCGCATCTGGCGGGACGCCCGGGTGGAGCGGATCTGGGAAGGCACCAGCGAGATCCAACGCCACATCATCGCCCGCGAGCTGCTGCGCGGGGCGAGTAGCTGACCACGATGGCGGCCGCCTCGACGCTGTGTCGGTTGTCGCGGCTGCTACGGCCGAGGCATATCGCGGTGTTCGGCGGCAGCCATGCCGAGCGGGTG
Source organism: uncultured Candidatus Competibacteraceae bacterium (assembly GCA_964563515.1). Lineage (GTDB taxonomy): Bacteria > Pseudomonadota > Gammaproteobacteria > Competibacterales > JAHEDQ01 > CAZLYT01. The sequence continues at coordinate 1,618 of CAZLYT010000500.1, read as the reverse complement.
ATCGCCCAGTCCCAACGCGCGGGCTATGGCGGCGACATGTGGCCGGTACACCCGCAGCGAAGGCGGGTGGGCGGCCTGCAGGCCTACCCGACGGTGACAGACCTTCCTACGGCGCCGGACGCGTGCTTCCTCGGCATCAATCGCCACCGGACGGTCCGCGCGGTGGCGGATCTGGCGGCCCTGGGCGCGGGTGGCGCCGTCTGTTTTGCCTCCGGCTTCGCCGAGGTGGATGCAGCCGGCGCCGCGCTGCAAGCGGAGCTCATCGCGGCCGCCGGCGCAATGCCGATTCTCGGCCCCAACTGCTATGGCTTCATCAATTATCTGGACCGGGCTCTGTTGTGGCCCGATCAACACGGTGGTGAGCCCACCGAGCGCGGCGTCGCCGTGATCAGCCAGTCCAGCAACATCGCGCTCAACATCACCATGGCACGCCGGGCGCTGCCGCTGGCCTACGTGCTCACCGTGGGCAACCAGAGCGTGGTCGGCGTCGCCGAGCTGGTGGAGGCCCTCGCCGAGGACTCCCGAGTCAGCGCCATCGGGCTGTACCTGGAAGGCTTGGGCGAGGCGCAACGCTTTGCAGCCGCGATACAGCGCGCCCGCGAGGCCGCTATTCCGGTGGTGAGCTTGTTGATAGGGCGCTCCCAGTCCGGGCGCAGCTTGGCGCTAACCCACACCGCCTCCATGGCGGGCGGCGATCTGGCCATGGACGCCTTTCTCGAGCGGCTGGGGGTGGCGCGGCTGCACAACCTGCCCGCGTTTCTGGAGACCCTGAAGCTGCTGCACTGCGCCGGGCCCCTGCCCGGGCGCGACCTGGTGTCGCTGAGCTGCTCCGGGGGGAGGCCGGTCTGGTGGCCGATGCAGCGTTGGCCACTGGGCTTCGGTTCCGGGCGTTCAGTGAATCCGAGCGCGCGCAGATCCTGCCGACCCTCAACCCCCTGGTGACGCTCTCAAATCCATTCGACTACCACACCTTTGATTGGGCCGATCCAACTCGACTGGCGGCCACCTTCGCGATGGTGCTGGGCTGTCGCTTCGACCTGGCGCTGCTGATCCTGGATCTGCCACGGCCGGACCGTTGTGAGACCGCGGATTGGGAGGCGACCTTGTCGGCCTGGCTTACCGCTACCGAGGGCTGCTACGGTGCCACGGCCGTGGTCGCCACGCTGCCCGAGCTCATGCCGGAGACCGTGGCCCAATCGCTGCTGGCCCGAGGGGTAGCGCCGCTGATGGGGCTGGACGAGGCTCTGGCCGCCGCCGCTGCCGCCACCAAAGTCGGCGGGGTGCAGACGCCCTACTCTCCCTGGCCCCATAGGCTGCGCAGGCACGATGTCGGCGCCACGGTGTTGGGTGAATGGAGCGCCAAACGCCGGCTTGCCGAGCTGGGTGTGGAGGTGCCCGATGGCCGGCTGTGCGCCGACCAAGCGGCGCTCGAGCAGGCGCTGGTCGAGCTTCGGTTCCCCCTGGTGGCCAAGGCCGCGGGCGCCCAGCTGGTCCACAAGTCAGAACTGGGCGCGGTGCGGCTCGGCCTGACCACGCCGGCCTCGGCCCGTGATGCCTTCATGGCACTGCGCCCCTTGGGTGAGGCGGTGCTGGTGGAGGAAATGGCAGGCGGTGGCAT
>CAZLYT010000499.1:0-13751 GCA_964563515.1 uncultured Candidatus Competibacteraceae bacterium | reverse complement strand
TCGCTGATGTCGTAGCCGTTGTCGTCGTTCGGTGACTTGTACACTGGCGACAGCCAGATCACGTCGACGCCTAGCTCCTTGAGATAATCGAGCTTCTGGATGATGCCCTGCAGGTCACCAATACCGTCGCCATTGCTGTCGAAGAAGCTACGCGGGTAGATCTGATAGACGACGCTTTCTTTCCACCACTTCTCGTTCATATGCGGGAATCCGGTTGTGTTGGGAGGCAAGCATCAGCTGGTTTCGGATCGTGAGGCGCCCGCTTTGGTCTGCCATAACGCCACAGCGCTACGCTACGCCGTGGGGCCGATTGGCGCAGCGTAATCCGCCATGGCGTACGGGTAAGCCACCCCTCGGCGAAGACGGTGCATTACGGGCTTGCGCCATAATGCACCCTACGTGTTGTCCAAGATTTCCGGGCAGCCTGCGGGTGGCTCGGTGACGAAGTCGGCATCGCCCTGCATCAACCAGATCTCGGCGCCGTCACTGCGAGGATCGAAGCTGCGGTCCTGATCGGTGCCGTCCTTGAGGTCGCCGCGGTGCACGATGAAATTCACGGGTTCGCCGTCGTTCCGGAGTTCGACCACCGTGTAGCGACCACAAGTGTCCTCCTGATCGAAAGGCCGAGGCTGGGTCCACTCGGTCGCCACGCCGGGCGCGATGGCCTCGCCCCAGAGATGGAGTCCCCACAGGTCGTTGTAATCGTCGCTGATGGGGTCGCCGTAGTCGCCGTCGCTACGGATGTAGTGGATCACCACCTGCTCCACCGGTTGCAGCACCCGCGGACAGCCTTCCGGCGGCTCGGTCAGGAAGCCGGCCTCGCCCTGCTCGATCCAGATCTCGGGCGCATCGTCTCGGGCCTGGAAGCTGCGGTCCTGCTCGGTGCCGTCTTTGACGTCCCCGCGGTGCACGATGAAGTTGATGGGCTTGGTGTCGTCCTGGAGCTCCACCACGGTGTGGCGCCCGCAAGCATCCTCCTGGTCGAAGGGCCGCGGGTCGGTCCACTCGGTCTCGACGCCGGAGGCAAGTGCTTCGCCCCACAAGTGCAGACCCCAGTAATCGCCGGTGGCGGGATCGCCGTAATCGCCGTCGCTACGCAGGTAATGAATCACTACTTCGTCGTAGATCAGCTCCGGGCTCGGCATAGCTTTGGTGATGCTGACACCTTGCACCGAGGCCGCTGCCCGGTGCCCGGACAAATCGTCGACCACCGCCAGGAAGCTCAGCTGCGCGCTCTCCGGCGTGTCGTAGGCCCGGTAGAACACCCGGTAGGGCGGATTGTTGTCGGTGCCGATGATCTGATAGGCGCCCTCGTCGACCTTCACCGAAAAGGTGACCTCGACCGGGATTGCCCGGTCCACCTCGGCGTGCACCTCCAGGGGCTCCAGGTACGGCTGTCCGTCCCGTGTCCCCAGCTGCAGGGCGACGCTCTCCTCAGCCGCTGGCCGCACGATGTCGATGCCGGGCGCCTGCTCGCTGGCTGGCACCGGTTGGGATGCCTCGAGCAGTACCAGCCCCAGGGCAGGCACCTCTACATTCAGCCGCCCCTCGGCATCGGTGCCAAGCTGCTGTAGCTCCTGGTCGTTGGCCAAGGGCACCGACTCGAATGGTGTGTCGGCGGGATAGTAGGTGGGAACCAGCGCCGATTGCGTCGACTCGGTATTGTTCACCGCCACCACGTACTCCACCTTCTCGTCTCGATGCAGGCGGGAGAAGGCGTAGACACCCGGGCCGTCCGTGCTGTAGCGGTGGATCTGGGCGCCCTCTCGCAACGCCAGGTGGTCCTGATAGACGGCGGCGTAGCGCTTGAGCGTCAGGTACAGGGGGTGGCCGGGGTCGAAATTCTCCTCAGCCGTGGTGGCATCGGTGCCGATCAGGTCGTCGTCGTTGTACTCGGCCACTTGGCTCGGGAACATATTCTGCCGCGCCAGCTTGTCGTTGCCGTCGCCGACGAAGCCCTGCTCGTCTCCGTAGTAGATGACGGGCTGGCCACGGCTGAAGAACATCAGGCCGTGCGCCAACTCGGAGCGGGCCAGGAGCTCGTCGTCGTCGGCGCCTTCCTGGTCCACTCGGTCGAGAAAGTAGCCGATGCGTCCCATGTCGTGGTTGCCCAGAAAGGTGGGCATCACGTAGGCGTTGCTGTCGGCGTCGGTGTAGTAGTCGTCCTGCTCGAAGAAGGTTCGCAGCGCGTCCGCCGAGCCACCGACGGAGACAAATTCCCGGGCCGCCGCCTGGAAGCCGAAGTCGATGGTGGACTGCAATAGTCCTCGGGTCGAAAACAGGCTGAGGAAAGCTGGATCGGTGTTGTACACCTCACCGAAGGCGAAGAAATCGCCGATCCCCGCTGCTTTGGCCGCTTCCACGATGCGCGGGCCAAACACCTGCCAAAACTCCAGGTTGACATGCTTGGTGGTGTCGATACGGAAACCGTCGGGCTTGAACTCGTTGATCCAGTACGTGTAGATCTCGATCATGCCCTCGACCACTTCCTTGCGCTCGGTGAAGAGATCGTCGAGGCCGAAGAAGTCGCCGTAGAGCGAGTTTTCCCCGCTAAAAGTGGTGTCGCCGCGATTGTGGTAGAGCAGCGGATCGTTCAACCATTCGGGTTTCTTGATGCCTTGTTCGGCGTCCGCCACGGTCGGGGTATACGGGAATCCGCTCAAGTCCATCGCCGGAAACTGGTAGTCCGCTTGTCCGGCGTAGGCGTGCTCGGCATCGTCGAAAGCTTCGCCGTTTGTGTTTTTGTAGGGATAGTCGGTCTTGTTGCGATAAGCGTATTGATCGCCCTCGTACTTGATCACGTCCGCGGTGTGATTGGTGATGATGTCCATGAACACCTTGATACCGAGGGCATGGGCTTCTTCGATGAGCTGCTTGAACTCCTCATTGGTGCCGAGATGCGGGTCGACAGTCTTGAAGTCAGTGATCCAATAGCCGTGGTAAGCGGAGGAATGGCCGTATAGATTGGTGGCGTCCTGCTGCACCGGCTTGTTCTTGAATATTGGCCCCACCCAGATGGCGGTGACGCCCATGTCCTTCAGGTAGTCCAGCTTCGCCAATACACCCTTGATGTCGCCGCCGTGGTAATAGCCTCGGTCGCTGGGTAGAAAACCGTGGGTGAGCACATTCTGCTCGCTGTCGGCGACCGGACACTCGCCTTCGAACTCCCCGCAGTCGTTGGCATCAGTGGCATCGTTGAAGCGATCCGGGATCAGGAAGTAGAGAATCTGATCCTGGAACGGATGCCGCAACGTCGGCCGTGACAGCTCCGACAAGTCCTCGGGCACATCATTTGAGGCGGTCGCGTTGGTGGCGCATCCCGACTGCAGCAGGCACCACAGCATCAGGCATAGCAAAGTCCATAAAGTGCGCTGGTGACACGGCAGGAACATGTAGCGTCCTCCTGAGGCGATTGCGGTGTAGCTTTTGCGTTGTTCGAGGATGCGTGGCATCGCGCCACTTGATTGGTCAGTCCAGCCGGTGAACCCTGGCCTCGAAAGGTCGCAGCGTCAAAAGGCGTAGATCTTCATCCGCAGCCACGGGATAGTTGGATATCAGCGGCCGCTGCTGGGAATAGCGTATGTCCGTCGGCAGCGCGAACACCGGCGTGTCCTTGGTGAAGTTCAGCACCACCAGCAGGCGCTCGTCCTTCCAGCTTCGGGTGTAGGCGTAGATTTGCTCGTGGGATTCCAAGATCAGATCGTAGCGCCCGTACACGATTACCGGATGCTCTTTCCGCAGCCTGATGAGCGCCCGGTAGTACTGCAGGATGGAGTCAGGGTCTCCGAGGTCGCGGGCTACGTTGATCGTGCTGTAGTTGGGATTGACCTTGAGCCAGGGACTGCCGGTGCTGAAACCGGCGTTGGCGCTAGCGTCCCATTGCATGGGTGTTCTGGCGTTGTCGCGGCTTTTGGCGTGGACCATCGCCATGACCTTGCCCGGATCCATGCCGCGTTCTTCGACGAAGATGCGGTACATATTGCGGGTCTCCACATCCCGATACTCCGCAATATCGTCGAAGGCGACGTTGGTCATGCCGATCTCCTCACCCTGATAGACATAAGGCGTGCCTTTCAGGGTGTGGAGAAAAGTGGCCAACAGCTTGGCGGACTGCACCCGGAGCTCGCCGTCGTCGCCGAATCGCGAGACGGCTCGCGGCTGATCGTGGTTGCTGAGATAGAGACTGTTCCAACCCTTGCCCTCGAGATCCCTCTGCCAGCGGCTCATCACATGTTTCAGGTCCAGCAGATCCCAGGGCTTCAGCGTCCACCGCGGAGAGATGCTGTTCTTGTCGATGTCCACATCCATATGCTCGAACTGGAACAGCATGTTGACATGCCCGCTCTCTTCGTGGGTCAGGTCGACGGCGTGCTCGGTGGTGACGTTCGAAGTCTCTGCCACCGTGAACAGGTCATAGTGGGATAGCACCTTGCGCTTGATTTCGGCTAGAAATTCCGCCAGCCGGGGGCCATTGAAGGTGTACTGACCCGGAAACTGGTAAGGCCCCGGCGCGGTGATTGGCGCATCCGGCAGGCCGGGCACCTTGGAGATGATATTGACGGCATCCATGCGAAAACCGTCGATGCCTTTCTTCAGCCACCAGTGCATCATTTGATGCACAGCCTCGCGAACTTGCGGATTCTCCCAATTCAGGTCGGGCTGCTTCCTCGAGAATATATGCAGGTAATACTCCCCTGTCGCCTCGTCGAGCTCCCAGGCCGAGCCACCGAACAGGGATTCCCAGTTATTGGGCTCGTGGCCGTCCTTGGCCGGTCGCCAGATATACCAGTCGCGATACGGGTTGTCCTTGGATTGGCGCGAAGCCTGGAACCAGTCGTGCTCGTCGGAGGTGTGGTTGACCACCAGGTCCATCACCAGCCGGATGCCGCGCTGGTGCATGCCCTCCAGCAGCTGGTCCAGGTCGGCCATGGTGCCGAATTCGTCCATGACGTCCTGGTAATCACTGATGTCATACCCGTTATCGTCATTGGGAGACTTGTAGACGGGAGACAGCCAGACCACATCCACCCCGAGCTGTTGCAGATAATCGAGCTTGCTGATGACGCCCGGTAGATCACCGATGCCGTCTGCGTTGCTGTCGCAGAAACTGCGGGGATAGATCTGATAGACGACGGCCTCTTTCCACCATGCTTTCTTGGTCATCTCGCTGCCCGTGTCCGCCCGGAGCGGTGAAGTCGGAGACTCTGCTTGCTACCACCGACCGCCGCGGCCGAGGCGGACCAGCTTGGTGTTCAAGTCGCTCAGTGCCTGCTCCGCGGTCTTGCTGCCTGAAAGCACGGTAAAGACGGCATTGAAGAACTCGCTGCTGACCTGGTTGTACTTGCCGCCGGTCACCGTCGAGGGCCGGGCCACGGCACTAGCCAGCACTTCCTTCATTTCGGCAAAGAAGGGATTCGCCGCGAGAATCTCCTGATCCTCGTAGAGGGTCTCGTTGGTGGGCAGCAGCGAGAGGTCGATGGCGCGCTTCTTCTGCACCTCGGGGCCCGTCAGATAGAGCGCGAGGTCGATGGCGGCCTCCTGATTGGCGGAGTATTTGGAGACGGCGAGCTGCCAACCCCCAAGCGTTCCGGCATGCCGTCCATCGGCGCCGCCCTTGGGCAGCACCGTGATGCCCACCTTGTCCTTGACCGGGCTGTCGGGCCCCTGGCTCAGAGACCAGGCATAGGGCCAGTTGCGCATGTACATGGCGTTTCCGGATTGGAACACGCCCCGCGCCTCCTCCTCGGAGTAGTTCAGGACCCCCGGCGGGGTGACGGTGTCGACCCATCCCTTGGCTTTCTCGATGGCAGTGGCCGCCTGGGGATTGTCGATGGAAACCTTCCCGTCTGGCTCGACGATAGTGCCGCCGTTATGGCTGGCCACCCACTCCAGGGCGTCACAGGTCAGTCCCTCGTAGGCTCGACCCTGCCAGACGAAACCCCAGAACTTGTCGTTGCCCGCTTCCCGCTCCGCGGTCTGTATCTTCTCTGCGGAGGCGGTCAATTCGTCCCAGGTTTCGGGAACCGATTCGCCGTGCTTCTCCAACAGGTCCTTGCGGTAGTAGAGCAGGCCGGCATCGGTGTACCAGGGCATGGCCACGAGCTGGTCGTCCACGGTGTTGTTCTGGATGATGGCGGGGAAGTGGTCGCTCTCGGCGCCCTCGGAATGGGGTTTCAGGTCCACCAGGTGTTGCGCCAGGATTCCAGGCCACACCACATCGATCATGAAGACGTCAATGTCGGCGCTACCAGCAGCCAGCAACTGTTGGAATAGCGCGAGCTGCTCGGTTGACGAGTTCGGCGTGGAGATGGTTTCGATCGTGTGTCCATTCTCATCCGCCCACACTTGAGCGGTCTGCCGACAGTGCTCCAAGCCGGGGCCGGAGCCGCAAGCGATTCTGATGGTGGCCGCAGTGGCGTGCCCGGGAATCGCCGCCATGGCGACGGCGGCGACGGTGGCGGCGAGAGCCAGTTGTTGGAATTGCATCGGGACATTCCTCCGGGGAGTGGTCTTTGACGTCTGCTCGTACCCCTGCCTGCTGGCATCGGGGTTGGCCGCTCAGTACCGCCAAGCGGTCGGCTATCGGCGCCACGTGAATCGTGTCGAAAAGCGCTCGAATGGGTAAGCAGCCTTGCAGTTCTAAGGGTGCGCACACAGTTGAGGGGCGCTTTCGGTCGTGCCTGGTTCCCAGGTCGGCGAGCTGCCTCCGGGCTTGCACGAGCCAATCGCCCTGGCTAGCGGTGGCATGATGAGCGCGCCGTTCCGCGTTGCTTCTGCGTGCATCAAGCTCTAGCGGTGGCCCGCGGGAAAATCAAGATTGAAGTCCACTAGGTGGACCGGGCGCAGGTGGCTGTGCCGACGCTGGTTAGCGCGAAGTGCCGGGGAAGCCGGCGGGGCTCGGGATCAGCGTCCGCCGGCGTGGTGCGCACTTAGCTGTTGCGGTGGCCCGCACTAGCGTGCCGACGCCATGGTCAGGGGCATTCAACGTGCCTGAGCTCTTCGGCGATGCTCTGGGCGGCGGCCACCAGGGTGGGCACAGCCTCCAGGGGCCCCCGCCGCGAGGTATCCCTGTCATCGACCCAGCTCAGGCCGAGGCTGGCTCTAACCTGCCCGTTGGGTCGCACCGGCACCGCGATAGCGTGCTGGTCGCCCTCGCAGCTGCGGTGGTACTCGCACTGACCCGGCGCGATGACGGCGTAGCCGCGGGAGCGCACGCCCGCCAACAGTGCTTCTAGGCGGTGGACATCCAAATCAACCATCTCGCAAGCGTTGGCGCCGGCTCTCAGCTTTTCGAGAATCGCCAACTTCTCTCTCGGTGGGCAGAACGCCAGGTACGCTTGCCCCAGGGCGGAGCAATAGACCGGCGCGTTGACAGAGCCTGGATTGGTCTTGCGCCGTCTGGGTAGATCGCGGCGGGTCGAGTCTAGAATGCGCATTTCCAGTCCCGCGCACACGGCGATTTCCGCCGTGCAAGGGAAATCATCATGCAGCCGATCCAGGAATGGTGCCGCGGTCTCCGCCAACCGGTCCATGGTCAACAGGTGCTCTCCCAGCTGACAGACCTTCGAGGTCAGGCGGTAGTCACCCTTTCCTCGATAGCGATAAACCCAGCCTGCGGAGTCGAGGGTTTTCAGAATCCTCAGCAACGTCGCTCTGGGCATGCCGGTGCGCTCGCTCAGCACGCGCATGGGTGTGCTGTGCTGTGCGTTGAGCGCGTCGATCACTTCCAGTCCCCGGGCGATGGCCCGGATGGGCTTGCTGTTGTTCATGGATGTGGTCGCCAAGTTGGTTGGTTGGTGGGGAGAGTCATTGCCGTCCAATCTCGACACGATTGCCGTTCGATCAGAGGGCACGGAATCTTGAGTCGCTGCGGAGCTACCTCTTCACCGATGATCAGGCGGCGAAGAATCTCGACCGCCTCTCGCCCCATGCGGTAATAGGGCAGTGCCACCGTCGTCAGGGGCGGGTCCAGGTTCTCTGCCACGTTCACGAAGTTGTCGTAACCGACGATGGAAACATCATCGGGGATGCTCAATCCCATGGCGCGCAGGGCGTTGTAGACGCGCATAGCGATCTCGTCCTTGCCGCAGACGATGGCGCTCGGGCGCACGGCGCCTCCCAGCAGCGATTGGGTGGCTTCCAGGGTGGTGTAGTACTCGCGTCCTCCTTCGCGGACCTGACCCGTGCGGACCAACTCGGGTCGATATGGTAAGCCATGATCCAGGAGCGCCTGACGGTAGGCGTTGCCACGTAGCTCGGCGGCCTCGAAGGAGGGGATGAGCGTAATCAGCCCTATGTCCCGATGGCCGCGGTCAATGAGATATTTGGTAGCGCTGTAGCCGCCCTGGAAGTCGTCCGGTACCAGGGCCACCAACGGGCCGTGCTCGAGGGAGCAGTTCACCAGGACCGTAGGGATGGCGGCCAACGACGGCAGCGCTCTCAACCAGACGTGGCGCACGGTCGCGTAAACCATGCCGTCAACTTTGCGCTCCACCAGGGTGGTGATGGCACGTTTCTCCTGATCCTCGCGCCCTTTGGTGTTGGCGATCAGCACCACCAATCCCAGCTGGGCACAGGCATCCTGAACACCGCTGATGATCTCTACCGAGTGCGGCGTAGTGGCGATGAAGTCGGTGACGATGCCGATGGTAGCAGTGCGCCGACTGCGCAAGGAGCGGGCGATGAAATCAGGTACGTAGTCGAGCTCGGCAATGACCTCACCTACCCGCTCACGCGTGCTGTTCCGCACCGCGGGGTCGCGATTGATGACCCTCGATACGGTCTTGATGGACACACCAGCACGCTCGGCCACGTCTTTGATCGTTGCCACGGGAGCTCCTTTCGAATCGAAGGCGGAATAAGAATGACAACGTTGTCAATGCTAATGACAACGTTGTCATAACGCAAGCTCCAGTTGTTCCGCGTTGCTTACCGCGCCGATTCGTCGTTGCCTGCCGGTATGTTTAGGTAACCACCCGGGAGCCGTTGCAGCCAATATTGCCGTCGCCTCCGGATCGTCGCCTCCGGACCGCCGCCTCCGGGCCGCCGTCTCCGGCGGGCGGCTGACGCTGGACAACGGGGGTGAGCCGGCTACGTTGCACAGGGTCCGGCGGCGTCGCGATGCGACGATGCGCGCCGAGCACGTCGGCGGGCAGTCGATGCCATCAAGGTGATCTGGAATGCGAAAGCTGAGTGGCCTACTCGGCGCTATTGTCGTCGCTGGCTGGTGGGCGACGGGCGCCTCGTTGGCAGGCACAGGCGCCTCCTCTGGGGCGCGCATCGATGCGCTGCTGGATGCCATGACCCTGGAAGAGAAGCTCGGCCAGCTCTCCGTCTACAGCAGTGGTTGGACCACGACCGGGCCGACCCTCAGTGAGAGCTACGAGGCAGAGCTGAAAGCGGGGCGGGTCGGGGCCATCTTCAACGCGCACACCGTCGGTGCCACCCGCGCGCTGCAGCGCATTGCCGTGGAGGAGACGCGGCTGGGCATCCCGCTGTTGTTCGGTTACGACGTGATCCACGGCTATCAAACCATCTTCCCGACCCCCTTGGCGGAGTCCAGCAGCTGGGACCTCGATGTGGTTAGGGAGAGCGCGAGGCTCGCGGCCCGGGAGGCGGCGGCGGCAGGCCTCAACTGGACCTTTGCCCCGATGGTCGACATCGCCCGCGACCCGCGCTGGGGTCGGGTTGCCGAAGGCGCCGGCGAGGATCCCTACCTGGCGAGCCTGGTGGCGCAGGCGCGGGTCCAGGGATTCCAGGGTGAAGACCTGTCCGACCCTTTCACCGTGCTGGCTTGTGCCAAGCACTACGCAGGCTACGGGGCGGCTCAGGCGGGTCGGGACTACCACAGCGTGGATATGTCCGAGCGCATGCTGCGGGAGGTCTATCTGCCTCCTTTCCACGCTGCCGTGAGCGCGGGGGTGAGTAGCATCATGACCGGCTTCAATGACCTCAATGGCGTCCCCGCGACGGCCAACGCTCAGTTGATCGAAGAGGTGCTGAGAGAAGAGTGGGGCTTCGGCGGCTTGGTGGTGTCTGATTACACCTCCATCAACGAGCTCGTGGCCCATGGCGTGGCTGGCGACCTGAGCGAGGCCGCTGCCCTCGCGCTCAATTCAGGGGTCGACCTGGATCTCCAGGGCGGCCTCTACGCCGCCTATGGCACAGCCTTGGTCAGGACCGGAAAGGTGTCCGAGTCGCGGGTGGACGCCGCGGTGAGGCGGGTGCTCGAAGCCAAGCTCGTGCTCGGCCTGCTCGATGACCCCTATCGCTATCTGGACCCGCGCCGCGAGCAGGCGACGGTGCTCTCTGAGGCCCTGCTGCAGCACGCATTCGAGGCTGGCAAGCGCTCGGTGGTTCTGCTGAAGAATGCACCGGTGGATGGCAAGCCGCTGTTGCCCCTGTCGAAAGAGCTGCGGTCGGTGTCGGTGGTCGGACCCATGGCGGATGCCCGCATCGATGTGCTTGGCACCTGGCATGCGGCCGGTGCCCTCGGGATCGACAAGGTGGTCACGGTGCTGGAAGGCGTTCGTCAAATGTTGCCGAGTGCCCAAGTGCTGCACGCGCGGGGAGCCGATTTCAGCGGCCATGACCGCAGCGGTTTCGCCGCTGCCGTGGCCGCCGCCGAGCAATCGGAGCTGGTCATTCTGGCGCTGGGTGAGGCCGAGGCGCAGAGTGGGGAGGCGGCCAGCCGGGCCAACATCGGCCTCCCGGGCGTACAGCAGCGACTGGCGCAAACGATTCAGGCCACCGGTAAGCCGCTGGTGGTGCTGATCGGCGCGGGCAGGCCGCTGGCAACGGAGTGGATCAGCCAACACGTTCCCGCCATCGTCAATACCTGGCAGCTGGGAACCATGCACGGCAAAGCGGTGGCGGCGGTGCTGTTCGGCGACTACAACCCCTCCGGGAAGCTGACGGTCACTGTTCCGCGCAGCGTGGGCCAGGTCCCCATCTACTACAGTGCCAAGACCACCGGCAGGCCTCATGCGGCAGGTAACAAGTACAGCTCCAAGTATCTCGATGTCAGCAACGAGCCGCTCTATGCGTTCGGCCATGGCCTGAGCTACACCACCTTTGAGTACGCGGATCTGCGGCTGAGCCAGGCCGAGCTTGGCGCTCAGGAGCGGCTAGAGGTCTCGGTCACGGTGCGCAATAGCGGTGAGCGCGCGGGTGAGGAAGTGGTGCAGCTCTACCTGCGGGACCGGGTAGCCAGCTTGACCCGCCCGGTGAAGGAGTTGAAGGGTTTCCGCAAGATTCGACTCGCCGCTGGGGAGTCACAAGTGGTGAGCTTCGAGCTCGACGCCAGGGACCTGCGTTTCTATGACCGGCAGCTGAGGCCGGTAGTTGAGCCCGGCGAGTTCGAGGTCTATGTAGGCGGCAACTCGGAGGATCTGGTGCAGAGCTCTTTTCGGCTACTCCCTGCAGATTCCGCTCGCGGGCCCCGGGAAGGGCGATCTCAGTAGTATTGGCGCATGGTGAAATATTTGGGTGATTTCGTTTCACAGGATTGTGCAACGCAACATCAAGTGTGCTAGGCTGTTGCCCACACACCAAGCTTATTGCGGTTCTGCAACACACTGATCGCTCCTGATCACAAACCTTCCACCTTACCGTTCAACTCTCGTTGCGCCCGCGCATGCCTGCGCCGGCAGCGATGCGCCCGAACACGTGAGGACCTCACCATGAATTCCAAGCAAGTGCCCAACGATTTGCAGCAGGCCTCCAGCGACTCTGGTCACTCCCTGGACAGCTACTACGACGCCGTGGAGGCAGACATCTTGTCGAGGCAAGACCCGGTCACCGGGCTGCTGCCCGCCAGTACTGCGGTCACGGTCCACGGGGACTACCGTCACGCCTGGGTACGGGACAACGTCTACAGCGTTTTGGCGGTATGGGGGCTGGCCCTGGCCTATGCTCGCCACGGCGGCGACCCGGAGCGCCGCGACCGGCTCGAGCAGAGCACCGTCAAGCTCATGCGCGGTCTACTGGTCGCCATGATGAAGCAGGCGGACCGGGTAGAACGCTTCAAGCAGACTCAGGATCCGCTGGACGCCCTGCATGCCAAATACGACACCCGCAGCGGCGATGCCGTGGTGGGTGACGGCGACTGGGGCCATCTGCAGATCGATGCCACCGGTCTGTTCGTGCTGATGCTGGCGCAGATGACGCGATCGGGCCTGCGCATCGTGCACGACCTGCACGAGGTGGCGTTCCTGCAGAACCTGGTGCACTACCTGGCCGCTGCCTGGCACACGCCGGACTATGGCATCTGGGAGCGCGGCCACAAGCGCAACCAGGGTGTCCGCGAGCTCAACGCGAGCTCGGTCGGGATGGCCAAGGCAGCGCTGGAGGTCATGCAGGGTTTCAATGCCTATGGCTCTGGCGGGGGCCCGCAGTCGGTGATCCATGTGCCGGCGGACGACGTCGCCCGCACCCGGATCGCCCTGCAATCGCTGCTGCCCCGGGAATCCACCTCCAAGGAGACCGATGCCGCTTTGCTCAGCATCATCGGCTATCCGGCCTACGCCGTAGAGGATCCGGCGCTGGTGGAGCGTACTCGCGCCGAGATCCTCGACAAGTTGGAGGGCCCCTACGGCTGCAAGCGCTTTCTTCGCGACGGTCACCAGACCGCGGTCGAAGACCACCACCGACTGCACTACGCGGAAGGTGAGCTGCGGCTGTTCCAGCACATCGAATCGGAATGGCCGTTGTTCTTCACCTACCTGCTGTTGGACGGCAGTCTACGCGGGGATTCGGCGCTGGCGGCGGCGTACCGAGCACGCCTGGAGCAGCTGGCGGTCACTCGCGATGGCCGTGCGTTATTGCCGGAGCTCTACTTCGTTCCGGCCGAGCATGTGGAGTGGGAGAAGCTGAAGCCGGGCAGCCAGCCCCGAGAAGCCAACGAGAACCTGCCCTTGGTCTGGGCGCAAAGCCTTTACACCTTGGGCTGCCTGGTGGCGGACGGCTGGATCGAGCCCGCAGACTTGGATCCGTTGGGTCGGCGACACCGCATCGGCGCAGTACCAGGAGCGCGTCTTCGGGTGGCGCTGTTGGCGGCCGATCAAACGACCCTGGAGCTCTTGCACGAGGCCGGTCTGCCGGCTGCACTGTCGGGCGCCGACGGAGTCGAGCTGATCCCGGAGGAAGGCTTGTCCAAGGCCCTGCAAAAGCTTGGTGCCTGCTCAGCCTTGGGTCTGTCCGGGCAGCCGTCGCGAGCGGCCGCCGATACTTTGCTCGCGGCCCAGGTGTTCAGCACCGAGACGCGGGAGCGTATCGCCGTGGTTGCCGAGCTCGGTGGCGCGAGTGACTCGCGCCTGTTGAGGGATGCCGGGGTGCGTCTCGCCAGGCTTCGGGGCTGGTTTTCCTACTTGAGTCGCCATTGGTCGCAACCCGGTGAGCCGCTGCTGGTGCTGCGGGTGCAGCCGGCGGCGGTGGAGGGGTCCGCTGGTCGCGCCTTTCTGGAAGGCCTCAGCGTGCTGCTGCGCGATGGCATCGCCGTTGGGGCCATTCGTTGCGAGGCTCTTTCGGTCTTGGTGCAGGACCTGCCAATGGTTCGGCTGGACGCCCTCGATACCGTCGCGGCGGAATCGGCTTCGCGGTCACCGACGCGGGTGACCGCGGCGCGGCGCCCACGGGCCGTGGGCGCTCGGGAAATTGCCGACGCCGTGAGCCACATCGTGGTGCATCAGCATCGCCTCGCCCTCGGCCGAGGGCAGGAGCCGGGCTCGGTGATCGAGGGCCCCTTGGCGGCC
>CAZLYT010000498.1:0-2009 GCA_964563515.1 uncultured Candidatus Competibacteraceae bacterium | reverse complement strand
CGCTCTGCAGTGGGCCATCGGGCTGGAGCTCTTTCTGCTGAGCGAGGATCCATGGCGGGTGGTGCTTTCCACCGATCACCCGAACGGTGGCTCCTTTCTTTCGTACCCGGCGCTGATCCAGCTGCTCATGGATCGAAGCATACGCGACGAGAGAATCAAGCAGGTCAACCCGAAGCTTCTGGCCGGCTCGGCGCTGGCCGACGGACTGGCGCGCGAGTTCACGCTGAACGAGGTCGCCATTATTACCCGAGCGGGCCCCGCCCGCCTGCTCGGACTGACCAGCAAGGGACATCTGGGGCCAGGCGCGGACGCAGACGTTACCGTGTACGCCCGGGAACCGGATGTCGCCAGGATGTTCGCCACCCCCCGATACGTGATCAAAGGCGGGACACTGGTTGTAGAGGAAGGTCAGCTCCGGCGTGCGCCGGCGGGCCGGCGGCTGCACGTCCGGCCTGGTTACGACGAAGCGCTGTTGCCGGACCTTCGGCGGCACTTCAACGCGTATTCCACCGTGGCATTCGAGAACTATCCGGTCCAGGCAATTCGCGATGAGCCCGTACGCTTGTGATGTCATCCTGAACGCAGTGAAGGATCTCTCGCATGCCAGAGAGATTCTTCGCTTCGCTCAGAATGACCGCCATGCATCATGAAGATCCGCGGCGTCCTCATCGAGGACACTTTTGCCGAAGCGTTCACCATGCGCGTGGCGCGGGTCGTCATTACCGCGCGCAGCCAGCGTTGGGTGCGCGCCGCCGCGCTCAAGCTGACCGGCTTTGCCACGTCGGTGATCGGATGCAAGGTGGAGGCGGGCGTCGAGCGAGAGCTTTCCGCCCGGGAGACGCCCGACGGAAGGCCGGGGACCAGTGTCCTGCTCATGACCATGGGCAAGGACGATCTGGCCAAGCGCCTGATCGAGCGCATCGGGCAGACGGTGCTCACCTGCCCTACCACCGCGTGCTTCGATGGCCTCCCCGATGCGTCCGACCGCGTGGGTGTGGGCTCCGCACTGCGGTTCTTCGGAGATGGCTTCCAGATCAGCAAGGTCGTCGCCGGCGTGCGGTACTGGCGGATCCCGGTAATGGAGGGCGAGTTCCTGGTCCAGGAGAAGTTCGGCATGCTGAAGGGGGTGGGAGGCGGAAACTTCCTGATTCTGGCGCGTAGCGCCGACGGCGCGCTCGCGGCGGCGGAAGCGGCCGCCGATGCCATGGCATCGCAGCCCGGCACCATCCTTCCCTTTCCGGGCGGCGTGGTCCGCAGCGGCAGCAAGGTGGGGTCCCGCCGGATCAAGTCGATGATTGCGTCCACCAACGATGCCTATTGCCCGACGCTCCGGGCCGTCACCACGTCGGCACTGCCGGACGACGTCAACTGTGTGCTGGAGATCGTGGTCAACGGCGTAGACGCAGCCGCCATCGCGTCCTCGATGAGAGCAGGCATAGATGCCGCCTGCCGCGATGAAGTGGTGGCGATCAGCGCCGGGAACTACGGCGGCAAGCTAGGCCCACACCATTTTCACCTCCGGGAGATCATGGGGGGCGCCAAATGAGTGGCGGACTGGTGGCCAGGCTGAGAACCCCCCTGAAACAGCGGGCGGACTTCTCCGAGGTGTTGGCAGGGTCCTGGACCAGCCTCACGGTAGGCGAGCTGGCGCGGCGGCCCGTGCACCTCGAGCGGGACGGTGACACGCCTCTCGGAGATATCTTCGAGCTCCGGGGGCAGCCGGACGGACACCTCCGTTTCGCCGGCGACCTGGCGCTGGGCGACCGGATCGGTGCCGGACTCTCCGAGGGCGAGGTTGTCGTCGAGGGCGATGTGGGAAGCGAGGCAGGGCTCGCCATGTCAGGTGGGGCACTCGACATAAGGGGAGGCGCCGGACCCCGGGCCGGCGCCGCTCTGCCCGGTTTCAAGCGGGGGATGACCGGCGGCGAGCTGATCGTGCGGGGCTCGGCTGGAAGCGGCGCCGGCTCGGCGATGCGGCGAGGCCTCATCGTCATCGCCGGACCGGCGGG
>CAZLYT010000497.1:0-3158 GCA_964563515.1 uncultured Candidatus Competibacteraceae bacterium | reverse complement strand
CTTTGGATCTCCGCATCGCCAAAACGGCGCCCGAACACATCGAACAGCCGACAGCCCTCGGCGACCCATAACGCCGCGTCCAAGCGCCGTGCGATCAAACGGCCGTCACCCCCTGCCGTGACCAGGGTCTGCGTGGACGGAGCATATGCCAGCGCTCGGATGACGCCGCCGTGGCCGGTCAGCGGGACACCTATTGCGTCGGCGGTGCTCGCATTCCAGACCCTGACATTGCTGTCCCGACCGGCCGTGAATACGCGATCGCCCACGGCGTCAATTTGAATAACGCTGATCTCGCCCCGGTGGCCCTGGTTTGGTGATTCCCGCAGCTGCCAAGTGTCGGTATTCCAAAGGCTGAGACGACCGTAAGCATCGCCGATGTAGAGGGCCGGCTTGTCGCTCGCGAAGGCAATCGCAGTCGCCGCCGGGCCGGTTTCCGTTCGCAACTCCCGCTCGATTTCACCGTTGGCAATGTTCACCACGTCAACGCCGCCTCCGAGCAACCCGAAGGCAACCCAAGCACCCATCGGATCGACGGCCCCTGCGCGGTCAGCGGTCTCGCCCAGCACACGCGGGTTGCGCAGCGTGCTGCCGTCAACCTGCCAATGCTTGAGCTGATGGTCGGCACCGATCGAGACCATCGAGCGACCATCAGGTGCGTAGGCGAGATCGACGATCGCACCCTGGTGAGCTTGGCGCGTGCGAACGGCTTCGGCGCCGAAACTCCACAGCAAGATGTCTCCTTCGGCGGTGCCGAAAGCCACGGGACCTCCTGCGGAATGTCGAGCACCGGCGGTCACCAGGCTTCCCGCCTCGAAGCCATTGCCCAGTGGCTCCAGTGTTGCAACGTCATAGATGTCGACACTGCCGCGCTGTCCATAGGTAACCGCCACCCGATCGCCCGCCGGGTTGAGTGCAAGAACCCAAGGATTGCCGGACAAGGTGACGAACCTGCCGCCGATGACTCGTGGCCGCCTCGGGTCGAAATAAGCAACCGCCCCGTCGTTTCCCCCCGTTGCATAGGTTCCGTCGTCTGCGAAAACGAGGGCATTGACTCGGCCCGAATGGGCGCGTGTCGGCGTGTAGGGAAGATAGGACGCTGCCTCCGACCACTCGATATCACCGTCCGTACCCACCGAGCCGATGTACTCGCCGCTCGGATGTCCCCGCGAAAAGCGGACCTCCCAGGCCGGTCCTGGATGGGTCAGACGGTTGAGCCCCGGTGACCCGTTTGCGAGTGCCCAGGTGCGAACGAAGCCATCATTGCCGCCCGATACCACCTGCCTCCCATCGGGGCTGACATCCACTGAAAGCACCTCGCCGGTGTGGGCCGTGGCTGCAGACCACAGGGGCTCACCGCGATCCAGGGACCAAAAGCTTACGGTGCCATCCTTGGCCCCGAGCGCCAGGTGCTGCCCCGTGGGATCGAAGGCCATGCTATTGGCCTTGAGATCCTTCAAGAACGGGAGCGCTGTCAGCCGATCTGTTTCCAGATCCCAGAGCATGACGACCCCCTCCATGTTGGCAACGGCCAGGCGCGCGCGGGTCGGATCACGGCTACAGGCGACGAAGGAGTGGTCGCCGTCGCTCTCGTTTTCCCGCGCGCTGAAGGTGTCGACGTCGAGCTGGAACAGTCCCCCGGTGCTGGCGACCGCGAGCGACGACCCCTCGCGGTTGGGCAGCAGGCAGGTGATGGCCGGCTCGAGCGGATGGGCGTAGTGGGCGACGGCCTCGCCGGTTTCACGGGAGCTGGCGATGATGTGTCCATCGATGTCTGCCGAAACCACCCAATCTCTTTCGGGAATGATGGTGACGCTTCACACCGGCAACTGGTGATGCCTGATGATTCGGCTGAGCTCCGGGACCCCTTGCACTGCGGAGTAGACCGCGCCGGCTGTTTCCTCGCCCGGCAGCATGCGAAAGCTCTCCGCCGCCAATAGGAAACCGAGGACTGCATTGTCTCCCAGATCATGCGGGTGAGGCCATACGATTCAGTCCGGGGCCCGTTTCATCGGTAGGGTGCATTGGCGAAGCGTAATGCACCATTCTTTCGCCCTGAGAAGGCAGCGGATTACGCTGGCGCTAATCCGCTCTACGATGAAGGGGAGCAGCGTGCGGGGCGGGACGACACTGTCGCGTTTCGGCATCGTGTTGATCAATGCGAAGATGCCATCCAGGTCCGGTACAGCCAGGGCCCGGTCTTTCTCGGGGCCGTCCTTACCGATCAGCAAGACTGTGAAGTCTTCGGGCTCGATGCGGTATCGCTCTCGCACCTGGCGCCGGTCATCCGCCGAGACTAGATCACCACCGAGGCGGGCGTCGCCGGATTCCCGCAACCAGCCGATCACCATGTCCCGTTCATCGATATGGCAGGCGTTGGCGTCGACTTCATGTCAAGTTTGGCAGAATCGGGGATCTTCCTCTGAAGGCGCGAACACCAGCAGAACCCGGTTGTTCCATTGATATCGGTCGAGCATGGCTTGACTCGTATTGGCGTGATTGGCCAGCACCAGAGCCGTAGCCGGCGCTGGCATTCGGTGATTGCCGCGCATGATTTCCCCGAAAGTGTCGCGAGCGCAGGATCCCTGCTACCTCCGTATTACCAGCCGCAAGACGTGGAAATCGATGCCGCTGTTGACGCCTTTGATGCCACCGTTGGAGAAATGCTGGAAACGGTAGGCCAGTTCGTATTGACCGTGGTCACCGAAGCGCAATCCTGCACCTATGACGTCGCCGAACTGGAAGGCTGTGGATAGATCCAGGTCTCCAATTTCGGTCTCCGAGAGCAGGTGTGCACCAATACCGAATTCCGCGAACGGTGTCACCGAGGCCCAGGGGCTATGCCGCTGCAGCCGAAATATTGGGGTGACGCCGATTTCGGCGATCTCACCGTTGCCGCTAGAGCCCGAGTCTCCGTCCCAATAGCTGGCCGCGAGCTCCCAGTAACCGCCCAGATACCAGTCGCCGTCGGAAAACCAGCGTCGTGCCCAATCCCACTGCAGGCTTGCCCCGATTCGATCTGTGCTTTCTTCACCGGTGCCGGCTGCAATCGCCCAACCGTCGATCGCATGCGCAGCGGGAGCCGAGGCTAGCACCAGCGCGGTGGCAAGGCCCAAGGAGCGATACAGCCCGGTGGCGAGCGCACGCCGGCCGGATGACTG